>JAFKJY010000113.1 GCA_017305835.1 Hyphomicrobiales bacterium
CGACGCCCGGCTCGGCCGCCAGCGTCTGGCGCACCGGCATCTGCGGCAGGTCGAACTCGGCGAAGACCGCGCCGTCGGTGCGCGAGACGGCGCAGCGCACGTCGCCGATCTTCTCCTCCAGCACCAGGATCGCCGTGTCGCCCGTCCCGCGCAGCTCGGCCAGCGCCACAGCGCTGCCCACCGTCGGATGGCCGGCGAACGGCATCTCGAAGTTCGGCGTGAAGATGCGGATCGCCGCGGCATGGCCCGGCTGGCGCGGCGGCAGCACGAACACGCTCTCCGACAGGTTGAACTCGCGCGCGATCCTCTGCATCGCCTTCCCGTCGAGCCCGTCGCAGTCGTGCACGATGGCCAGCGGGTTGCCCGCCAGCGGCTCGCGCGTGAACACGTCGTAGATCTGGTATTTGCGGCCTTCCATGCCCGTGCCTGCCGTGTTCCGGTTGGTGACGGCCGGAAGATGGCCAATATTTAATTTGTAATCGAGGGGGTCTGGCACGATTTGTGTCGATGAAGGGACCGCGGATTCGGAGCGACGCGCGCGCATGGAACAGATCGTCAGGAAGCCCGACCCGGTCGCGCCCGCCGACATGCAGGCCGCGCTCGGCATCGGGCCGGGCGGCAAGGCGCGGCCGCGGCGCGGCCGCTGGCTGCTCGTGCTGCTCGTCCTGCTGGCCGCGGCCGGCGGCGGCTACTACGCCTTCTTCGGCCGCACCGAGCCGGTCGTCCGCTACACCGCCCAGCCCGCCGAGCGCGGCGACATGGTGGTGGAGGTCGCCGCCACCGGCACGCTGCAGCCGCTGACCCAGGTCGACGTGTCGAGCGAGCTGTCGGGCGTGGTGCGCTCCGTCGGCGTCGACGAGAACCAGCGCGTCAAGAAGGGCCAGGTGCTGGCCCAGCTCGACACCACCCGCATCTCCGCGCAGGTCGAGCGCGCCGAGGCGAGCGTCAAGGCCGCCGCGGCCAAGGTCACCGACGCCAACATCACGTTGAAGGAGACCGAGCAGGCCTACCAGCGCGCCGCCCAGCTCGCCGGCCGCGGGCTCTCCACCGACCAGGCGCTCGACACGGCCACCGCCGCGCGCGACCGCGCCCGGAGCGCGGTCGAGACCGCCGAGGCCAACCTCGCCGTCTCGCAGGCCGACCTCAAGCTCCAGCAGGCCGATCTGGAGAAGAGCACGATCTACGCGCCGATCGACGGCATCGTGCTCACCCGCTCCGTCAACCCCGGCCAGACCGTCGCGGCGTCCATGTCGGCGCCGGTGCTGTTCGTCATCGCCGAGGACCTTGAGACGATGCAGCTCAACGCCGCGATCGACGAGGCCGACATCGGCACGGTCGCGAAGGAGCAGAAGGCGCGCTTTACCGTCGACGCCTTCCCCGAGCGGCGCTTCGACGCCACCATCCGCGACATCTCCTACGCCTCGGTCACCACCGAGGGCGTCGTCACCTATCAGGCCGAGCTCGCCGTCGACAATCACGAGCTGCTGCTGCGGCCGGGCATGACGGCTTCCGTCAACATCGTCACGCGCGAAGCCAGCGGCGTGCTGCTGGCGCCCTCTGCCGCCTTCCGCTTCACCCCGCCCGTCACCCAGCGCCGCTCGTTTTCGATCCGCGACCTGTTCATGCCGCGCTTCGGCCCGCCCGGTGGCGGCCGGCGCCCCGCCGACGCCGGCGCGGCCGGCGCGCGCACTATCTACGTGCTGGAGAACGGCCAGCCGGCGCGCCGCTCGGTCAAGGTCGGCGCCACCGCCGGCGACATGACCGAGATCCTGAGCGGGCTGAACGAAGGCGACCAGGTCATCACCGGCATCGCACGGACCGCCGCGCGGGGGTCCTGACCATGGCCGCCGCGCCGCTGATCTCCTTCGACAGGGTCTGGAAGACCTACGGCATGGGCGAGGCGCAGGTGAACGCGCTGGCCGGCGTCGACCTCGCCGTGCAGGCCGGCGAGTTCCTCGCCATCATGGGTCCGTCCGGCTCGGGCAAGTCGACCGCTATGAACATCATCGGCTGCCTCGACACGCCGACCCGCGGCACCTACGCCTTCAACGGCATCGACGCCGGCCGCCTCGACCGCGGCCGCCGCGCCGTGCTGCGCAACCGCTTCATCGGCTTCGTCTTCCAGGGCTACAACCTCCTGCCGCGCACCACCGCGGTGGAGAACGTCGAGCTGCCGCTCGTCTACCGCAGCGCGCCGGCGCGCGAGCGCCGCGAGCTGGCGCTGGAGGCGCTGCGCCAAGTCGGCCTCGAAGGCCGCGCCGACCACACGCCGGCCGAGCTGTCGGGCGGCCAGCAGCAGCGCGTGGCGATCGCGCGCGCCATCGTCACCCGCCCTGCTCTGCTCGTCGCCGACGAGCCGACCGGCAACCTCGACACCGCCCGCAGCCACGAGATCATGGAGCTGCTCACCGAGCTGAACCGCGAGCAGGGCCTGACCGTCCTGATGGTCACCCACGAGGCCGACATCGCCGGCTACGCCGACCGGATCGTCTCCTTCCTCGACGGCCACATCGTCTCCGACAGCCTCAAGGCGGAGGCCGCCTGATGTTCTGGGAAACCGTCCGCCTCGCGCTCCGTTCCGTCCGCCGCAACGCGCTGCGCTCGTTCCTGACGCTGCTCGGCATCGTCATCGGCGTCGCCGCCGTCATCGCCATGATCACCATCGGCTCCGGCACCACGGAGAAGGTCAAGCAGGACATCTCCAAGCTCGGCTCCAACCTGCTCGTCGTGCGCGCCGCGCGCCCGCCGCGCGGCGGCAGCGCCGACTTCACGCCCCGCGCGCTGGAGGAGAAAGACGTCGAGGCGCTCACGGCCGGGCTGCACGACGTCAAGGCGGTGGCGCCTGCGGCCTCCAAGCAGGCGCGCCTCGTCTCCGGCGCCCTCAACCTCGCCGCCGAGGTCACCGGCACGACGCCCGAATATTTCACCGCGCGCGACTGGAACATCGCGTCGGGCCGGCTCTTCAGCGAATCGGAGACGCATGGCGGCGCCGGCGTCTGCGTCGTCGGCCAGACCGTGCGCAGCGAGTTCTTCGGCGCCGGCGACCCCGACGGCCAGTTGATCCGCGTCGGCCGCACCACCTGCCGCATCGTCGGCGTGCTGGAGGCCAAGGGCACCTCCGGCTTCGGCCAGGACCAGGACCTCGTCGTGATGATGCCCCTCGCCGCCTTCCAGCGGCGTATCGCCGGCGACCGCGACATCGACGCGATCTTCGTCGCAGCGCAGGACGGCGTCTCCACCACCGAGGTGCTGGAGGATATTCAGGGCATCATGCGCCAGACCCGCCGCATCCACCCCGGCACGGCCGACAATTTCGACGTGCGCGACATGACCCAGATCGCCGACGCCATGACCAGCACGACGACGGTCATGACCGGCATGCTCGGCGCGCTCGCCGGCGTCAGCCTGCTGGTCGGCGGCATCGGCATCATGAACATCATGCTCGTCTCGGTCACCGAGCGCACGCGCGAGATCGGCATCCGGCTCGCCATCGGCGCGCACGAGCAGCACATCCTGATCCAGTTCCTCGTCGAGGCGACGGTGCTGTCCATCCTCGGCGGGCTGATCGGCATCGTGCTCGGGCTGGCGCTGGCCGGCGGCGCCACGCTGGCGCTCTCCATCCCCTTCGTGCCGAGCATGGCGGTGATCGCGCTGTCGGTCGGCTTCTCGGCGCTCATCGGCGTCGTCTTCGGCTTCTTCCCGGCGCTGCGCGGCGCCCGCCTCGACCCGATCGACGCGCTGCGGCACGAATAGCGGGCCGCGCGGCCGGTGGTCAGGCCGTGTCCGGCCCCATCACCCGCGCGATCAGCTTCTTCACCGTCAGGCCCTGCACGACGATGGAGAAGATGACGACGGCGTAGGTGGCGGCCAGAAGCAGCGGCTTGTAGTCGCTGTCGGGCAGCGACAGCGCCAGCGCCACCGAGACGCCGCCGCGCAGGCCTCCCCATGTCAGCACGGGGATCGCGCCGACGCCGAACGACTTCCGCATCGGCCTCAGCAGCAGCGGGCTCGACACCGAGACCAGCCGGCCGACGAGCACGACGGGGATGGCGATCGCCATCAGGCCGATATGGGCGGCATCGAAGGTGAGCACCAGCACCTCCAGCCCGATCAGCAGGAACAGCACCGAGTTCAGCACCTCGTCGACGATCTCCCAGAAGGCGAACATGTAGTCGCGCACCTTCTCGCTCATCGCGAACTCGACGCCCTGGTTGCCGATCAGCAGGCCCGCCACCACCACCGCGATCGGCCCGGAGACGTGCAGCCGCAGGCTGAGCGCATAGGTCAGCGCGCACACCGCGATCGAGATCAGCACCTCGACGACGTGATCGTCGATCGCCGCCATGGCGCGGAAGGCGAGCCAGCCCATGACGAGGCCGAACAGCGCGCCGCCGACGCCCTCGTGGAAGAACAGCTCGGCGATATGCCACAGGCTGAGCGGGTGCTCGTTCTCGCCGGCGGTCGCGACGGCCGCCGCCACCAGCAGCGAGAAGGCCACCACCGCCACGCCGTCGTTGAACAGCGATTCGCCGGCGATCTTGGCCTTCAGCGATTCGCGCACGTCGATGGTCTTGAGCAGGCTCAGCACCGCCACCGGGTCGGTCGGCGAGATCAGCGCGCCGAACACCAGCGCCCAGGCGAAGGGGATCTGGATGCCGATCAGGCCCGCCGCCCACCACAGGCAGGCCGCCACGACCACGGTCGAGACGACGACGCCGGCCGTCGCCATGAAGGCGATCGGCCATTTCTCGTTTCTCAGCGCGTCGAAATCGACGTGCAGCGCGCCCGCGAACAGCAGGAAGGCGAGCAGCCCGTTCATGATCGTGCCGTAGAAGTCGATCTGGCCGATCGCCGATTGCAGGCTGGTGGTGATGTCGACACCCGGCACGATCTGCTGGATGAGCAGCAGGATCAGCGAGGAGCCGAGCCCCATCACCAGCAGGCCGATCGTGTGCGGCAGTGCGAGCCAGCGCACGTTGAGCCAGCCGAACGCGGCCGACAGCGCCAGAAGCAGCGTCGCGAGTTCAAAGATCGAGAGCACGCTTTTCCCCCGGCGAATCGTGCGGATTCGCCGAGTTTAATGACGCCGCGTCATCCGGCAACGCCGCATCGGGCGGCAGGGGGCGGCGCCCTCACCGGTTCCGCAGCGCCTCGGCCTCGGCGTAGAAGCGCTTCTCCCAGGCCTTGTGGTTGTCCAGCCCCTCGCGGATGAAGGGCGTGAACACGGCGATGTTCATCAGCAGCCAGTTGACGAGGCTCGCCGGAAACCGCAGCGGCTTGACGAAGTCGACGAACAGCACCACCCGCGTCCTGTCGCTGTGGTTCCACGCCTCGTGCTCGTAGGCGTCGTCGAAGACCAGCGCCCTGCCCTCCTCCCAGTGGCAGACCTGCCTGTCGACGCGGATCGCGATCTTCTCGCGCGGCTCGGGCACGATCAGGCCGAGATGGAAGCGCAGCACGCCGTTGTAGGGCCCGCGATGCGCCGGCAGGTGCTTGCCCGGCTCGAAGATCGAGAACATCGCCGTCTTGAGGCCGGGGATGCGCTGCAGGATCCGCCACGTGTCGGGGCACTGGCGGATGTTCTGCTCCGACTTCACGCCGAAGCCGACGAGGAAGAAGGTCTTCCAGTGGTTGTCGGTCGAGATCGTCCGCACGTCGGCCGAGATCTCCTGGAAGGACGGCAGCTCCGACTGGCGCAGCAGCACGCGGTCGAGCTCGGCGCGGATCAGCCGCCAGTCCTTCTCGACCTCCTTCACCCACGGGAACGTGGCCGGGTCGTAGACCGGCGGGTTGCCCACTTTGGAATATCTGAGGTTGAGCCGCTCGGCCCAGGCCACCACGCCCATCAGGATACGGGTGATGCGGCTCGGCCGCGCCATCGGCGCCAGCCCCGCCGTGCCGAAATTCTGGCTGGCCCCGCTTTGCTCCGCACGATCCGTCGCGTCCACGATTTTCCTCCCTCGATAGTCGAAAACCGGAATCTAGCATTCCCGGCCGCCGAGGCGAGACCCCGCCGCCGCCTCAGGCCGGAGGATTGGCAAAATGCCAGTCGAGGATGGCCGGCATCTGCGCCGCGAGGCCCGCGATGGCTGGCCGCGGCCGGTCGATGACGACGGCGCCGGTGATCTCGGGATCGGCCTCGGCCGCGACATGCGCGGCCACCCGCTCGACGATCTCGGCCGCCGGGAGCGGCGAGACGTAGCGGCGCAGCACCGCGGTGCCGCTGTCGAGCGCCAGCGCGTGCAGGGTGGGGTCGGCCCGCATCCCGGCGAGGTCGAGCCCGGTCTCCTCCATCACCTCGCGGCGCATGTTGGCGTCGAGATCGGCGGTGCCGTCGCGAAAATCGTCCGGATCCAGCGAACCGGCGGCGAAATAGATGCGGCCCGCATTGACCGTGTGGCTGCCCATGCGCACCGCGACCAGCGGCCCGTCCGCCGCGGCCAGCACCGCATGGGCGTAGAGATGCGTCGCCATCTCGCGCCGGCCGCCGCCGCGCCAGTAGAGGAACGTCGCGTAGCGCACGATGTGGCAGGTGCCGGTCAGCGCCGCGCCGTCCCAGGAAAGCCGCGAGAACAGCGCCACCTGCCCGTCATGGATCGCCGGCCGCGCCCGCTTCTCGGCCAGCCAGTTGGCGTCGATCTCGGCGCCCGCCGCCCTCTCCAGCGCATGCGGGGCCGGATCGAGCCGCAAGGTGCAGGACGGGACGGGAAAGATGCGGCCGGCGGGCAGGTCGAGGCGCATGGCGGTCAGATCAGGTTCAGCGTGATCGCCACCGGACAGTGGTCGGAGGCCTTGGGCCGGTCCCAGCCGGTGCGCGGATAGCGCGGCACGTCCTGCCCTTCGGGGAAGAGCGTGCGGTAGGGCTGGCCGTTGCGCACGATGTCGGGCCTCGCCAGCGCATTGGTATCGGCCAGCCGCCGCGACAGGAGGATGTAGTCGAGCTGGCACAGGTGCCGCTCCTGCGGCCCGCGCGTGTGGTAGAGCGTCCAGCGCTCCATCTCCGGCAGGCGGGCCACCACGTTCTCGGCGAAGCCGCCGGAAAGCAGCGCGTCGACGCAGGAGCTCTGCTCCTCTACGCGGGTGAAGCGGTATCCGCCGCCAAACGCGTCGCCGTCGATGACGAGCCGCTCGCGATAGTCGTTCATGTCGCCGCAGATCGCCCACAGCTTGTTGGCCGCGTGGTCCTTGCCGAAGCGGTCCTCGACGATGCGCCGCACCGCCGCGGCTTCCGCCATGCGCACCGGCATGGTCGCCTCGCGCCCGGTCAGCCCGTTGCGCGGGCTGCCCATCGACTTGAAGTGCACGGCATAGAGCGTGAACGGCCGGCCGCCGATGCGGAAGTCGAGCTCCAGGCAGTCGCGGCGGAAGATGCGCTCGTGCGCCTCGATGCCGAGCGCGGCGAGTTCGGGCGTGTGCAGGCCGAACTCGGCGAAGGTGACGTGCGCGTGGCTGGTCATGCGCACGAACTGGATCGGCTCGCCGTCCGCCGTCTCCGGCCGCGTCATCACCGCCACGTCGATGCCGCGCCCGTCATTGCCGGTCGCCAGGTATTTTTCGCGGTAGCCGGAGCCTATCATCTTGAACAGGTAGCCGTACTCGAACGCCTTCAGCGCCTCGAGATTGTCGATCTCCTGCAGGCAGATGATGTCGGCGCGGGTGGCGGCGATGGCGAGCGCGGTGAGCTGGCGCGTGTCGTCGGTGTGGGCGACCGTGCGGGCGCTCTCCAGCGCCCTGTATTCGGCCTCGTCCTTGATGTCGTAGAGGGCGAGCGCCCGGTCTTGGTTCAGCTCGTTGCGGAAGCCGGAAAAATCGAACCTGTTCATCAGGTTCTCGACGTTGAAGGTGGCGAGCCGCAGCGACATGGGCGTTCACATGCCCGTCTTCGCCCGCGATTACAAGCGCGCGGTCGAGCCGGCGGCGGGGCGCCTACCCGAAGGAGACGCCGACCAGGTTGCCGCGGCGCCAGCGCACCGTCACCGGCCGCCAGTTGCCGTCCACGCCGACGCGCAGCTCGAAGCGCGACGGCACCGCCAGCGCCTCGCCGAAGGCGAGCCGCGCGCCGCCTTCCGAGATGTCGCGCACGACGCATTCGAGCGCACCGTAGCCGCGGTTGAAGCGCAGCAGCCCGCCCTTCAGCGCGCGCCGCCGCAGCCGGCCGCGCCTCTCGTTGAAGACGCGCGCGGGCGTCAGCCGCGTGATGTTCGAATTTGGCATGATCCGATGCCTCCTTGCCTTTCAGGCAAGCCGCAGCAAGACCCGTGCCAGCCGGATCCGTCCCGTAAAGGGACACCCCGCGCAGCCCGCCGATGCCGGCTAGGCAAGCCGCGCGGCCGTTGCTAGCTTGCCCCTGGGTCAACCTTTGGGGAGCAGTGAATGCGCGGTCTCGTTCTGGTGGGTGCGGTCGGTCTCATGGCGGCGATGGCGACGCCCGCGGCGGCTGAGTGGGAATTCATACCTTATACCGACGGCGCCAAGGCGGTGGTCACGGTCGACGGCTCCTCTCTCGTCGTCGCCTGTGGCGAGAAGGGCAGCCTGGTCTCCTACTACGAGTTCCCGAAATCCGAGCTGGCGAAGGAACTCGAGGGCCGCGAGGAAGTCTACGCCCAGTTCATGCTCGACCAGGATGCCTCCGGCACGGGCAAGTACTTCTCGTTCCGGGCGAGACTGATTGCCTTCAAGGACGGCACGATGGGGGTCGGCGGCGGCGGCAAGGGCGGCCTCGATATCGCCAACTGGTTCTCGAAGGGAAAGCGCAAGATCATGGCCGCTCTCGCGACGAGCGATCCCGCCAGCAGCCAGTCGTACAAGATCTACGTCGCAAAGGACTTCTCCGCCGCCGGCTCGACCGATGCGATCCGCAAGGTGAAGGCCCACTGTTCCTGACGGTGCCGAAGGATTGCCGCGATGCGTTTTCCTTACTCTAGGCACGTCGTCGGTGCGGCCCTCTGCCTTGCGATCCTCTGCGCCGGCCTGACGCTCTGGCCGGCCGGCGCACGGGCCTCGCATTGCCCGGCGCTCTCGGCCGGCTTCAGCCAGATGAAGAAGATGCGGGCGGCCGTCGATGCCGCGGACGCACGCGGCGACACGGAAGGTGCCTGCCGGCTCCAGAAGCAGCTCGTCGCCTACGAGAAGAAGCTGCTGGGCAGCACCAGGACCGCCTGCTTTCACGGCGGCAAGCCGGCCTTCGAGACCGCCGTCAAGGCCTCCGAAGCCCTCGTCGACCTCTACTGCGACTGGGACGAGGACGAGGATTTCTGAGGCTCGCCGTAGCCAATCGCGCATGGGATCCGCGCGGCCGTTTACCCTCACCCCTGCCCCCTCCCCACAACGGGGAGAGAGACCCTGTCCCTGCGTGCATGGTGCAGCGTCGCCGATTGGTTCGGCGGACGATGCCGACGTTCCCCTCCCCCTTGTGGGGAGGGGTCGGGGGTGGGGGTCTTTCGTACGCGCCGGCCGCAACGCCGACGTCGCCCCCTCCCCGTTCTTCACGGGGAGAGGGTAAGGGTGAGGGGCAAGGCCGGAAATTCTAGTTCCGCGCCTTGTCGACCAGCTTGTTCTTGGAGATCCACGGCATCATGCCGCGCAGCTTCTCGCCGACCTGTTCGATCTGGTGGCTGTCGTTCATGCGGCGGATGCCCTTGAAGCGCGACATACCCGAGCGATATTCCTGCATCCATTCCGAGGTGAACTTGCCGGTCTGGATGTCCTTCAGCACGCGCTTCATCTCGGCTTTGGTCTCGGCAGTGATGATGCGCGGGCCCGACACGTACTCGCCCCACTCGGCGGTGTTGGAGATCGAGTAGTTCATGTTGGCGATGCCGCCCTCGTAGATCAGGTCGACGATCAGCTTCACCTCGTGCAGGCACTCGAAATAGGCCATCTCGGGCGCATAGCCGGCTTCCACCAGCGTCTCGAAGCCGGCGCGGATCAGCTCGACCAGGCCACCGCACAGCACCACCTGCTCGCCGAACAGATCGGTCTCGCACTCTTCCTTGAAGTTGGTCTCGATGACGCCCGAGCGGCCGCCGCCGACGCCGCAGGCGTAGGAGAGCGCGAGGTCGAGCGCGTTGCCCGAGGCGTCGTGGTTGACGGCCACCAGGCACGGCACGCCGCCGCCCTTCTGGTACTCGCCGCGCACGGTGTGGCCCGGGCCCTTCGGCGCGATCATGACGACGTCGACCGTCGATTTCGGCTCGATCAGGCCGAAATGCACGTTGAGGCCGTGCGCGAAGGCGATCGCGGCGCCGTCGCGAATATTCGGGGCGATCTCGTTCTTGTAGATGTCGGCCTGCAGCTCGTCGGGCGTCGCCATCATCATCAGGTCGGCCCACTTGGCGGCCTCGGCCACCGTCATCAGCTTCAGCCCGTCGGCCTCGACCTTCTTGCCGGTCGGCGAGCCGGCCTTGAGGCCGACGGCGACTTCCTTGACGCCCGAATCCTTGAGGTTGAGCGCATGCGCCCGGCCCTGGCTGCCATAGCCGATGATGGCGACCTTCTTGCCCTTGATGAGGTTCAGATCGGCATCGCGATCGTAATAGACACGCATTCGGTTTTCCTTCCCTGGGTTTGCGTTCGGAATTGGATCATTTTCCCGCTCCGTAGAGCGACAGGAACTGCTGGGTCGCCCGCTTGGCGTCGCGGGCGATCTCCATGTCGGAGAGCTTCAGCGCGTCGCCGAGCAGCAGCCGGATCTGCACGTCGCGGCCGACCAGCCCGAAGAAGCTGCGGAACGCGGTCTCGGCGTCGTCGAAGGAAAGCAGCCCGGCCTCGCGCGCGGCCTCCAGCAGCGGCTTCATGCGCTCGCCGATGGCGAAGCGGCCGTTGGCGAGCACGATCTCGCCGAGATTGTCCTTGGCCGAGGCCGCATGCGCCACCGCCACGCGGTTGAGCGCGATCGAGGTGCGGCTGGAGATCACCTTCAGCCAGTTGGCCGCGAACGCCTCCAGGCTGGCGCGCAGCGCGCCGGCGTCGAGATGCGCCTTGTCGTAATTGCCGGCCCGCACCTTCGAGGCCTGCCAGCGCACCGTCGCCGTCAGCAGCCCGTCGCGGTCGCCGAACCATTTGTAGAGCGTTTCCTTCGAGCAGGAGGCGCGCCGCGCCACGGCGTTCATGGTCAGCGTGTCGCCGCCCTCGACAAGCAGCGCCAGCACGGCGTCGAGCACCTGCCGCTGCCGCGCGGTCAGTCCCTCGTCCGTCCCGTTCTCGTTGAGCGCCTGCGCCAAGACCCGTTGCCGTACCGTACGTTACGGTTCGGCCGTGTAGCGCGCTTGTGCCGCGCGCGCAAGCCCGCCCGCCGCCTTTCGGGTCAGGGCTGCCTGACGATGCCGAGCGCGACGAGGCTCTCGGCCGAGGCGAGGATCGCCTCGCGCGGCGTGCGCGGCGCCCAGCCGAGCAGGCGTTTGGCCTTGGCGCTGGTCGCGTTCTTCATCTTGCCGAGCTCCGGCACCGTCGCCCGTGCCGCCGGCATGAAGAGCGCCATCAGCCGCACCAGGCAGTCGGGCATCTGCCACGACGGCGCCTTCTTCCCCAGCGGGCCGGCCTCGGCCCTGAGGATACGCGCCATCTCGATCACCGAGAGGAAATCGCCGCCGGTGGCGATGAAGCGCTCGCCCTTCGCCGCCGGGCTCGTCATGGCGCGCACGTGCAGGTCGGCGACGTCGCGCACGTCGACCAGCCCGAACCATGTGCGCGGCGCGGCCGGCACCGCGCCCTCCATCAGGCTCCTCAGCAGCTCGACCGAGGACGACAGGTCCCTGCCGAGCACCGGCCCGAGCACGCCGACCGGGTTGACCGTGGCGAGTTCCAGCCCGCTGCCCTCGCGCGCGACGAAGTCCCACGCGGCGCGCTCGGCCAGCGTCTTCGACTTCACGTAGGCGGTCACGCCCGGCCCGTCGAGGTTCGTCCAGTCCGTCTCGTCGAAGGGTGTGGCGCGCTCCGGGTGGCCGTAGCCCACCGCCGCGAAGGAGGAGGTCTGCACGACGCGCCGCACGCCGGCGTCGCGCGCGGCTTTCAGCACGCGCAGCGTCCCCTCCCGCGCCGGGCGGACCAGCTCGTCCGCGTCGCGCGGCTGGTTGACCGGGAAGGGCGAGGCGACGTGGAGCACGTAGGCGCAGCCGGCGACCGCCTCCGCCCAGCCCGCGTCGGACGTCAGGTCGGCCTCGGCGAACTCCAGCCGCTCGCCGGGCTCGGCGCCGGCCCTGCGCAGCATCTCGCGCACGTCCGCCTCGCGCGCCCGCGAGCGCACGGTGGTGCGCACCATGTGGCCGTCGGCCAGCAGCCGCATGATGCAGTGCGCCCCGATGAAGCCCGACCCGCCCGTCACCAGCACAAGTTCGCCGCTCATCGCCTTCGCTCCCTGCCATATCGCACGGCGGTTTACCCCCACCCCTGACCCCTCCCCACAAGGGGGAGGGAGACCTTGACCCGGCACTGTAAGGCGCAAACTTCGATGTTGTTATCGCCGAAAGCGATGACAGCGTCCCCCTCCCCCTTGTGGGGAGGGGTCAGGGGTGGGGGTAAGGGCGTCGCGCGATTTCCAGTGCGATTGCCGCCGCCCCATCCCGTCAGTTCAGCTTGACCAGCCCGACGCGGCGGTTCTTCGCCCGGCCCTCTTCCGTGTCGTTGGTCGCGACCGGCGCCATCATGCCGGCGCCGGCGGCCGTCAGCCGGCCCGCGTCGATGCCGTAGCGCGACGTGAGCGCCTGCTTCACAGCCTCCGCGCGCTTGGCCGACAGCGCCACGTTGTAGTCGAACGCGCCCTTGTTGTCGGTGTGGCCGACGACGACGACCGCGAGCTTCGGTTCGTCGGTCAGCAGCTTGCCGATCTCCTTCAGCGTCGGCTCCGACTCCGGCTTGATGTCGGCCTTGTCGAAATCGAAGAAGATGCCGTAGAGCGACACCGAGCCGCTCGTCGTCAGCGCAGCCTCCATCTTCTTGGCCTCGACCACCACCATCTTCTTGTCGCGCTGCTTGGGCTCCAGCACGTGCACGATGGCGATGGTGCGGCCGTTGATCGCCTTGCAGTAGAGGTCGTCCAGCATCTGGAAGGTCTGCACGGTCGCATAGGCGTCGCCGCTTTCGCGCGGCAGCCGCGCGGTCAGGTAGCGCAGGTCGGTCATGTCGGAATTGACCGCGCAGGAGGCGTTGGAGAAGTCCTCCATCTTCAGGTCGCTGGCGTGGAAGAAGAACTGCGTGAAGCTCATGTCGCCGCCGCCGCGGTCGGCGCCCGACTGCACGTCGCCGCCGCAATCCTCCTTCTTGCACTCGAACACGACCTCGCCGCCGGCCGCCTCGATCACGTCCTGGTAGTTGCGCAGCACCTCGAGCGGCGAGCGCCCTTCGGGCAGCACGTAGACCAGCCGCGTCAGCGTGCCTTCGAGCTCGATCTCCTTCTCAGGCTTGAACACGGCGTTGTTGTTCTGGTCGCGCTTGTCCGGGTCGGCGTCGCGCTTCAG
The DNA here is from genome assembly GCA_017305835.1 of Hyphomicrobiales bacterium. GTDB lineage: Bacteria > Pseudomonadota > Alphaproteobacteria > Rhizobiales > Rhizobiaceae > RCIO01. The sequence goes on from JAFKJY010000113.1 coordinate 13,455, forward strand.
CGGCGACAGCGGCGCGGTGAAGTCGGTGTAGTCGAGCTTGTCGTGGTAGACGATGAAGGAGCCTTCGTAGCGCTTGACGGCCGGGTTGTCGGCCGCGCCGTCTATGTCGGCCTCGGGCACCGTCGCGTCGGCCCAGGCGAGCGACGCGGCCACCACGCAAAGGCCGGCCAGGGCGGCCGACCGGATCAGACTGCGGAACGACATTCTCGATTTCCTCCACCGCAAGGGCAAGCTAGCTCGGCGCCGCGTCCTGTCGCGTGCCTGCCCCTTCCGTAGCGGAACCGCGCGCAACCGTCGATGGCGCCGCTGCAACGCCTGCACGCAATTCCACATGCGGATCGACGATCGTGCCGGCGACCATGGCCGCCAGCAGCCGCGGCGCCGGCGGCACCCGCGCCACCGTCGCCACCAGCGTGTCGCGCAGGAAGGGCAGCAGCCGCGAATCGGACTGGTAGAAGGGCGTGAAGACGAAAGACAGCCCCTGGAACACGCGCACATGCCAGCGTCGCGCGCGGCAATAGGCGTCGAGCGCGTCGGGGACGTCGTCCTCGGCGGCGAGGCTCGCGGCCAGCGCCGCCGCGTCGAGCAGCGCCATGTTGGCGCCCTGCCCGAGCTGGGGGCTGGTCGAGTGGGCGCTGTCGCCGATGAAGGCGATGCCGCGGCCGGCCGGATAGACGAGCGTATGGTGGCCGTAGCGCGCCAGCGTGAGCTGGTCGAAGCCGCCCACCTGCCCGGTATAGGCCGCAGCCTCCGGCCAGTGGCGCGCGACCTCGGCCTTCCAGGCCTCGATCCCGGCCGCCTTCACCCGCTCGGCGTCTGCCGGCTTCAGGCTCCAGAAGAAGGCGGCCATCTGCGGCCCGCCGGCCTCGCGCCGGCCGATCGGCAGCACGCCGATCATCACCCGCGCGCGGCGGTAGCGCTGCGTCAGCGCGTTCGCGTCGAAGCCGTCGCGCCAGTCGAGCGAGGCCCAGAACGCGCCATAGGCGAGCGGCCGCGGCTCGGCCGGCACGCGCGAGAGGCCCCGCAGCGGCGAGCGCGCGCCGCTGGCGTCGACCACGAGGTCGAAGCCGCCGAGCGACCGCCCCTGCGCGCCGAGCAGCGCCGGCCGCCCGCCGCGGTCGTCCAGCCCGGCCACCTCGCTGCCGGTGGCGATCGCGATACCCTCGGCGGCCACCGCGCGGTGCAGCACGGAAAACAGCGCCGCGCGGTGCACCGCCAGCCCATGCGCGCCGCTCCTGAGCGCGTCGTAGCGCACGTCGAGCACGGTGCGTCCGCTGGCCGCGTCGGCGCCGTAGAGCCGGTCGATGCGGCTCCCGAGCGCCATGATCTCCTCGCGCAGCCCGAGCGCGCCGAGCACGGCGAGCCCGGTCGGCTGCAGGATCAGGCCGGAGCCGAGCGGCCTGGGCTGGTCGAAGCGCTCGACCACCGTCACCCTGTGCCTCGCGCGGTGCAGGAACAGCGCCGCCGCCAGCCCCGCCGGCCCGGCGCCGACGACCGCGATGTCGAGTGTCTTCAAGATGGCCCGCCCCTCCCGAGCGCGATTCGCCGCGTCGCGCCGACATTGGCAAGGAAAGCCTCGTCGTGGCTGACGATCAAGAGCGCGCCGTCATAGGAGCGCAGGCCGGCCTCCACCGCCTCGATCGCCTCGATGTCGAGATGGTTGGTCGGCTCGTCGAAGATCAGCAGTTCGGGCGGCCGCGCCCCGCCGACGACGCAGGCGAGCCCGGCCCTGAGCTTCTGCCCGCCCGACAGCGTGTCGACCCGTTGCAGCGCCGCGTCCGCCCGGAACATGAAGCGCGCCAGCGCCGCGCGGCATGCATTGACGTCGGCCTCCGGGTTGAGCCGGCGGAAATTGTCGAGGATCGAGGCGCCCGGCTCGAGCAGCCCGACCTCCTGGTCGAGCAGCGCACACGGCACGCGCACCTCGACCGTGCCCGTCCACGGCGCCAGCCGGCCGGTCAGCAGCGCGAGCAGCGTCGTCTTGCCCGACCCGTTCGGCCCGGTGACCGCGACACGCTCCGGCCCGGTCAACTGCATGGAGAAGCCCTCCAGCACCGGCCGCCCCGGTTCGTAACCGGCCGTCACACGGTCGACCCTGAGCACCGTGCGCCCGGCCGGCAGGCCGGTCGGCGCGAGCGAGACCGACAGCGGCTGCAATACCTCGATGCGCGCCCGCGCCTCGGCCGCCGCCTCCTGCGCCTGCGCCCGCTGCCGTTCGGCGAGCTGCGCGGCCTCGCCCCGCGTCTCCTGCGCGCGGCGCTTCCAGGTGCCGAGCAGGATGCGCGGCTCGTCGTCCTTCGCCGCCTTCCGGCGGCCGCCGCGGTCGCGCCGGTCCTGCCGCTCGGCCCGCGCCTGCGCCGCCCGCGCGATCTCCGCCACCTCGCGCTCGGCATGCGCGAGATCGTGCTCGGCCGAGGCCAGCTCCAGCGCCTTGCGCGCCCGGTAGGCGCTCCAGTTGCCGCCGTAGCGCGCCGCCCCCAGCGTGGTCAGCTCGACGATCGCGTCCATCGTCTCCAGCAGCTCGCGGTCGTGGCTGACCACGATCGCCCCGGCCCGCCAGCCGGCAAGCAGCGCGATCACCGCCGCGCGTCCCTCGCGGTCGAGATTGTTGGTTGGCTCGTCGAGCAGCAGGAAATCCGGGTCGCCGAACACCAGCGCGGCGAGCGCGGCCCGCGTCCGCTGGCCGCCCGACAGCCGGTCGAGCGGCGTGTCGGGGCTGGCCGCCAGCCCGACACGCGCCAGCGCGGCCTCCATCCGCGCCTCCAGCGTCCAATCCGCCTCGGCAAGTTCCTCCGCGTTCGCCTCGCCGCTCTCCGCGCGTCGCAGCAGGTCGAGCGCGGCGCGTGCGCCGAAAAGGTCGGCGACCGTCTCGCCCGGCGCCGGCGCGAGGTTCTGGCGCAGCACGCCGAGCCGGCCGGTGACGGAGACGCTGCCGGCCTGCGGCGTCAGCTCGCCCGTCAGCAGCCGGAGCAGCGTCGTCTTGCCGACGCCGTTGCGGCCGACGAGGCCGGCGCGTTCGCGCTGGAAGGTGAGGTCGATGTTTTCGAGGAGCGGGCGGCCGTCCGGTAGGGACCAGCCCACGCCGGCGAGCGTGATGGATGCGGACATGATTTCTCCGATGGCAATGCGTTCAGGCTTGCTGTCGGGGCAAAATCACATCGTCGCGCGTCTCCCGGCTGGTCTGGGCCCTCACATAGGCCGGCCGGCCCGGCCGTTCAAGCCGCGTCAGGCGCCGGCGCGGTCGAAGGCCTCGCGCGCGGCCTTCACCCTGCCGGCATTTCCCTCGGCCCACATGAGCAGATGTTGCAGCGAATCGTACATCGACCGCCCGAGGTCGGTCAGGCTGTATTCGACGCTCGGCGGCGTGGTGGCGAACACCTCGCGGCCGACATAGCCGTCGCGCTGCAGGTCGCACAGCGTCTGCGTCAGCATGCGCTGCGAGATGTCGGGCACCAGCCGCCGCAGCTCGCCGAAGCGGTAGGGCCGCTCCGCCAGCGCCATCACCAGCAGCGTGCTCCACTTGCCGAAGATGCCCTGCAGCACGTTGCGCACCGGGCAGTTGGCGAGCCCGCCGCTGGCGGCGTCGGCCCTGTAGAGCTCGATCTTGCGCCGGGCCGATACGATCGTGGCGTCCATGCCGGTTCCTTTCGGGTAACCACCCGAGGCGGAACTGCCTTCTTTACGAAACCGCCTCAATCTCCATTTTAGTGCTGGTCTCGATATGAGAGCAAGCCACACCGCAGCAGGAAAGTCAGCCATGACCGACACGATCTTCGTCACCGGCGCCTCGGGCCATCTCGGCCGCGCCGTCATCGACAACCTCATCGGCGCGCAGCGCGTGCCGCCGGCGCGCATCGTCGCCGGCACCCGCAACCCCGACAGGCTGGCCGACCTCGCCGCCCGCGGCGTCGCCGTCCGCCGGATCGACTTCGACGACCCGGCCGGGCTGGAGAAGGCCTTCGCCGGCGCCGGCACCTTGCTCGTCATCTCGACCGACGCGATCGACGGCGCCGGCACCCGCCTGCGCCAGCAGAAGGCGGCGATCGAGGCCGCGGCGAAGGCCGGCGTCAAGCGCATCGCCTATACCTCGCTGCCGGCCGCGGACGTCTCGAAGGTCAGCTTCGCGCCCGACCACTACGGCTCCGAGCAGGCGGTGAAGGCGACCGGCCTGCCCTACCTGATCTTCCGCAATAGCTGGTACGCGGAGAACCTGCTCGGCTCGCTGCCGCGCGCGGTCTCGACCGGCGAGTGGTACAGCTCCGCCGGCAAGGGCCGCACCGCCTTCGTCTCGCGCGCCGACATCGCGGCGGCGATCGCCGCGGCCCTCGCCAACCCGCCCTCCGGCAGCGCCGTCTACACGCTGAGCGGCGCCGAGGCGTTCTCCAACGACGAGATCGCCGCGCTGGCGGCCGGTATTTCCGGCAAGCCCGTGAAGGTCGTCCACCTGAGCGACGGGCAGCTTGCCGGCGGCATGAAGGCGGGCGGCGTGCCGGAGGCGATCGTGCCGATGCTGATCTCCTTCGAGGCCGCGACCCGCGAGGGCCATCTCGGCGACGTCACCGGCGACGTCGAGAAGCTGACCGGCCGCAAGCCGCAGTCGCTGAAGGCCTTCCTGGAGGCCAACCGCGCCGCCTTCGCCGGCTGAGCGCTGCGGCGGCGCGGCCTGCCCGCGCCGCTAGCCGCTCACAGGACGATCTGCGTGCCGATCTCCACCACCCGGCCGGTGGGGATCTGGAAATAGGCGGTGGCGTCGGAGGCGTTGCGCGCCAGCGCGATGTAGAGCTTGTCCTGCCACAGCGGCATGCCGGAGTTGCGCGAGCCCTTGAGCGAGCGCCGCGACAGGAAGAACGACGTCGTCATGATGTCGAACTTCAGCCCCTTCCTGCGGCAGATGGCGAGCGCCTTGGGCACGTTGGGCTGCTCCATGTAGCCGAAGCGCAGCTTCACCCGCATGAACAGGTCGTTGATCGGCTCGATCTCGACGCGCTCGCGCTCCGGCACGTAGGGCTGGTCCTCGGCCGCCACGGTCAGGATCACGTTCTTCTCGTGCAGCACGTGGTAGTGCTTGAGGCTGTGCAGCAGCGCCGTCGGCGCGCTGTCCGGGTCGCTGGTGAGGAACACCGCCGTGCCGGGCACCACCGTCGGCGGCTTGGCGCCCAGCCTCTCGGTCAGCAGCGACAGCGGCACCTCGGACTTGCGCGTCTTGTTGAACAGGATGCTGCTGCCGCGCCGCCAGGTCAGCGCGATCAGCATCACCGTCGCCGCCACCGCCACCGAGATCCAGCCGCCCTGCGCGATCTTCAGCAGGTTGGCGCCGAGGAAGACGAGGTCGAGCGCCAGCAGCGGCGCCACGATCAGCGCCGCCAGCCCGGCCGGCCTGTGCCAGCAGCCCCAGATGACGAAGAACAGCAGCAGGCTGGAGACCACCATCTCGCCGGTCACCGAGATGCCGTAGGCCGAGGCGAGGTCGGACGAGGAGCCGAAGCCGACGACCAGCACGAGCACGCCGACGAGCAGCATCAGGTTCATCTGCGGCATGTAGATCTGGCCCGACTGCGTCTCCGACGTGTGCAGGATCGCCAGCCGCGGCAGCAGGCCGAGCTGGATCGCCTGCCGCGTCATCGAATAGGTGCCGCTGATCACCGCCTGGCTGGCGATCACCGTCGCCAGCGTGGCGAGGATCACCAGCGGCAGGCTCGCCCAGCCGGCCACCATCTCGAACAGAGGCAGCCCGATCGGCCCGTCATGCGAGATCAGATAGGCGCCCTGCCCCAGATAATTGAGCACCAGCGCCGGGAAGACGAGGCCGAACCAGGAGAGCATGATGGGCCTGCGGCCGAAATGCCCGAGGTCGACATAGAGCGCTTCCGCGCCGGTGACGGCGAGGAACGCCGCGCCCATCACCGCGAGCGCGACGCCGCTGTGCTCGACGAGGAAGCGCACGGCCTCGAGCGGGTTGAGCGCCCACAGCACGGCCGGGTTCATCACGACGTGCCACAGGCCGATCCCGGCCAGCACCAGCAGCCACAGCGTCATCAGCGGCGCGAACACGCCCGCGACCCTCGCCGTGCCGAAGCGCTGCACCGAGAACAGCACGACCAGGATCACCACCGTGATCGGCACGACGAACTCGGCGATCGCCGGCGTCGACACCTCCAGCCCTTCGACCGCCGACAGCACCGAGATCGCCGGCGTGATCAGCGCGTCGCCGAAGAACAGCGACGCGCCGGCCATGCCGAGCAGCAGGATGGCACGGCCGAAGCCGGGCCGCCCGCGGCGCGCCAGCGCCATCAGCGACAGCGTGCCGCCCTCGCCGCGATTGTCGGCGCGCAGCATCAGCAGGGCGTATTTGACCGACACGATGATGGTCAGCGACCACATGATGATCGACAGCACGCCGATCACCTGCCCGTCGCTCGGCCGCGCGCCGTCGGCGATCGCGTTCAGCGCCTCGCGCAGCGCGTAGATCGGGCTGGTTCCGATGTCGCCGTAGACGACGCCGACCGCGCCGAGGGCGAGCGGCGCAAGGCCCGGCCGGCGGGCCGGGTGCTCGGTTGTCCCGTCGGCGGCTGCCTCGTCGGGGACGCCAGGTCGAGTGTCCATTCATCCGCGACAGACGATCTGCCGCTCACGGTTGATCGGGCGGGGCTTCCTAGTCTTGTTGCGGTGCAGCAACCAATGCTGAATCCGGGCGGCTCGCAACCGAGCCATGCGGAATCGCCGGGCTGCCCGCCGAACGTCCGGAGAAACGCCGCACGGCGCGGCCCGTTCCGAAAGGGACGGCGGCGCTGGCGCCCCGTGCCTTTTGCGGTGGAAAAGGCTAAACCTGTCCGCCCGAAGCAACCCTCACCGGATCAGGCCGTGAACAGCACCGTCCTCGAACGTTTCCTGCGCTACGTCGCGATCGACACCCAGTCCGACCCGCGCTCGCCCTCCCAGCCTTCGACCGACAAGCAGCGGAATCTCGGCCGCCTGCTGGTCGGCGAGCTGCTGGCGATCGGGCTGACCGACGCGCATCTCGACGAGCACGGCAACGTCTACGCCACCGTGCCGGCCAACACCGCCAGGCGCGTGCCGGTGATCTGCTTCTGCGCCCACATGGACACCGCACCGGACTTCTCCGGCACCGGCGTCAAGCCGCAGATCGTGGAGAATTACCGCGGCGGCGACATCCGGCTGACGGGCGACCCGAAGCAGGTGATCCGGCTCGCCGACAATCCCGAGCTCGCCAACCAGATCGGCAACGACATCGTCACCAGCGACGGCACCACCCTGCTCGGCGCCGACGACAAGGCCGGCATAGCCGAGATCGTCGCGGCCGCCGAGCTGCTGGTCGACAACCCCGCCATCCGCCACGGCGCGATCCGGCTGCTGTTCACCACCGACGAGGAGATCGGCCGCGGCGTCGACAAGGTGGACCTGGAAAAACTCGGCGCCGATTTCGCCTACACGCTCGACGGCAGCACGGCCGGCACGATCGAGACCGAGACGTTTTCGGCCGACCGCGTCGACATCGCGATTTTCGGCGTCGCGATCCATCCCGGCTTCGCCTACGGGAAGATGGAGAACGCGGTTCGGATCGCGGCGGAAATCGTCGCCCGCCTGCCGAAGGACGCCGCGCCCGAGACGACGCAGGACCGGCAGGGTTTCATCCACCCGACCGACCTCTCCGGCTCCATGGAGAAGGCCGCGATCAGCCTCATCGTCCGCGATTTCGATGAGGCCGGGCTGGCGCGGAAGGAGAAGCTGCTGGAGGAGATCGTCCGCGACGTGCTGAAGGCCTATCCCGGCTCCTCCTACACCTTCGCCGTCACCGAGCAGTACCGCAACATGAAGGTCGTGCTCGACCGCACGCCGCAGATCGTCGATTATGCTGTCGAGGCCGTCCGCCGCGCCGGCATGGAGCCGGTGCTGGGATCGATCCGCGGCGGCACCGACGGCTCGCGGCTCTCCCATATGGGCCTGCCCTGCCCCAACATCTTCGCCGGCGGCCACGCCTTCCACTCCCCGCTCGAATGGGTGAGCCGGCAGGACATGGAAAAGGCCGTGGCGACCATCGTCGAGCTGGCGAAGATCTGGGAGGAACGGGCTTAGGCCGCTCCGCCCGCCTGCCTACCCCCCACTCCATCGCCGCTGCGCGGCGGCCCCCCACCCCTAGCCCCTCCCCACAAGGGGGAGGGAGACCTGGACCCGGCACTGCATGCGCAAATTTCGATGAAGTTTAGCCTGAACAGCGATGACAGCGTCTCCCTCCCCCTTGTGGGGAGGGGTCAGGGGTGGGGGTAAACGGCAGCGCCGCCTACCGCCCCAGCGCCTTGAGGAACCTCTGCACCGTGCCGGCCATGCCGTATTCCAGCGCGTCCGCCGTCAGCGCATGGCCGATCGACACTTCGGCAAGCTGCGGGATGGCCTTGGTGAGCGGCGGCAGGTTGGCGACGGTCAAGTCGTGGCCGGCGTTCACCTCCAGCCCCGCCGCCCTGGCGCGCGCGGCCGTTTTCCCGAGCTTTTCCAGCTCCTTGCCCGCGCGGGCGGAATCTTCGTAGCAGGCGCCGTAGGGGCCGGTGTAGAGCTCGATCCGGTCGGCGCCGATCGCCTTCGCCGCCGCGACCTGTGCCTCGGAAGCGTCCGGCTCGGCGAACAGCGACACGCGCATGCCGCCCTTCTTCAGCCGCCTCACGATGGGCACCAGCATCTCGCGGTCGGCGAGGAAGTCCCAGCCGTGGTCGGAGGTCGGCTGCGCCGGGTCGTCCGGCACCAGCGTCACCTGCTCCGGCTGTGCCGCCTCGACCAGCTTGAGGAAATCCTCGGTCGGATAGCCCTCGATGTTGAACTCGGCCTGCGGGAACTCGTCGTCGATCAGCGCCCTGAGCGCGGGCACGTCCGCGCGCCGCACATGTCGCTCGTCGGGGCGCGGATGTACGGTCAGCCCATGCGCGCCGGCCTGAAGCGCGATGCGGCCGAGCCCGGTCACGCTCGGCCACGGCAGGTCGCGGCGGTTGCGCAGCATGGCGATGGCGTTGAGGTTGACGGAGAGTTTGGCTTGCATCTGGCCCCGGTCCCGGCTGCGTTGCACGGCACCTATAGCGCGGCAGCGGGGAACAGGAAGCGCCTTTCGTGTGTTCCAGTCAGTGTTTGGCTTCGAGCCAGCCCGTTCGCAACAGCCGCGGAGCAGCCCATGCGCCCACTCGACACTGTGCCGGCGGTCCGCCGGCTGGAGACAGACCGCAGCGACGTGCTGGCGATCGAGATCGCCGGGCCCATGACGGGCGCCGACGTGGAAAACCTCTACGGCCTGCTCGAAGGCGCCTACGCGCTCAACGACCGCATCGACCTCCTGGTGCGCTGGCCGGACGGCGAGGACGTCGACTGGAACGGCATCGCATCCGACACGCTGCGCGCGGCGCGCGACGAGGCTGCCCGCCATGTCGGCAGATATGCCGCTGTCGGGGCCAGCGGCGACATCTCGGCGCTGCTCAAGCGGCTGACCGGCTCGGTCGGCGAGTTCCGCCGCTTCCCGAAGGAGCAGGAGGCCGAGGCCTGGGCCTGGATCGGCGCCGCCGAGCGCGCCTGATCCCGCGCCCTCAGCCCGCGGGCGTCACCCGCCACACCGTGTTGCCGACGTCGTCGGCGATCAGCAGCGCGCCGGTCCTGTCGACGGCGACGCCCACCGGGCGGCCGCGCGCCTGTCCGTCGCCGTTGAGGAATTCGGTGACGACGTCCTCGGCCTTGCCGTTCGGCGTGCCGCCGCTGAACGGCACGAACACCACCTTGTAGCCGTTGAACTCGCCACGGTCCCAGCTCCCGTGCTCGCCGACGAAGGCACCGCCGCGATATTTCGCCGGCAGGCTGTCGGCCGTGTAGAAGGTCATGCCCAGCGGCGCCACGTGCGAGGAGAGCGCGTAGTCCGGCGGGATCGCCTTCGCGACCAGGTCCGGCCGCTGCGGCTGCACGCGCGGGTCGACGTGCTGGCCGTAATAGCTGTAGGGCCAGCCGTAGAAGACGCCGTCCTTCACCGAGGTCATGTAGTCGGGCACGAGGTTGGGACCGAGCTCGTCGCGCTCGTTGACGACCGTCCACAGGGCGCCCGTCTCGGGCTCCCACGACAGCCCGTTCGGGTTGCGCAGCCCGGTCGCGAACGGACGCCAGCGCCCCGTCGCCCGGTCGACCTCCCAGATGGCGGCGCGGTTCTTCTCCGCCTCCATGCCGTTCTCGGTGATGTTGCTGTTGGAGCCGACGCCGACATAGAGCAGCGAGCCGTCGCGGCTGGCGACGAGGCTCTTGGTCCAGTGATGGTCGATCGGCCCGCCCGGCAGCTCGGTCAGCACCGTGCCCGGATCGGTGATCTGCGTCTGCCCTTCCGAATAGGTGTAGTGCATGATCGCGTCGGTGTTGGCGACGTAGAGGTCGGAGCCGACCAGCGCCACGCCGAAGGGCGACTTGAGGTGGTCGAGGAAGACGCTGCGCGTCTCTGGCACGCCGTCGCCGTCGGCGTCGCGCAGCAGGGTGATGCGGTTGCTCTCGCCCTCCCCGCCGCCGCCTCCGCCGGACGTGACGAGCGATTCGACGAAGCCCATCACCACGCTCTTCGGCCGCGTCACCGGCTCGACGCCCGGTCCCTGAGATTCGATCACGAGGATGTCGCCGTTGGGGAGCACGTAGATCGAGCGCGGATGCGCGAGGTCGCTCGCCATCGCCTTGATCGACAGGCCCTGCGCCACCTTCGGCGCCTCGCCCTCCTGCCAGCCCACCACGTCGGCGAGGTGCATCGGCGGGAACAGGTATTGCTGCGGCTCGGGAAGCTGCGGGTTGGGGCCGATCTGGCTCTGCGTGTCGAACTTCTCGTCGTTGCAGCCGGCCAGCCCGAGGCCGAGGGCGCAGCAGAGCGCGATCGCGCTTGCGCGCAGCGTGAGGGTGCGGATCCGCTCAGACATCGCTCACCACCACTCCCCGGCTATAACCGACCCAGCGGGACAGCATGCCGGTCACGAGAAGGATCAGCACCACCAGCGCCGACAGTACCAGCCCCCACGGCACCACCGAGGTCCAGCCGTCGCGCGTGTGGACCATCGCGTTCAAGACCGACAGCACCAGCGCGAGCAGGTTGCCGAGCGTGTAGGCCCAGATCGGCGCGCCCTCGCCTGCCAGCCGGCCGATCAGCAGGTCGACGATCGCCACGATCAGCGCGACGACGCCGAGCACGACGCCGGCGCTCACCAGCCAGGCGGAGAAGTTCGCCCACTGCATCTCGGCCGTTTTCCAGTAGGCGATGTCGGTCAGCAGCGTGCCGACGAAGCAGAAGCCGGCAAATGACCAAAGGAGCGGGTGGAACGGGGGCCTGACCGTGTGGACCACGGTGCGGCCATCATAGGCGGCCATCGGAGCATTCCTCGCCTGCGAACGCCCCTTGGAAACGGATTCCGGCCGCGTCGGTTCCGTCGCCGGCCGGTCTGCGTCAACGCACCACGGTCAGCCGTTGCGCCGCCCGCGTGATCGCCGTGTAAAGCCAGCGCTGGCGCGTGTCGCGGAAAGCAAAACTCTCGTCGAACAGCACGACATTGTCCCACTGCGAGCCCTGCGCCTTGTGCACGGTCAGCGCGTAGCCGTAGTCGAAATCGTCGAAGCGCTTCTTCTGCTGCCAGGGAATCTCCTCGTCCGGGTTCTCGAACGCGGCCTTGAGCAGCTTGATCTTGGCGACCCCGCGGTCGGGATCGTCCTCCTCCGGCGAGACGAGCAGGTTGATGCCCGGCTTCACCGTCTCGCGCGACGATGTCATCACCTTCCACAGCGAGCCGTTGAGCAGGCCCTTGGCCGCGTCGTTGCGCAGGCACACGAGCTTGTCGCCGGCCTGCGGATAGGCGGCCGAGAAGCCCTTGAGCTCGCGCAGCCGCTGGTTGTAGCGCCGCCGCGTCCTGTTGGTGCCGACGAGCACCTGGTCGGCCTCCAGCACCAGCTCCTGGTCGACCTCGTCGCGGCCGATCACCCTGGCCGTGCCGTAGTCGCCCTTCATGAACTCGCGGCCCTCGCGCACGTCGAGCGCCAGCCGGATGATCGGGTTGTCGCGCGCCTGCCGGTGGATCTCGGTCAAGAGGTGGTCGGGCTCGTGCTCGGTGAAGAAGCCGCCGCCCGAGATCGGCGGAAGCTGCGCCGGGTCGCCCAAAACGAGGATCGGCGTGCCGAAGCTCATCAGGTCGCGGCCAAGCTCCTCGTCCACCATCGAGCATTCGTCGATGATGACGAGCTTGGCTTTCGCGATCGGGCTCTGCCGGTTGATCGAGAAGGTCGGCGACATCGACGTCTTGCCGGTCGCCTCGTCCGACACCGCTTCCTCGCCGCGCGGCCGGTAGATCAGCGAATGGATGGTGCGCGCGTTGGTCGCGCCCTTCGAGCGCAGCACCTGCGCCGCCTTGCCGGTGAAGGCGGCGAACTGCACCTGCCCGTCCACCTGCTCGGCGAAATAGCGCGCGAGCGTCGTCTTGCCCGTGCCGGCATAGCCGAACAGGCGGAAGATCTGGCCCTGGCCGCCCTTCAGCCAGCGCGCCACGGCGGTCAGCGCCGCGTCCTGCTGCGGAGAAAACTGCATCCCGGTTTGAGACAGGATTCGTCCGCCCGAGGCAAGGGCGATCAGACGCTCCCCTGCGTCAGCGCGCAGAAGCGGTCGAGGTCGACATTGCCGCCGCTGATGATGACGCCGATGCGGCCGCCGCGGAACTGGTCCGCGATCTTGCGCGCGCCGGCATAGCCGAGGCAGCCGGTCGGCTCGACGACCATCTTCATGCGGCTGGCGAAGAAGCGCATGCCCTCGACCAGCTCGGCGTCGGAGACGGTCAGGATGTCGTCCACCGTCTTGCGGATGACGGCGAAGGTGATCGCGCCCGGGGCCTGCGTCTGCGCCCCGTCGGCGATCGTCTTGGGCGTCGCGATCCTGATGACGTGGCCGGCCCGGAACGATTGCTGCCCGTCGTTCCCCGCCTCGGGCTCGACGCCGAACACCTGGCACGCGGGCGACAGCGCCCGCGCCGCCAGCGCGCAGCCGGACAAAAGCCCGCCGCCGCCCATGCACACGAACAGCGCGTCCAGCGGCCCGACTTCCTCGAACAGCTCCTTCGCCGCCGTCCCCTGCCCGGCCAGTATGTCGGGATGGTCGTAGGGCGGGATCAGCGTCGCGCCGCGCTCCTCGGCCAGCCTCTTGCCGATCGCGTCGCGGTCGTCGCCGTAGCGGTCGTAGGTGACGACCTCCGCGCCGTAGCCGCGCGTCGCCGCCAGCTTGCCGGCCGGCGCGTCCGACGGCATCACGATCGCCGCCGGCATTCCGAGCAGCCTCGCCGACAGCGCGATCGCCTGCGCATGGTTGCCCGACGAGAACGCGATGACGCCCGCCTTTTTCTGCTTCGCGTCGAAGCGCGACAGCGCGTTGAACGCGCCGCGGAACTTGAAGGCGCCGACGCGCTGGAAATTCTCGCACTTGAAGAAGAACTCCGCGCCCGTCTCGGCCGTCAGCGTGGCCGAGCTCATCACCGGCGTGCGGTGGGCGTGGCCCTCGATGCGCCGCGCCGCCGCGGCGACGTCGTCATAGGTCGGTAGTGCCTGCATGAAACCTCGCTTCTTCGCCCTCAGCCGCCGCCCTGCGGATCGTTGGCGAGCAGGATCGGCTTGCCGTGCGGCGTCGCATGCGCGGCCCGCTCCCATGCCCGCGCCAGCGCCGCGACCTCGTCTGCCGCCGCCACGCCCTTGCGCGACAGCAGTTCCTCCAGCGCCACGACCCAGTGCCCGTAGTAGTCGCTGCCGTCGTCGGCCGCGTCGCTCCTGCCGACGTGCCGGCTGAGCGTTTCGGCCCATTCGCTCCACGAGAACAGCCCCGCCTCGTTGAGCGCGACGGCGAGCGCGAAGGCCTGCGCCTGCCACGGCGCGGCGAAGGCCGGCTGGTCAGGTGCTGGCCCGTCCTCACGCCGGCTCAAGATAGCTCTCCCATGCGTCGACCGAGACGCTGAGCGCCGGGTCCGCCGCCTCGCCCCACAGCTCGCGGCCGGCGAACACCACCGTGTAGAGCCGCTGCGGGCTCTCGCCGCCGCCATGCGCGTTGCTGTCGGGCAGCACGAAGCCGCCATGCACGGCCTCGACCGTGCCCGTCCTGCCGCGCACGTAGCGCGGCAGCCGCGTATGGCCGGTCGGGTGCATGTTGCGCGCCCGCACCGTCTGGCCGACGGCGAAGCGCGGCGCGGCCTCGACCGG
>JAFKJY010000114.1 GCA_017305835.1 Hyphomicrobiales bacterium
CGCGCCGCTGGCCAGCAGCTCGGCCGCGAAGGTGGTGCCGTTGATGGCCGCGCGCGCGGCCATCGCCTGCTCCACCGCCGGCGGCAGATCGAGCGCGTCGGCGACCGGCCGCCAGCGACCCGCCCCCCGGCCGGCGAGATCGCGCGGCGCGGCTGTCGCCGCCCGCGGCGTGTCGACGGTCGCGACGCCTTCCGGCGCCGCCGCGGTCAGGCGCGGCGTCGTCGCGTCCAAGTCCCCTCTCCCTGATGCACTGTCAGGTCGTCAGCGGCGCCAGCCCACGGCCTGTCCCGGATTCGGCCGCCCCGTCAGTTCACACATGGAGAGTGCGTGCAGCATGCTGGTTCCCCCTTCAGCAAAGAACTTCAATGTATAACAGAGAAAATCTTTCTGTATACATGCTTATGCATGCATGATTAAATTGGGTATGATGGAGATGTTTATTTTCATGGAGTAACAGCGGCGCGCTTCGCAAGCACGCGCGGCGATCGGTCAAGACCAGGGCCGTGGCCCTAGCTGATATAGCCCTGCCGGATGGCCTCCGCCACGGCCTGGACGCGGTTGGCCGCGCGCAGCTTGCTCTTGGCGTTGAGCAGATGTTTTTCCGACGTATGCTCGGAAATGCCGAGGATCTGCGAGATCTCCCATTCCGACTTGCCGAGCGCGGCCCAGCGCATGCATTCCTTCTCGCGGTCGGTCAGCTCGGGCCGCGGCTCGACCGCCTCGCGCGCGGCCGAAAGCTGCATGGCGCGGCCGATCGCGAAGGTGGAGACCAGCGAGACGACGCCGACCGTCTGCTGCGACAGGTCGATCTCCTCGCCGCCGAACGACACGATGACGACCTCGCCCTCGACCGTGACCACCGGCACCGCGAAGCCGTCATTGAGCCTGAAAGCGCTGGCCTCGGCGCAGACGCGGCGTGCCGCCCGGTCGGCGCCGGCGCGCTCGATCGCGTCGTGCCAGTAGACGGCCGAGAGGTTGCGCTTCATGAACGCCACGAGTGGGTCGTGCTCGATATGGTTCATCGCGATGTAGCGCTCCAGCCAGCCCGAGGGCCAGTCGCAGAGCATGACGTGCGAGCGCAGCTCGTCCCGGGGCGAGCCCGGCTTGGGCACGGTTCCGGCCAGCAGGGCCGTCATGCCAAACCGGCTGGTGACGTCGATCAGCGTCCGGCAGATTTCGTCGGGGGTGCGCGCTTTCTGGATGCTGTCTATGTAGGCTAGCGTGTCGTCGAAATTCGCCACGGTTACTGCCATCCCCTCGCGCAGTTCCTTGACGATACTAGGTTCGCGTCGCACACGCCACCATGAACTACAGATTGCAATTTTTACGCGATTACGCCGGGGCAGGTGGGAGCCGGAACGGCGGCGGCGATTTGCCGGAACCGGGCCGCCGTGCTAGACGGCGCCGACCGACCACGGGCGCGCCGATGCACAGACTGGCCAGACTGATCTTCCTCGCCGCCGCCCTGTTCTGCCTGCCGGCGCTGGCCGAAGGGCCGACGATCCCGCAGTTCTGGGACACCAAGGAACGGCTGATCAAGCCCGACCTGTCGGCCTATGCGCGCGTCCGCTTCCTGACCACGACCGACTTCCCGCCGTTCAACTTCATCGACGCCAACGGGTTGCTGTCGGGCCTGCATGTCGATCTCGCGCGCGCCATCTGCCTGAAGCTGGAGATCCTCGACCGCTGCCAGATCCAGGCGCTGCCGTGGGAAGAGCTGGAGGAGGCGCTGGAGCGCAACGAGGGCGACGCGGTGATCGCCGGCCTCGCCGTCACCGCCAAGAAGCGCGAGACCTACGCATTCACCCGCTCCTACCTGCGCTTCCCGGCCCGCTTCGTGGCGCTGCGGCCGTCCAACCTCGACGAGCCGATGTATGCCAAGGCCGCCGACCACCGCATCGGCGTGCTGAAGGGTTCCGAGCACGAGGCGATGCTGCGCGACTATTTCCCGGCCGTCCGCGTCGTCACCTACACGCGGGCCGACTGGATGTACCAGGACCTGAAGGCGGGCAATGTCGACGCGGTGTTCGGCGACGGCATGCGGCTCGGCTTCTGGCTGGCCGGGCAGGACGCCGCCGATTGCTGCCGCTTCGTCGGCGGCCCCTATCTGGCGCCCGAATATTTCGGCTCGGGACTGGCGATCGCCGTGCGCAAGGACGACGCCGCGCTCGCCGACGCGTTCGACTACGCGCTGCGCGAGATCAACATGGACGGCACCTTCTCCGACCTCTATCTGCGCTACTTCCCCGTCGGCTTCTTCTGAGCCCGGCGGAACGGCAGCGCCAGCGACCAGCCGAGCCTGGACGACTCGCCGCCGCGCCATTCGGCCAGCCCGATCTCGACCGCGTCGTGGCCCGCTGCCGGCCGCTCGCGATAGGTGCGGAACAGCCGGTCCCAGAAGACGAAGTTGAAGCCGTAGTTGGAATCGGTCTCGGCCGGCACCACCGAATGGTGCACCCGGTGCATGTCGGGCGTGACGAAGACGGCCCGCAGCAGCCGGTCGATGCGAGCCGGCAGGCGCAGGTTCGCGTGGCTGAACATCGAGGTGGCGTTGAGCACGATCTCGAACGCCAGCACCGACAGGACCGGAGCGCCGAGCGCGACGACGACCGCCGCCTTCCAGACCATCGACAGCAGGATCTCGAAGGGGTGGAAGCGCAGGCCGGTGGTTATGTCGACCGCCTGGTCGACATGGTGGACGCGGTGGATGCGCCACAGGACGGGAACCTTGTGGCTGGCGACATGCTCCAGCCACACGGCGAAGTCGAGAATGACGAAGGAGACGATGCCGGCCAGCGCCGGGTCCACGTCGAGCCGGCGCAGCAGGCCCCAGCCGCGCGCTTCCGCCCACAGGGCCGCGCCGACGGCCGCCGCCGGAAAGGCGACCCGCAGCACCAGCGAGGAGACGACGAGAAGCGACAGGTTGGTCGCCCAGCGCCGCGACTTCCACGCGCCGCGCAATTCGTCGCGCTCCAGCCGCGGCGACCACAGCTCGAAGGCGGCGAGCGCGGCGAAGACGACGAGGAAGGCCGCGAGCCGCACAAACGCTTCGGACGGGACCGGCATCGCCGCCTCAGCCCCGCCGATAGCTGCGCCGCGCGGCGCGGCTCACAGCGCCCGGTGGCGCGCCTTGGCCGCGCGCTCGATTGCCGAGATCGTCGCGGCGTCGAGCTCCAGCCTGTCGCGCAGGATGTGCAGCATGCGCAGCTCCGCCGGCTCCACCTGGCGGTCGGCTACCGCGATGTCGACGGCCAGCGCATAGGCGGTGTCGCGGGCCGCCGCGGGAAGCGCCTTCGCGGCCGCCTTGAGGATCTCCTCGAAGCCGTTCTCGCGCTGCAGCCAGCGCTGGCAGGCGCGCGCCACGTCGAGCGTGCGCTCGTGGTCGAAATCGCGGAAGGCCGGCAGCGTGCGCACGATGGCGCCGATGCGCGACAGCTCGACGTCGACCATGTCCCGGTCGGATGCCGAGACCATCACCATCAGGTAGATGATCGCCTCCTGCGGCGTCAGTTTTTCCATTGCCTGCAACTCCGCTTGTCCCGCCGAGCACTAAGCGCCGCCCCGCCCGCAAGGCAAGGAAAAAGCGCCGCGCAATTGACGCTTCGCGGAACGGCGCATAGACCACCGGCAAACCAGCTAAGGAAGCAAGCGAAATGGCCACAGGACGGCTGCAACCCGTCACCTTGACCCCCGAGATCAGCGCGGCCGCGGCGGAGAGCAACGCCTGGCCGTTCGAGGAGGCGCGCAAGATCATCGCGCGCTACGAGGGCAAGGACTGGCCGAAATCGGTGCTGTTCGAGACCGGCTACGGGCCGTCCGGCCTGCCGCATATCGGCACGTTCGGCGAAGTGGCGCGCACCACGATGGTGCGGCACGCCTTCCGCGTGCTGACGCAGGACGAGGTGGCGACGCGGCTGCTGTCCTTCTCCGACGACATGGACGGCATGCGCAAGATCCCGGACAACGTGCCGGACCGCAAGGCGCTGGAGCCCTATTTGCACCTGCCGCTGACCTCGGTGCCGAACCCGTTCGGCGGCGACTACCAGAGCTTCGGCCACCACAACAACGCGATGCTGCGGCGCTTCCTTGACACGTTCGGCTTCGACTACGAGTTCGCCAGCGCGACCGACTACTACAAGTCCGGCCGCTTCGACGCGATCCTGAAGCGGGTGGCCGAGCGCTACGACGCCATCATGGCGATCATGCTGCCGACGCTGGGCGAGGAGCGGCGCGCGACCTACTCGCCCTTCCTGCCGATCTCGCCGAAGTCGGGCCGCGTGCTTTACGTGCCGATGAAGAAGGTCGACGCGGCGGCCGGCACCATCACCTTCGACGACGAGGACGGCACCGAGACGACGCTGCCGGTCACAGGCGGCCGCGTGAAGCTCCAGTGGAAGCCGGATTTCGGCGCCCGCTGGGCCGCGCTCGACGTCGACTTCGAGATGTTCGGCAAGGACCATGGGCCGAACATGGGTGTCTACGACCGCATCTGCGTGGCCCTTGGCGGCCGCCCGCCGGAGCACTTCGTCTACGAGCTGTTCCTCGACGAGCACGGCCAGAAGATCTCGAAGTCTAAGGGCAACGGCCTGACGATCGACGAGTGGCTGACCTACGCGCCGACCGAGAGCCTGGCGCTCTACATGTTCCAGAAGCCGCGCACGGCCAAGAAGCTCTATTTCGACGTGATCCCGCGCGCGGTCGACGAATACTACCAGTTCCTCGCCGCCTATCCGCGGCAGGGCTGGAAGGAGCGGCTCGGCAACCCGGTCTGGCACATCCACAACGGCAACCCGCCGCAAATAGAGCTGCCGGTGTCCTTCGCGCTGCTGCTCAACCTGGTCAGCGCGTCGAACGCCAGCAACAAGGCTGTGCTGTGGGGCTTCATCTCGCGCCACGCGGCCGGCGTGACGCCCGACACCCATCCGGAGCTCGACCGGCTGGCGGGCTATGCGGTGCGCTACTACGAGGACTTCGTGAAGCCGGCCAAGCAGTTCCGCTCGCCGGATGCGGAGGAGCGGGAGGCGCTGTCGCAGCTTTCGGCCGCTCTCGGCAAGGTCGGCCCGCAGGCCGACGGCGAGGCGATCCAGAACGCCGCGCTCGACGTCGCCCGCGCTCTGCCGCGCTACCAGGACCACGCCAGGAAGAGCCCTGAGGGGGGGCCCGGCGTGTCGGTCGCCTTCTTCCAGATGATCTACCAGATCCTGCTCGGCCAGGAGCGTGGGCCGCGCTTCGGCTCCTTCGTCGCCCTCTACGGCACCGAGGAGACGCGGGCGCTCATCGGCCGGGCGCTGGCCGGCGAGCTGGCGGCCGAGACGGTGGCCTGAGCCGCAGCGGCTACTGCACCGGCGGCATCGAGACGTCGCCATCCAGCCCGGCGTCGCCCGGCGCGGCGTCGGCCTGGCCCACCGGCTCGTCGAAGACCGGCGGGGCCGCGCCATACATGCCGCGGCCGGCCTCGCGCGCCTCGCTCGCGAGCTGCGCATAGCGGTCGCTTCCCGGCGCGGGCAGCGCCCACCCCTGCCCGACCAGCCATTCGCCGACGTCGCGGCCGCCCAGCTTGCAGGCGACCGTGTAGCTCTTCTCGGTCAGCTCCGGCGGCAGGTCGCAGGCGAGCGCGCGGCCGCGCACGAAGCCGCGGAAGGCGCTGCGCGCCCGCATGCCGCAGGGCCACTCATGCCCCTCGGCATCCGTGCAGGTCCTGTCGGGAGACGTCACCTCGATGCCGGCGAGCGTCACCACGACGCCCGAGCCAGCGGCGCGGCCGGCGGCGTCGATATAGGGCCGGTAGACGCGGCCGAGATTGCGCGGCGGCGGCTTGGGCAGCGGCTGGGCGAAGCGGCTCAGCGCGTCGCGCGGCTCGACCCGCTGCAACTCGTCCGGCTGCACCCGCGGCTGCGCCACCATGTCCGGCGCGACGGGCCGCACCCGCGCCGCCTTCGCGGCAGCCGGCTCGGTTTCCATCGGAGCCGCCACCTCGGCCGGGGCCGCGGCTGCGGCGTCCTCGGCCGCCGGCTCGTCGACGAGGACGCTGCGCGCCGCGAACAGCCCGCCGCCGATCACGATCAGGCCGAGGGCTGCGATGACGACGCCGCGCTCGGGCATGGCCGCTACTGGCTCGCCCAGACGATGCGGGCGATCCACTCCACCTCGCCCGCCGCGAGCTGGCGGTTGGGATGGTCCGGGTTGAGCGACAGAAGCTCGATCTGTCCGGACGACTGCCGCACCAGCACCTTGGCCATCACCTCGCCGCCGGCGGTCCTGACGACGACGCGGTCGCCGCGTCGCACCGTCGCGCCCGGCTGCACGATCAGCACGTCGCCGTCGCGGTAGAGCGGCAGCATCGAGTTGCCCTGCACCTTCAGCGCATAGGAGCCGTCCGCCGGGCTGTGCGGGAAGTCGATCATCTCCCAGCCCTGCCCGACCGGGAAGCCGGCATCGTCGAAGAAGCCGCCGGCGCCGGCCTGGGCGAAGCCCAGCAGCGGGATCGCCGGCACGCGCCCCGCCATCGACCTCGTGGCGACCCGCGCGGCGCCCATGACGTCCAGCAACTCGTCCAGCGAGGCGCCGGTGGCGTCCATGATCTTGGCGAGCGATTCCGTCGAAGGCCAGCGCGGGCGGCCGTCGGCCGAATGGCGCTTCGACTTGTTGAAGGCGGTGGAATCGAGGCCGGCCCGCTTGGCGAGACCCGACGCCGACAGCGAATGGCGCTCCGCCAGCGCGTCGATCGCCGCCCAGACCTGATCGTGCGAGAGCATGGCCGCTCCCATCCCGTGGAGAGGAAAAAATGCCTTTGTCTCTAGTTAAGGCGAAGCGGCGGCCATGTCCAGCGAGACGCCGGCCCGCCGGCGCGCATTCCCGTCAGCGCGCCGCGGCGCGGCCGGAAATCCTCTGGAGGACGGCCGCCGAACGGGCCGCCCCGCGCGCCAGCGCCTCGCGGGTCAGGCGCGTCCATTCGGCGAAGGGGAACAGCATCAGTTTGACCACGTCGTTGGCCGGCACGCCGGGCGCGCCGAGCGGGGCGTCGCAGCGGCCGGCTTCGTAATAGGTGCCGAACAGCCTGTCGAAGACCGGGAACATGCCGGCGAGGTTCTTGCCGTAGGCCGCCTTCACGTCGGCGTGGTGCCAGCGGTGGAAGCGCGGCGAGGCAAGCCACATGCGGAACGGCCCATGGTCCCAGTCGACGTCGACATGGACGTAGACGATGTGCAGCGCGAGGAAGATCGCGCCGATGCCGATCGCGTCGGCCGGCAGGCCCATCCAGGTGAGCAGGAAGGTGTAGGAGCCCCACATCACCACCGTCTCCAGCGCGTGCACGCGATAGGCCGACAGGCCGTTCACGTCCGGGTCGGAATGGTGGATCGCATGCACCGGCCACAGCCAGCGCATGTGCATCAGCCGGTGCGACCAGTAATTGGCGAAGTCGTGCGAGACGAGCGCCACGACCACCAGCGCCCAGGCCGGCCAGGCCGACCAGAAGGCGGGGTCGATCGAAGGCACGCCGAGCGCGGCATAGGCCTCGTCGATCAGGGCAGCGCAGATCCACACCAGCGGCAGGCACAGGAGGTTGAGATGGAAGATCGCGACGGTGGCGGCCACACCCCTTATCGCCCGGCGCGACCACGACATCCTCCAGCCGCGCCGCCACAGGTCGACCACCACCAGCGCGGCGAGTAGCGCCAGCACCGCGCGCGTCTCCGGCTTCACCATGAGCGCCTGCCAGGCCGCGAGCCGGCCGGCGAGGAATGCGACGATCTCGTCCACGCGTCTCTCCGCAGGGCCGGCTGAGACGCCGGCGGGACGGGAGGCTAGGGCCGCGTGCTTAAGAACGGCTGAATCGGGCGGGCGCGCGGCCGGGTCAGTCGCCCTTGGCCAGCCGGCGCAGGCCGGCATGCGAGGCCATGAAGATGCGCTCCTCCTCGCTCGGCGGCCGCGGCGTGATGCTGTGGCCGAGCTCGCCGACGATCTGGTCGATCGGCACGAAGCGGCGCGCGCGGAAATCGTAGACGCCGGCCGTGGTCATCACCAGCGCCGCCGTCTCGCCGCCCTCCAGCACGAAGCGGTGGCGGCCTATCACCTGCGCGCCTTCCCAGGTCTCGAGGGTGGAGACCACGTCGAAGCGCTTCCACAGCCGGATCTCGCGGACATAGACGGCCTGCACGCCGCCCATCATCGGGCCCCAGCCACGCTTGCGCGCATGGCCGAGCAGGCCGGCGCGGATGAAGATGTCGATGCGCCCCACGTCCGCCAGCATCAGGTAGCGGGCGTTGTTCAGGTGCATGTTGGTGTCGATGTCGGACGGCAGGCAGCGGAACGAGAGCCGGCTCTCGTCGCCCATGCGATAGCGCCCCCGCGACCTCGCGGTGAGCACCATGCGCGCCATGCGGCCCCAGACATACATCGGTCAAAGATCCGGGTCGGGCTAGCCGAGCTCGACGTCCTCGTGCCAGTCGATCGCCAGCTCCTCGCGGAAGCCGAAGCGCTGGAGGTGTTCCGCGACCACCCCGCGCAGCCGCGACACCCTTTCGGCGTCGCGGCCTTCGAGCCGCAGCGAGAGCCACGCCAGCTCGGCGTCGAGCACGAGCGACGTGTCGGCGTCGAACGCGATGCGGCCGTGGTTCGGGTCGAAGCCGACATCGAACTTGTGGCTCCAGTGCTTGCAGAGCTGCTGGAGATAACGGCTGGCGTTCTCGGTGGCTACTTTCGCACGGTAGCGGGTCATGTCGGTGCTCCCTCGGCGCGGCCGGGCAAGGCGGAAGGCGGCGGGTTACGCCGCCTTCCTCGCCTGCTTCTTCTTCCCGTAGGGGTCGAAGCGGTCGTAGAAGGTCTCGCCCTTGGCCGCCATGTCGGCGAGCAGCTTCGGCGCCTTGAACTGCGCGCCGTATTTCTTCTGCAGGCCCTTGGCGAGCTTGAGGAACCTGTCCAGCCCCATGCCGTCGATGTAGGAGAGCGCGCCGCCCGTATAGGGCGCGAAGCCGAAGGCCAGGATCGAGCCGACGTCGGCCTCGCGCGGATCGGTGACGATGCCCTCCTCCATGACGCGCGCCGCCTCCAGCGCGATCACGGCGAGGAAGCGCTGCTTCAGTTCCTCGACGTCGATCCGGTCGGGGTCCTGCTGCGGATAGAGCGTCTTCAGCTCCGGCCACAGGTGCTTCTTCGCCGGCTTGGGCGGATAGTCGTAGAAGCCCTTGCCGTTCTTGCGGCCGAAGCGGCCGTATTTGTCGACCATCGTGTTGATCAGCGCGAACTGCTTGGGATCGACCGCCTTCTCGCCGAGGTCGCGGATCGTCTGCTTCATGATCTTCTGGGCGAGGTCGATCGCCGTCTCGTCGGTCAGCGCCAGCGGCCCGACCGGCATGCCGGCCATCTTGGCCGCGTTCTCGATCATCGCCGGCGGCACGCCCTCGATCAGCATCTGGAAGGCTTCCGACATGTAGCGCAGCACGCAGCGGTTGACGTAGAAGCCGCGCGTGTCGTTGACGACGATCGGCGTCTTCTTGATCGCCCGCACGTAGTCGATCGCCGTCGCCAGCGCCCTGTCCTCGGTCTTCTTCCCGAGGATGATCTCGACCAGCATCATCTTGTCGACCGGCGAGAAGAAGTGGATGCCGATGAAGTTGGCCGGCCGCTTCGAGTTCTTCGCCAGCGAGGTGATGGGGATGGTCGAGGTGTTGGAGGCGAAGGTGGCCGACTTGGCGATCACCGCTTCCGCCTTCTCGGTCACGCCCTTCTTGATCTCGCTGTCCTCGAACACCGCCTCGACGATCAGGTCGCAGCCGTCGAGCAGCTTGTAGTCGTCGGTCGGCGTCAGCAGGGCGAGCAGCTTCTCCTTCTCGGCCTCGGTGGCGCGGCCTTTCTTGATCTGGTCGTCCATCAGGCTCGCCGAATGGGCCTTGCCCTTCTCTGCCGACGGCATGTCGCGGTCGAGCAGCACGACGGGGATGCCGGCCTTGGCCGTCACATAGGCGATGCCGGCGCCCATGAAGCCGGCGCCGAGCACGCCGATCTTCTTGAATTTCGTCTCAGGCACGCCGGCCGGACGCCGCGCACCCTTGTTCAGCTCCTGCAGCGACACGAACAGCGAGCGGATCATCATCGCGGCTTCGGTCGAGCGCATGATCTCGGTGAAGTAGCGCTGCTCGATCCTGAGCGCCGTCTCGAACGGGACGAGCAGGCCCTCGTAGACGCATTTCAGCACCGCGCTCGCGGCCGGATAGTTGCCGTAGGTCTCGCGGCGCAGGATGGCGATCGCCGGCGGCCAGAGGTTCGCGCCGGCAGCCGAATAGACCGGGCCGCCCGGCAGCTTGAAGCCCTTCTCGTCCCAGGGCTGCACCGGCTTCAGGCCGGCCTTGATCATGCCCTTGGCGGTCTCGATCAGCTTGTCCGGCGCGGCGATCTCGTGGATCAGGCCCATGCCTTTCGCCTTCTTGGGCGACAGGTTCTGGCCGGAGGTGAGCATCTGCAGGGCCTGCTGCGTGTCGGTGAGCCGCGGCACGCGCTGGGTGCCGCCGGCGCCCGGGAAGATGCCGACCTTGATCTCGGGCAGCGCCATCTTGACCTTGTCGCTGTCGGCGGCGACGCGGCCGTGGCAGGCGAGCGACAGCTCGAAGGCGCCGCCCATGCAGGTGCCGTTGATCGCCGACACCCACGGCTTGCCGCAGGTCTCCAGCTTGCGCCACAGCCAGCTCATGCGGCCGGCACCGTCGAACAGCATGCGGATCGCCTTGTCGTGATCCTTCCTGTCCTCCGCACGGTAGAGGCCGAGCATCTTCTGCAGCATGGTCAGGTCGGCGCCGCCGGAGAAGGTCTCCTTGCCCGAGGTGATGACGGCGCCCTTGATCTTCTCGTCGCCCGCGACCTGATCGACGATCCTGTCGAGCTCGTCCATCACCTCCTCGGTGAAGACGTTCATCGAGCGGTCGGGCATGTTCCAGGTGACGAGCGCGGTGCCGTCGGCGTCGGTCTCGACCGTGAAATTCTTGTAGCTGGCCATTTCCTGTCTCCTCCGGCGCTCAGACGCGCTCGATGATCGTCGCGGTGCCCATGCCGGCGCCGATGCACAGCGTCACCAGCGCGGTATTCAGGTCGCGGCGCTCCAGTTCGTCGAGCACGGTGCCGAAGATCATCGCGCCGGTCGCGCCGAGCGGGTGGCCCATGGCGATGGCGCCGCCGTTGACGTTGATCCTGTCATGCGGGATGTCGAAGGCCTGCATGTAGCGCAGCACGACCGAGGCGAAGGCCTCGTTGAGCTCGAACAGGTCGATGTCCTTGATCGACATCCTGGCCTTCTTCAAGAGCTTCTCGGTCACGTCGACCGGGCCGGTCAGCATGATCGCCGGCTCGGAGCCGATATTGGTGAAGGCGCGGATCCTGGCGCGCGGCTTGAGGCCCAGCGCCTTGCCCGCCTTCTTGGAGCCGAGCAGCACGGCGGCCGCGCCGTCGACGATGCCGGACGAGTTGCCGGCATGGTGGACGTGGTTGACCGCCTCGACCTCCGGATGGCGCTGGATGGCGACGGCGTCGAAGCCGCCCATCTCGCCCGGCATGACGAAGGACGGGTTGAGGGAGGCGAGCGACTGCATGTCGGTCTGCGGGCGCATGTGCTCGTCGCGGTCGAGGATCACCAGCCCGTTCTGGTCCTTGATCGGGATCACCGACTTCTTGAACCAGCCCTTCTCCCAGGCCTTGGCGGCGCGCTTCTGGCTCTCGACCGAATAGGCGTCGACGTCGTCGCGGGAGAAGCCGTATTTGGTGGCGATCAGGTCGGCCGAGACGCCCTGCGGCACGAAATAGGCCGGCAGGCCGACCGACGGGTCCATGAACCAGGCGCCGCCCGACATGCCCATGCCGACGCGGCTCATCGATTCGACGCCGCCGGCGATGACGATCTCGTCCAGCCCGCCGGCGATCTTGGCCGCGCCGAGGTTGATGGCGTCGAGGCCCGACGCGCAGAAGCGCGAGAGCTGGATGCCGGGCGCCTGCGTCGCATAGCCCGCCTCGAAGGCGGCCGAGCGCGGGATCACCGAGCCCGCCTCGCCGACCGGGTCGACGCAGCCGAAGACGATGTCGTCCACCTGGCTCGTGTCGAGCCCGTTCCTGTCGCGCACCGCCTCGAGCGTCTTCGCCGCCAGCCGCACGGCCGGGACCTCGTGCAGCGAGCCGTCCTTCTTGCCGCGCCCGCGCGGGGTGCGGACTGCGTCGTAGACATATGCGTCAGCCATAGGAATTCTCCCTGTTTGCGGCGCCGGCCGGGCAGCGGTGGCGCCGATGTCACGCAAGTTCACGTGCCGCCTTATTGGCCGGACGGCATCAGCTTCTCCGGCATCGCCCAGCCGGGCAGCGCCTTGAGGCGCCCGAGCCAGGCGTCGATCGCCGGATAGGCGGACCAGTCGACGCCGATCTCCTGCGGCCAGAACAGGTAGCCGCAGAGCGAGATGTCGGCAATCGTCGGCCGGTCGGCGGCGACCCAGTCGCGGCCCGCGAGATGGGCGTCGAGCACCTTCCACGCCCCCTTGGCGCGGGCGTAGATGAACTCTGCCGCCGGGTCGTCCTTCTTGTTCTGGAAGTGCCGCATGAAGCGCTCGGTGGCGGTGTAGCTGGTCAGCTTGTGGTTGTCGAAGAGGATCCAGCGCAGGATCTCGAACTCCTCGGCCTCCGTCTCGTGGCCGAAGCGGCCGAGACGACGGGCGAGATAGGTGAGGATCGCGCCGGATTGCGACAGGGTGAAGTCGCCGTCCTCGCGATGGTGCACCAGCACCGGCGCCTCGCCCATGACGTTCAGCGCGCGATAGTCCGGCGAGCGCGTCTCGCCGCCGAAGAAGGCGACGCGGCGCGGCTGCCAGTCGGCGCCGCACAGCTCCAGCATCAGGGCCGCCTTGTAGGCGTTGCCGCTCTGCGAGAAGCAGTAGAGGGTGAACTCGGCCACTAGAGGCTCCTCGAAATCAGCAGCTTCATGATCTCGTTGGTGCCGCCATAGATGCGCTGCACGCGGGCGTCGCGCCACATCCGGGCGATCGGATATTCGTTCATGTAGCCGTAGCCGCCGAAGAGCTGGAGGCACTCGTCGGCGACCTTGCATTGCAGGTCCGTCAGCCAGTACTTCGCCATCGAGGCCGTCGCCGGATCGAGCCCGCCGGCGATGTGGCGGCTGACGCAGTCGTTGTAGAAGACGCGGCCGATGGTGATTTCCGTCTTCAGCTCGGCCAGCTTGAACTGCGTGTTCTGGAAGTCGAGGATCGCCTTGCCGAAGGCCTTGCGCTCCTTGACGTAGTCGATGGTGACCGCGAGCGCGCGCTCGGCCATCGAGATCGCCTGCGCGCCGACCAGCAGCCGCTCCTGCGGGAGCTGCTGCATCAGTTGCACGAAGCCCTGCCCTTCCTCGGCGCCGAGCAGGTTGGCCGTCGGCACCCGCACGTCCTCGAAGAACAGCTCCGACGTGTCGTTGGCCTTCAGGCCGATCTTGTCGAGGTTGCGGCCGCGCCGGAAGCCTTCAACCTCGTCGGTCTCGACCACGATCAGCGACGTGCCCCTGGCGCCCTGCGACGGATCGGTCTTGGCCACGACGATGATGAGGTTGGCGTTCTGGCCGTTGGTGATGAAGGTCTTGGAGCCGGAGATGGAATACTGGTTGCCGTGCTTCTCGGCGCGCGTCTTGACGCCCTGCAGGTCGGAGCCGGCGCCCGGCTCGGTCATGGCGATGGCGCCGATCAGCTCGCCCGTCGCCATCCTCGGCAGCCAGCGCCTCTTCTGCTCCTCGGAGCCGTAATGCAGGATGTAGGGCGCGACGATCGCGTTGTGCAGCGCGATGCCGAAACCGTCCGTGCCGACATGGCCGATCGCCTCGGCGATCGCGCTCTCATGCGCATAGGTGCCGCCCGAGCCGCCATACTCTTCCGGCATCGAGGCGCAGAGCAGCCCCGCCGCGCCCGCCTTCTCCCATGCCGCCCGCTCGACGATCTCGGCTTTCTCGTACTCGTCGTATTTGGGCGCGATCTCGGTCGAAAGGAATTTTGCCGCCATGTCGTAGAGCATGGCAACGTCCTCGCCGGCCCATGCGGGCTGCGGGACCTGGAGGACGGAAGCGGGATCGGTGGTCATGCGGCGATCTTCTCCCCGGGAGGCTGCGCGTCGGAAGCCTAGACCGCCGGAGCCGAGTGTTCAATCTTGAACAATTTACCCCCCTCCCTCAGAACGCCTCCGCCGAAAGCTCCATCATGGAGTCCGCGCCGGCCGAGATGCGGGCGAGCCGCAGGCCGGTCTCGGGCATCAGCCGCTCCATGTAGAAGCGCGCGGTGGTCAGCTTGTTCTGGCAGAAGTCCGACGCGCCCTCGGCGAGCTTTGCCTGCGCGGTCCTGGCCATCTGGCCCCACATGTAGCCCATCGCCACCAGCCCGAAGAGGTGCAGGTAGTCGGTCGAGGCCGCGCCCGCATTGTCCGGCTTCTGCATGGCGTTCTGCATCAGCCACATGGTGGCGGCCTGGAGGTCGTTGAGGCCCTTCTTCAGCGCCTTGGTGAAGGGCGCCATCTTCTCGTCGGAACGGTTCTCCTCGCAGAAGTCGCCGACCTCCTTGAAGAAGGCCTGCACGGCGCGGCCGCCGTTCATGGCGAGCTTGCGGCCGACGAGGTCGAGCGCCTGGATGCCGTTGGCGCCCTCGTAGATCATGGCGATGCGGGCATCGCGCACGAACTGGCTCATGCCGTGCTCCTCGATGTAGCCGTGGCCGCCGAAGATCTGCTGCGCCATGACGGCGTGGTCGAAGCCCTTGTCGGTCAGCACGCCCTTGATCACCGGCGTCATCAGGCCGAGCAGGTCGTCGGCCGTCTGGCGTTCCTTGTCGTCGCCGGAGCGGTGGGCGACGTCGGACTTGATCGCCGTCCACAGCACAAGCGCGCGGCCGGCCTCGTTGATGGCGCGCATGGTCATCAGCGCGCGACGGATGTCGGGATGCACGATGATCGGGTCGGCCGGCTTGTCCGGCGCCTTCGGCCCGGAGAGCGAGCGGCCCTGGATGCGCTCGCGCGCATAGGCCGCGCCGTTCTGGTAGGCGACCTCGGACAGCGCCAGCCCCTGCAGGCCGACGCCGAGGCGCGCCTCGTTCATCATCACGAACATGGCCTTGAGGCCGCCGTTCTCCTCGCCGATCAGGGTGCCCTCGGCGTCGTCGTAGTTGAGCACGCAGGTGGCGTTGCCGTGGATGCCCATCTTCTCCTCGATGGAGCCGCAGGAGACGCCGTTGCGCTTGCCCGGCTTGCCGTCCTTGTCGAGGATGAACTTCGGCACGATGAAGAGCGAGATGCCCTTGGTGCCGGCCGGCGCGCCCTCGATGCGGGCGAGCACGAGGTGCACGATGTTGTCGGCCATGTCGTGCTCGCCGGCGGAGATGAAGATCTTCTGGCCGGAGATCTTGTACTTGCCGTCGCCGACGGGCACGGCGCGGGTGCGCAGCATGCCGAGGTCGGTGCCGCAATGCGGTTCCGTCAGGTTCATGGTGCCGGTCCAGGTGCCCTCCACCATCTTCGGCAGCCAGGTCTTTCTCTGCTCGTCGGAACCGTGCTCGACGATCGCCGCGATCGCGCCCTGGGTGAGGCCCGGATACATCATCAGCGCCATGTTGGCGGAGATCATGAACTCGCTGACGGCGGAGTGGACGGCGTAGGGAAGCCCCTGCCCGCCGAACTCCGCGGGCGCGGCCAGCCCGAGCCAGCCGCCCTCGCAATATTGCCGGTAGGCGTCCCCAAAACCCTTCGGCGTGGTTACCGAGCCGTCGTCGTGGCGGGTGCAGCCTTCGAGGTCGCCGACGCGGTTGAGCGGCTGCATCACGTTCTCGGCGAGCTTGGCGCCCTCCTCCATGATGGCTTCCAGCACGTCGGGCGTGGCGTCGGAGAAGCCGGGCAGGTTGGCGTAGCGCTCGTAGCCGAGCACGTCCTTGAGCACGAACAGCGTGTCGGACACCGGCGCCTTGTAGGTGGGCATCTGCTTCCTCCAGCAAAATGTCGGCGCGCGCGGAAACCGCGCGGTCAGTTCGGGGCGGCCCTTGTCCTACAAAACTTTGACGTTTGCGTAAACGTCAAAATTTTGCGATCAGACCGGCCGCGCGCGACGCAACGACGCGCACCCCGCACCATACACGCGCGAAGGCGCCCGCGCCCGTCTCCGGGCGCGGGAAAAGTCAGGAAGCTGGGGAGATCGGGCGGGTTAGCGCCCCGCGGCCGCGCGCTGACGACCTTCGAGCCGGCCGCGCCGGTCGCCGATCAGCTCGCCGAGGTCGTTCATGGCCTCGTCGAGCCCCTTGCGCTGGCGCTCGAGCCGGCCGAGCTGGCGCTCGGACTTCTCCAGCACCAGCTTGAGCTGGCGCGCGTTGGAGCCCTGCGGGTCGTAGAGGTCGAGCATCTGCTTGACCTCGCGCAGCGAGAACCCGACCTTGCGCCCGAGCAGGATCAGCCTCAGCCGCGCCTTGTCGCGGCGCGTGTAGAGGCGGGTCGTGCCGTGGCGGACCGGATTGATCAGGCCCTTGTCCTCATAGAAGCGGAGCGCGCGGAGCGTGACGCCGAACAGGCGCGACATATCGCCGATGCGGGTCAGGTCCTCGGAGGACGTGCCTTCCGAAATGCTGGAGGCCGGCAGTTCGCCGGCTGACATGACGTTCATCATTTCCTTCTCTTGCCCCGCATGCTCAGGCCGCCGCTGGCCGAGCATCCGCCGGGGCTTGGCGGATCAGGTGGACTACAAATGCGAACGCACCCGGCCTGTTCGACCGAGTGCGCCCCCCTTTTCATTGCCGCCGATATAGGGTCAGGGGCTGCCGGTGGCAACTGCGTATACATGACGCAGGGACAGCCGGGCCGATCTTTCCACAGTTCCCGTTTGGTAAGGTTGGTTAACGCCTTGTTTACCACGATGGGGGAAAGGTGGGGACATCGGTTCCCCGTGGTTATTCTGTCCATCGTTGTCCACGGCACCCCCGGCAAGGGGGCGAGGTTCTCCACGCGGCCTTCGCGCGGCCGCAGGCCAGCCCCGTGCCGACCGATCGAATGAATGGCCGGCTAGCCCGCCGGCCCCGGTGGCGGACAGGCGTTTTGATGAACACCAGGCGGTCTTATCTCGATTCCCCCAGCGCCGGCCGGCAGTCCGGATCGACGACGTCGTTTGACGACCTCGACCGGAAGCTCGCCGACCTCGAAGGGAAGCTGCAGCGCGGCCGGCAGGCCGCCGCGCCCGCGTGGACCGAGCGCCCGCGCGCCGAGGCCTACGCCCAGCCGGCCCCCGACCATCGCGGCCAGCCGCCGCGCAGTGCATACACGCAGCCGGCGCCGCGCCACGAGCTGAGGACGCTCGCCGGCGAGTTCGAGACGGCGCGCCGCCAGGAGGACAGCCTCGCCGCGATCGGCAAGATCGCCGGCGAGCTGAAGGCCATGCGCGAAGAGCTGCGCCAACAGATGAACCAGGGCCTGACGCGCGAGTTCGACGCGCTGCGCCATGACATCCAGCGGCTGCACGCCGCCGCCCCGGCCATCAACGGGGCCGAGCTCGGCGCCGAGTTCGACCGGCTGTCGGACGCCGTCCACTCGCTGGCCGGCCGCAGCGACGACAAGAGCGTCAAGATGCTGCGGCTGGAGCTGGAGCAGGTGAAGAGCTCGCTCGACGGCCTCGCCCGCGAGGAGACCGTCAAGTCCTACGGCCGCCGCTGGGACGATTTCGACCGGCGCTGGTCGAGGATCGAGGGCCGGCTCGACGCGCCGGGCGCCGACTTCGCGCCCAACCTCAACGCGCTGAACCGCCAGCTCGAGCAGATCGGCCAGAGCGTCAACCGCCTGCCCGAATCACTGTCCGTGCGCTCGCTGGAGGAGCGGCTGAAGACGCTCGCCGCCTCGGTCGAGCAGTTCGCCCAGCACTACGGCGCGACGATGCCCGACGCCTTCGCGCTGATCGAGCAGCGCCTCGACGAGATCTCGCGCGCCATAGCGGCCTCCGGCGCAGCGCCGCAGCAGGTGGCGTTCGACACGCAGCCCTTCGAGCGCATCGAGGCGCGCGTCGGCTCGCTGGCGCGCCAGATCGACGAGCTGATCGCCGAGCACGGCTCGGGCGAGGTGCTCGACCGGCTCAACCGGCTGTCGCAGCGCGTCGACGAGATCGCCCAGCGCGTCGAGATCCCCGAGACGGTCGTCGGCCGGCTGGCCGACCAGATCGCCATCATCTCCGACCGGCTGCAGCAGGAGCCGGCCAACAGTTACCCGGATGCGCTGTTCCACGGGCTGGAGGAGCGCTTCGCGCAGCTCTCGCAGGTCCTCGAGCGCCGCCAGGACGACGCCATGGAGCAGGGCCACCGCCTGTTCCGCGACCTGGAGCGCCGGCTCGACGAGTTCACCGACCGCATCCAGCAGCCCGCCGCCGCGGCCGGCTTCCACGAGAGCGGCGTGATCGACGCGATCGACGCGCGCTTCGCCGAGCTCGCCGCGCGCATCGAGGGCCGCGCCCCGCAGGGCGAGGCGCCGGTGTCGCACGAGCTGGAGCAGCGGCTGGAGGAGATCTCCTACCGGCTGGAGCAGTCGGCCCGCCATGCCGCCGCGATCGACCCGGACGTGGTGCGCAACCTAGAGGCGCAGGTCGCCGCCCTGTCGGACCACCTCGCCCGCCCCGGCCGGCCGCTTCCCGAGTTCGAGGACCTGGCGCCGCGGCTCGACCATCTGGAGCAGTCGCTGGCCGGCAGCCGCGAAGCGATCGTGGATGCCGCCCGCCGCGCCGCGCAGGACGCCGTGCAGGCGATGGCGCAGTCGCCGTCCGACCCCGCCGTCTCCGGCCTCGCGTCCGAGCTGCGCTCGCTCGACCAGCTCGCGCGCCGCTCGGACGAGCGCAACACCAAGACCTTCGAGGCGATCCACGACACGCTGCTGAAGATCGTCGACCGGCTCGGCGCGCTGGAGCAGGGCACGGGCGGCTCCGCCCGCGCCGCCAAGTCGCGCCTCGACGAGGTCCCGCCGCTCGCCGCCGATGCCGACGACGCGCCGTTCGGCCGCGCGCCCGTCCGCGGCGGCTCGGTCACCGCGCACACCCGTTCGCCGGCGGAAGCCGCGACGGCCGCCGCCAACCACGCGCTGAGCAAGGGCCAGGCCCCCGAGCACGCGGAGACGGCCGCGGCCGGCCGCGTCTCCGTGCTCAGCGGGCTGACCCGCGCCTTCCGCAAGGACAAGGAGGCCGTCGTCGAGGCTCCCGCGGCCGTCACGCCGGTCGAGCCGACGATGGGCCTCGACGAGCCGATCGACGCGAAGCTGGCCAACCAGCCGCTCGAGCCCGGCTCCGGCGCGCCCGACCTCAACGCCATCATCCGCCGCGTCCGCGAGGAGCATGCCGGCCAGGCCAGCGGCGGCGAGACCGCCAAGTCGGACTTCATCGCCGCGGCGCGGCGCGCCGCGCAGGCGGCGGCGGCCGAGGCGCAGGCGACCCGCGGCGGCGGCGAGAAGCTGTCCGGCGGCGGCAAGCTGAAGATCGGCGAGATGTTCAAGGCGCGGCGCAAGACCGTGCTGCTCGCCGCGACCGCGCTGATGGTCGTGCTCGCCGGCCTGCAGCTCGGCAAGGCCTTCCTCGCCGACGGCGACGAGGCGCCGGCCGAAGTGGCGGCCATCGAGACGCAGCCGCAGCAGCCCGAGCTGAAGGCCGAAGCGATGCCGCAGGCCGAGCCCGAGACGACCGACGCCGTGCCCGCGGCCCGCTCGGTCGACCGGCCCGCCCCGACGAGCGAGCAGACGGCCGCGCTTCCCGCGCCGCAGGCGGAGGAGCCGGCGGCCGAATCGTCGGCGAGCGAGACGGCGATCGCACCCGCGGCGCCCGCCGCCCCCGTCGCTGCATCGCAGAGGCCGGAGCAGGTCGCTTCGCTGTCGCCGCAGAGCGCGCCCCAGGCCGCCGCCCAGGCGCCGCAGGCTTCGGAAGCCGCAACGCCCGGCTCCGCCAAGGTGCCCGCCGGTGTCGGCAACGAGGCGCTGCGCGACGCCGCCGACAATGGCGACCCGAAGGCGATGTTCGAGATCGGCAGCCGCTACGCCGAGGGCCGCGTCGTCAAGACCGACATGGCCAAGGCCGCCGACTGGTACAGGCGCGCCGCCGACCTCGGCTATGCGCCTGCGCAGTACCGGATCGGCAATTTCTACGAGAAGGGCATCGGCGTCGAGCGCGACATCGCCGCCGCCAAGTCCTGGTACGAGAAGGCGGCCAAGCAGGGCAATGCCAGCGCCATGCACAACCTCGCCGTGCTCTACGCGATGGGCGCCGACGGCAAGGTCGACAACGACCAGGCCGCGCGCTGGTTCATCGAGGCGGCCGAGCTCGGCGTCAAGGACAGCCAGTACAATCTCGGCATCCTGGCGGCCAAGGGCGCCGGCATGCCGCAGAGCCTGGAGGAATCCTACAAGTGGTTCGCGCTGGTCGCCAAGACCGGCGACCGCGACGCCGCCAGCAAGCGCGACGAGGTCGCCAAGGCGCTGCGGCCAGAGCAGCTCGCCAAGGCCAAGGCCGCGGTCGAGCTGTGGAAGGCCCGCGAGGTCGATCCCGAGACCAACGTCGTCGACATCCCCGAGGACTGGTCGGAAGGGGCGCAGACCGCCAGCGTCGACATGAAGCAGGCGATCACCAACATCCAGGCGATCCTCAACAAGAACGGCTACGACGCCGGGCCCGCCGACGGGATGATGGGACAGAAGACGCGCAACGCCATCATGGCCTTCCAGGCCGACAACGGAATGCCCGCCGACGGCGTGGTCAGCGAGGCCCTGCTGAACAAGCTGCTCGAGCGCAAATGACGATCGGATTTGTCGGGTTGCGGCCCATCGGCAACAGGCCCGGCGCGAGGCGCCGGCGGCATTAGCCATCCGGCCGGTAAGCGTTTGACTCGGCCACAATCTCGGCGCAAGAACGGCCGAATTTGCTGACGGATTCCGGCGGTCGGGGACGTCCGCCAACAGCCTCGATCGAGTTCCGCGGGTGAGCATCTATCTCCCGATTGCCGAGATGTCCGTGAACGCGCTGGTGCTGCTCGCGATGGGCGCCGCGGTGGGCTTCCTGTCGGGCATGTTCGGGGTGGGCGGCGGCTTCCTGATCACGCCGCTCCTGATCTTCTACAACATCCCGCCGGCGATCGCCGTCGCCACCGGCGCCAACCAGGTCATCGGCTCGTCGATCTCGGGCGCGCTCGCGCATTTCAAGCGCGGCACGCTCGACATGAAGCTCGGCACGGTGCTGTTCCTGGGCGGCATGGTCGGCTCCTCCGTCGGCGCCTACGTGTTCGCCATCCTTCGCAGGCTCGGCCAGCTCGACCTGTTCATCTCGCTGCTCTACGTGGTGCTGCTCGGCGTCGTCGGCGCGATGATGCTGGTCGAGAGCGTCAACGCCATCCGCCGCTCGCGCGGCGGCACGACGGTGCAGTTGCGCAAGCCCGGCCAGCACAACTGGATCCACCGGCTGCCGCTCAAGGTGCGCTTCCGCACCTCGAAGCTGTTCGTCAGCGTCATCCCGGTTCTGGGGCTCGGCGCCGCGGTCGGCTTCCTCGCCGCGATCATGGGCGTGGGCGGCGGCTTCATCATGGTGCCGGCGCTCATCTACCTGCTCAAGGTGCCGACCAACGTCGTCATCGGCACCTCGCTGTTCCAGATCATCTTCGTGTCCGCCTACACGACCGTCGTGCACTCCACGGCCAACCAGACGGTCGACGTGGTGCTCGCCTTCCTGCTGATGGCGGGCGGCGTCGCCGGCGCGCAGTACGGCGCCAAGGCCGGCCAGCGGCTGAAGGGCGAGCAGTTGCGCGCGCTGCTGGCGCTGCTGGTGCTGGCGGTCGCGCTGCGGCTCGCCTTCGACCTGTTCGTCGAGCCGGCCAATCCCTACTCGATCGTCTCGCCGGACGGGGAGTAGGCGATGCGCAGGCTCTTCCTCGCCGCCCTGTTCGCCGCGCTGGCCGCGGCCTCCGGCGCGGCGGCGCAGGAGCAGGCGCAGGCCGCCGCGCCTGCCCCGACCGTGGCGCCCGCGCAGGCCCAGCCTGAGCGGATCCAGATCGGCCTTTCCATCGACCACCTGTCGATCACCTCGGACTTCTCCGGCGCCAACCTGACGATCTTCGGCGCGCTCGACAATGTCGACCCGCTGGTCAGCCGGCAGGGCCGCTACGACGTGGTGGTGGTGCTCGAAGGCCCGGCCAAGCCGGTGCTGGTGCGCCGCAAGGACCGCGTGCTCGGCATGTGGATCAACACCCAGTCCGAGACCTTCGTGAACGTGCCGGCGTCCTATTCGGTGGCGACCACGCGCAACCTCCAGGACATCGCCGAGCCGACGACCTACAGGCAGCTTTCGCTCGGGCCGGACTACATCCACCTGGAGGCGCTCTACAGCAACGAGCCGCCGGCGACGATCGCCGAGTTCAGGAGCGCGCTGCGCGAACGCAAGAAGTCGGCCGGCCTGTTCAACGAGCGGATCGGCGGCGTCCAGTTCCTGTCGCAGACGCTGTTCCGCGCGACCGTCGTGCTCGCGCCCAACGTGCCGGTCGGCACGCACCGCGCCCGCGCCTTCCTGTTCAAGAACGGCGCCTTCATCGGCGAATCCTCGGCGCAGCTCGCCATCTACAAGGCCGGCTTCGAGCAGTCGCTCTTCGAGGCGGCGCACCAGTACAGCCTGCTCTACGGCCTGTTCGCGGTCGCGCTCGCCTGCATCACCGGCTGGCTGGGCAGCATCGTGTTCCGGAGGGAATGACGGCATGAGCGCGCAGGACGAACCGCAGCCCGCCGCCGACGCGGCCGCGCCCGACCGGGCGCTCGCCACGCGGCTCGGCTATGCCGGGCTCGTCCCGCTCGCGGTGATGACCGTCTGGCTCGCCGGCATCCCCGCCGACCATGTCTGGCGCGGCATGACGATCCGCCTGCTCGTCGCCTATGCGGCGATCGTGCTCACCTTCCTCGGCGGCACGCGCTGGGGTGCCGCACTCGTCGCCGGCCACTCGCGGACGGCGCGCGACATCGCGCTCGCCGTGCTGCCGGCCCTGCTCGGCTGGGCCGTGCTGTTCATCCCGCCGGCCTACGCCTTCGTGCTTCTGGCGGTCGCCTTCGCCGCGCAGGGCGCATGGGACGCGCTGTCGGGCCAGGCCGGCACCCTGCCCGCCTGGTTCGCGCGGCTCAGGGCGCAGCTCACGGCGGTGGCGGTGATCGCGATGATCGTGGCCTTCGCCGCGACCGCGGCGGGATGAGCATTTCCAGCAAAAGTGCGAAGCGGTTTTGCGTCCGGGAATGCGGCTGAGCAAAGAGATAGAGCGGTTCTACCAATTCCGATAAAATCAGAACTGCTCTAGCGTTCACCCCCCGCTCAGCATCGTCCCGGCGATCGGGAACACGCGCCCCCGCCCCAGCATGTAGGCCATCAGGCGATCCATGCCGAACAGGCCGTGATAGGCGCGGTCGAGGATGTTGAGCGTGCCAGTATAGGCGCCGAAGGCGGGCATGACCATGCGCAGGCCGTCGCTGGCGAAGCAGGGCCGGCGCACCGAGCGGCCGCGCACGACGATCCGCGCACCCGGGTGCAGGTGGCCCGCGACCTCGCCCTCGGCCGCGCCCTTCCTCGGCTCGTGGCGGAAGGTCAGGCCGCCGACGGCGAGCTCCTGCACCGAGCGGCCCGGCAGGTCGCGCGGTGCGTCGGGGTCGTGGTTACCGGCGATCCAGTACCAGTCGCGGCCGGCCATCAGCGCGGCGAGCCGCTCGCGATAGGGGTCGGGCAGCCGCGCCGAGCCCTCGCCGTCGTGGAAGGAATCGCCGAGGCTGACGACGATGTCGGGCCGGTGGTCGTCGAGCACGGCGGCGAGCCGGGCGAGCGTGGCGGCCGTGTCGTAGGGCGGCACCAGCGCGCCGCGGCGGGCGAGCGCGGCGCCCTTCTCCAGATGCAGGTCGGAGACGACCAGCATGCGCAGCGACGGCACGGCGAGCACGCCGCGCGGGTCGCAGACGGCCTCGATGCCCGCCAGCGCGATCCGCGTGGCGGCGCCAGACCCGTCCGAAACCGCCGCCAATGCACCCATGTCGTCTTCTTCAGATGTCCACATCGCCGAACGCGTCCTCGATCACGCTGCCGGCGGCCTGCGCGAGCAGGCTCTCGTTCGCCTCGCCATTGACCGATTCCCTGCCGATCTCGAGCATGATCGGCACGGCCAGCGGCGAGATCCGTTCGAGATCCTTATGCATGATTCGACCGCGGACGCGCGAGAGCATCTCGGCGAGCCTGCTGACATCCAGAAGGCCGGCGGCCGCGTCGGCCCGCGTCGCCTGCAGCAGGATGTGGTCCGGCTCGTGGCTGCGCAGCACGTCGTAGACCAGGTCGGCCGACACCGTGATCTGCCGGCCGGTCTTCTCCTGGCCGGGATGGCGCTGCTCGATCAGGCCGGCGATCACGGCGCAGTTGCGGAAGGTGCGCTTCAGCATCCAGCTCTCGTTGAGCCATGCGTCGAGGTCGTCGCCCAGCATGTCCTCGTCGAACAGTTCGTCGAGCGACAGCCCGCGCCGGAAGCGCGCGCCGAGATCCTCCAGCCCCCAGATGGCGAGCGAATAGTCGGTCGCGACGAAGCCGAGCGGGTGCGCGCCGGCGCGGTCGAGCCGGCGCGTCAGCAGCATGCCGAGCGTCTGGTGCGCCAGCCTGCCCTCGAACGGATAGGCGACCATGTAGAAGCGGTCGGCGCGCGGGAAGGTCTCGACCAGCAGCCGGTCGGGCGGCGGCAGCACCGACTTGTCGCGCTGCAGGCGCAGCCAGTCGGACACCTGGTCGGGCAGCGCGCCCCAGCGGGCGGGGTCCGCCAGCATCGCCCGCACCTGCCCGGCCAGATAGGTCGAGAGCGGGAACTTGCCGCCCATGTAGGACGGCACCTTGGCGTCGAGCTTGGTGGCGTTGGAGACGAAGGCCTCGTTCTCGCGGATGCCCTCGAAGCGCAGCACCTTGCCGGCGAACATGAAGGTGTCGCCGGGCGAAAGCATCTCCAGGAAATATTCCTCGATCTTGCCGAGCACCGGCCCGCCGCGCCCACCCGCGCCGCGGCCCGAGCGCACGTAGCGGACGCTGAGCATCGGGCTTTCCACGATGGTGCCGACGTTCAACCGGTACTGCTGCGCGATGCGCGGGTTCGACACGCGCCAGCGGCCGTCCGGCATCTGGCGGATGCGGGCGTAGCGCTCGTAGGTCCTGAGCGCGTAGCCGCCGGTCGCGACGAAATCGACGACGCGGTCGAACGTCTCGCGGTCGAGCCCCGCATAAGGCGCGGCGGAGCGCACCTCCTCGTAGAGGTCGGCGGCGTAGAACGGCTCGCCGCAGGCACTGCCGAGCACGTGCTGGGCCAGCACGTCGAGCGCGCCGGCGATCAGCGGCGGCGTGTCCTGCGCGCCCAGATAGTTGGCCTCGATCGCGGCGCGGCATTCCAGCACCTCGAAGCGGTTGGCCGGCACGAGGATCGCCCGGCTCGGCTCGTCGAGGCGATGGTTGGAGCGGCCGATGCGCTGCGCCAGCCGGCTCGCGCCCTTCGGCGCGCCGACATGGACGACGAGGTCGACGTCGCCCCAGTCGATGCCGAGGTCGAGCGTCGAGGTGGCGACGATGGCGCGCAGGCTGCCCGCCTCCATCGCCTTCTCGACGCGGCGGCGCTGGCCGACGTCGAGCGAGCCGTGATGCAGCGCGATGGGCAGCGCGTCCTCGTTGATGCGCCACAATTCGCCGAACAGCAGCTCGGCCTGGCTGCGCGTGTTGACGAACAGCAGCGTCGTCCTGTGCTGCCTTATCGCGTCGTTGATCTCCGGCATCGCATAGCGGGCGGAATGGCCGGCCCACGGCACGTGCTCCTCCGAATCGAGGATGGTGATCACCGGCTTCGCCCCGCCGGCGACGGTGATCAGCTCGGCCATGGGCGGCGCCCCCTCCGCCACGCTTCGCGTGGTCCCTCTCCCCCGCTGCGCAGGGGAGGAACCGGCATCGCGGCGGTTCTCGGCCGTTCCCTCCCCCCTGAGGGGAGGGTGGCCAGCCGAAGGCTGGTCGGGTGGGGTTGCCGCGGCCGCGCGCGACCTGACCGCGGTGCCTCCTGAGATTACCCCCTCTGGCCGCTTCGCGGCCATCTCCCCCTCGAGGGGGGAGAGACGGTTCTGCCCCACCAGCCACCGTCTCAGCTCGTCCGGCTCGGCCACCGTCGCCGACAGGCCGATCGATTGCAGGCCCGGCACGAAGGTCCGCAGCCGCGCCAGCCCGAGCGCCAGGAGATGCCCGCGCTTCGACGTCACCAGCGAATGCAGCTCGTCCAGCACGACGTAGCGCAGGTCGGCGAAGAAGCGGCGCGCGTCGGGCGCGGCGATCAGCAGCGCGAGCTGCTCGGGCGTGGTCAGCAAAATGTCGGGAGGCGCCAGCTTCTGGCGCGCGCGCTTGTGCTGCGGCGTGTCGCCGGTGCGCGTCTCCAGCGTCACCGGCAGGCCGATCTCGGCGACCGGCTTGCCGAGGTTGCGCTCGATGTCGACGGCGAGCGCCTTGAGCGGCGAGATGTAGAGCGTGTGGATACCGCGCCGCGCCGCGCCGGGCTTCCTCTTGCCGCGCATGGCGAGGTCGACCAGCGCGGGCAGGA
Source organism: Hyphomicrobiales bacterium (assembly GCA_017305835.1). Lineage (GTDB taxonomy): Bacteria > Pseudomonadota > Alphaproteobacteria > Rhizobiales > Rhizobiaceae > RCIO01. The sequence goes on from JAFKJY010000114.1 coordinate 26,604, forward strand.
AGCCGGCGAGCGTCTTGCCCGCCCCGGTCGGAGCGATGAGCAGCACCGAGCGGCCGGCCTGGGCCTTGGCCAGCAGCGCGAGCTGGTGGGCGCGCGGCGCCCAGCCGCGCTCGGCAAACCAGCGCAGGAACGGCTCGGGCAGATGGGGGCCGGCCTCGGCCTCAAATGTCGGGGTCGTCGCGGTCACGCCGGGAACCTAGCGCCCGCCTCCGCAGCCGCCAAGCGGAATCGCGAACAAAACGTGATCAACGATTTTCCCTCCCCCTTGAGGGGCAGTGTTTACATTGAACTGCTGATGGATTCTTCTGTTGGGAGAATTGATTTGGCAGAGGAGGTGGAGGTGATTTGTCCGCGGTGCGGGAGCAGCGATCTGCGCAAGACGGGGAGCAAGGATGGGGCGCAGCG
>JAFKJY010000115.1 GCA_017305835.1 Hyphomicrobiales bacterium
CGCGCACGGACCCGACCTCGGCAGCTCGCCGGTGCAGATGTCGGGCGGCCTGCCCGAGGAAGGCGAGGTCGCCCCCGAGCCTCCCGCCAAGGCCGGCATCGAGGGAACGCCGGCCGCGCTCGCGGCCGCCCGCGCGGAAGCCGCCGGCACCAGCCCGGTCGACCGCAGCGGCTACGTCACCGTGCGGAGCCTCGCCGAGCTGGAGCGCTGGGTCGCCGAGGCGCGCGAGGCGGGCGTCGTCGCCTTCGACACCGAGACCACCTCGCTCGACCCGATGCAGGCCGAGCTGTGCGGCTTCTCGCTCGCCACCGCGCCCGGCCGGGCCTGTTATGTGCCGCTGCAGCACAAGGCGGGTGCCGGCGACCTGCTCGGCGGCGGGCTGGTGGAGAACCAGATCCCGATCCGCGAGGCGCTCGCCGTGCTGAAGGGGCTGCTCGAAGACCCCTCGGTGCTCAAGGTCGCGCACAATCTGAAATACGACCTCGTGGTGATGAACCAGCACGGGCTCGACGTCGCCCCCTACGACGACACGATGCTGCTCGCCTATGTCTGCGACGGCGGCACGGCGGGCGGCATGGGCATGGACGCGCTGTCGGAGCGCTGGCTGGGCCACATCCCGATCACCTACAAGGAGGTCTGCGGCAGCGGCAAGGCGGCCGTCACCTTCGATCATGTCGAGCTCGCCAGGGCGACCGAATACGCGGCCGAGGACGCCGACGTGACGCTGCGGCTGTGGCGCGTGCTCAAGCCGCGCATGGTCGAGAAGGGGCTGACCTCGGTCTACGAGCGGCTGGAGCGGCCGCTGGTGCCGGTGCTGTGCGACATGGAGCAGCGCGGCGTGGCGATCGACCGGCAGATCCTGTCGCGGCTGTCGGGCGACTTCGCGCAGGGCGCGGCCGCACTCGAGGACGAGATCTACCGGCTCGCCGGCGAGCGCTTCACCATCGGCTCGCCCAAGCAGCTCGGCGACATCCTGTTCGGCCGGATGGGGCTGCCGGGGGGTTCCAAGACCAAGACCGGCCAGTGGTCGACCACAGCTCGGGAGCTGGAGGACCTCGCGGCGGAAGGCCACGAGCTGCCGCGCAAGATCGTCGACTGGCGCCAGCTCACCAAGCTGAAATCGACCTACACCGACGCGCTGCCCGGTTACGTGCATCCGCGCACGGGGCGCGTGCACACGTCCTACGCGCTCGCCGCCACCACGACCGGCCGGCTCTCCTCCTCGGAGCCGAACCTCCAGAACATCCCGGTGCGCACGGCCGAGGGCCGCCGCATCCGGACGGCCTTCATCGCCGCGCCGGGCAACCTGCTGGTCTCGGCCGACTACAGCCAGATCGAGCTGCGCGTGCTCGCCCACGTCGCCGACATCCCGCAACTGCGGCAGGCCTTCGCCGACGGCATCGACATCCATGCGATGACGGCGTCGGAGATGTTCGGCGTGCCGGTCGAGGGCATGCCGGGCGAGGTGCGCCGCCGCGCCAAGGCGATCAATTTCGGCATCATCTACGGCATCTCGGCCTTCGGGCTGGCCAACCAGCTCTCGATCCCGCGCGAGGAGGCGTCCGAATATATCAAGCGCTATTTCCAGCGCTTCCCCGGCATCCGCGACTACATGGACACGACCAAGGCCGCCTCGCGCGAACGGGGCTATGTCGAGACGATCTTCGGCCGGCGCATCCATTTCCCCGAGATCCGCTCGTCCAACCCGTCGGTCAGGGCCTTCAACGAGCGCGCCTCGATCAACGCGCCGATCCAGGGCTCAGCCGCCGACATCATCCGCCGGGCGATGATCCGCATGGATGCTGCGCTCGCCAAGGCGAAGCTCGACAGCGTGCGCATGCTGCTGCAGGTGCATGACGAGCTGATCTTCGAGGCGCCCGAGGGCGACGTGGAAACGGCGATCCCCGTGATACGCCGGGTGATGGAGAACGCGACCATGCCGGCGCTCGCGATGGCCGTGCCGCTGCATGTCGACGCGCGTGCCGCGCACAACTGGGACGAGGCGCATTAATCAAAAACTCGCGCCGCGCGTCTTGCGCGGTTCCAAATTCCCGCCCCAATCCTGTAGAAGCAATGGTACGCAGGGTTAAGGGCTTGGGAGTGCGATCATGCGGGTATTGGCGAACGGCCGGCGGCTGCTGGCCGCGGCGACGGTTCTGGTGGGGGCGTCGGCCCTCCTCGCGCAAGGCGCGGAGGCGCGCACCAACTACGCCGTGCTGGTCGGCGTCACCCACTATCCGAACGTGCAGGGGGCCGACCTCATCGGCCCGCGCAACGACGCGCTGCTGGTGCGCGACTACCTGACCACCAGCGCGCCGGTGCCCTTCGAGCCGCAGAACGTCACCGTGCTCGCCGAGGACATCGAGGGCGGCGCCGGCTCGCCGACGCACGCCGCGATCACCGGCGCGCTCGCCAAGGTGGCGGCCGAGGCGCAGCCCGGCGACTTCGTCTACATCCAGCTTTCCGGCCACGGCATGCAGCAGCCGGCGGTCGATCCCGCGTCCGAGCCCGACGGCATGGACGAGGTGTTCCTGCCGGCCGACATCGGCCAGTGGACCGACCCCAAGAAGGGCGTCCCCTCGGCCTTCACCGACAACGAGATCGGCGAGACGCTGGACGCGATCCGCGCGAAGGGCGCCTTCGTCTGGATCATCATCGACGCCTGCCATTCCGGCACCGCGACACGGGCCGCCGGCATGGGCGAGGAAAACGTGGTCGAGCGCAAGATCGACCCCAAGCTGGTCGGCATCCCCGACAGCGCCTTCGAGGAGGCGGAAACGGCGGCCAAGGCCGCCAACGCCGGCGCGGCCGCGCCCGAGGAGGGCGCGCGGGCGCTGATGCTCTACGCCAACGAAAAGAAGGCCGACGCGCCGAAAGACGTGCAGCCGACCGGCGCCACCAGCCTGCAACCGGGCGGCATGGTCGCCTTCTTCGCCGCCCAGACGGTGGAGACCACACCCGAGATGCCGCTGCCGCGGGGCGACCAGGAGGCCAAGCGCTACGGCCTGTTCACCTACACGATCATGTCGGTGCTGGCCGAAAACCCGTCGATGAGCTACCGCCAGCTCGCCCAGAGCGTGCTGCAGGCCTATGCGGCCGACAACCGCAACCGGCCGACCCCGCTGTTCGAGGGCAATCTCGACGCGCCCGTCTTCGGTACGGAGAGCGGCGACTACGTGCGCCAATGGAAGGTCAAGGTCGCGCCCGCCGGCATCACGGTCGAGGCGGGCCGCCTGCAGGGCGTGGCGGCAGGCGCGCGGCTGGCGATCCTGCCCTCGCCCGGCAGCAAGATCGAGGACGCGCTCGGCTATCTCGAAGTAAGCTCGGCCGAGACGCTGTCGGCCAAGGTCGCGACGGTGGAGGCCGAGGGCAAGCCGGCGCTCGCCCCTTCCGCGATCCCCGACAACGCCTATGCGCGGCTGACGCAGGTCGCCTTCGACACCGAGCTCACCGTCTCGCGCCCCGCTCCCAACGAGCGGTATGCGGCCGAGATCGCCGAGGTCGACAAGCTGCTCGAACAGATCGCCGCCGACAAGGCGCGGCCGCTGAAGCTGAAATTCGTCGACGCGCGCGAGCCGGCCGACATCAAGCTCGCGGTGATGAGCGAGGCGGACGTGGCGGTGCTGGTGGCGGACGCCGGACCGGGTGCCGTGTCGGCCACCGTCGATACGCGCGCGGCGATCAGCGACGCGCCGCGGCTGTGGTTCCTGCCGCCGACGGCCGAGGTGTCGCTGTCGACCGGCCGGCGGCCGCCCTCGATCGGCTTCGCCGGCAGCACTCCCGACGGGCTGGAGAACGAGGTCGCCGACAATCTTCAGCGCATCTTCCGCGCCACCAATCTGGCGCGGCTGGCCGCGGCTTCCGACTTCCGGCCGGAGGAGTTCTCGGCGAGCTTCAAGATCAGGCGCGGCGGCGGCGAGACGGCCGAGCCGCTGGAGCCCGGCAAGATGCCGCGCGTGCGGCCGGGCGACCAGATCGACCTCGTCGCCAGCAACGGCTCCAACAAGCCGGTCGACATCAACGTGCTCTATATCGGCTCTAACTACTCGATCAACCACATGTATGCCGAGCGCCTGCATGGCGGCAGCGAGGTCAACCTGCCGCTGCTCGAGTTCAACGCCGACAGCTTCGGCGTCGAGCGGATGGTGGTGGTGCTTTCGGAGGCCAAGCCGCAGAGCGCCCTGCAGGATCTCTCCTTCCTCGCGCAGGAAGGGGTGCGGCAGGCGACGCGCTCGGCCGAGCACCCCGACGGCTTCGCCGGGCTGCTGCGCGACATCGGCACGGCGCCGGCCACCCGCGGCGCGATGCGGCTCGGCCAGTCCTCGGCGGCCAAGGGCGCAGTGCTGATCTATCCGCTGGAGAACCTGCCGGAAGGATGAGCGGCGCGCCGGAAGGGCGCAAAGACGGTACGGGGACGGACGAAGACATCATGCGCCTGACGACGAGAGGGCTCCTGCTTGCGGCCGCGCTGGCCGCCTTGCCGCTGCCGGCTGCGGCCGAATGCGGGCTGTGCGCCCGCTCGGTCGTGGTCAACTCGCAGCTCGCCACCTGCTTCCTGGAGAAATATCCGCAGCTTTCCGCGCGCGAGGGCGCGGCGGTGGCGGTCGACCTCGAGGATTGCGAGCAGGAGCGCGGCGTGATCGCGCCGCTGCGCGGGCCGCAGGCGCACGCGACCGTTCAGCCGAGCATGAAGTTCATCCTGTCGCTGGCGCAGCTCGCCTGCCTCAAGCAGAAGCTGGAGCAGCCCGGCCTGACGCTCGACCCGGCGGTCGAGATCGACCTGGGGGCCTGCTGATGAGCGAGGCCCCGCCGCGCCGGATCGAGCAGCTCCCCGAGACGACCGAGGGGCTTCCGGAGGTGAGCACGCAGGAGGCGAAGCCGGAATCCAACCCGTTCACCTCGCGCGACTGGCGCATGCTCGGCTATGCCTGGGCTGGCTTCCTGGTGCGGCTGCTGCTGGTGGCGGGCGGGCTGTTCTCGGCCTACCAGTATCTGGAGAACAAGGAGGAGAAGCGCGTCGAGCGCACGCTCCAGCTCGTCGATGCCTGGGAGCGCGACGAATACCAGGACGCGCAGCGGGCGGTGTCGGAACGGCTCGACGGGCTCAACGCCAAATATGCCAGCCTGCTGGGCGCCAATCCGAGCCCCAACGACCGCGCCGTCTACATGGAACGGATCGGCGTCGAGGCGATGACCGCCGACGGCGGCGAGATGAAGCTCGCCGACTTCCGCGCCTCCTTCGGGCGCGTCCTCTACTTCCTCAACCGGGTCGCCTTCTGCGTCGACGGCAACCTCTGCTCGCGGCAGATGGCCGACGGCTATTTCGGCGACTACGCGCTGTCGTTCTGGCAGTATTTCAAGGGCTATGTGGCGCAGGAGCGCGAGGCCGGCTCGACCAACCTCGCGGCCCCGCTCGAAGCCTATGTCGGGGCCTTCGCCGGGCAGGCCGCCGGGCCGGGCAAATGAGGCCGGCGCGGCTCACCGCGCTGGCCGCGATCGCCGCCCTGCTCGCCCCGGCGGCGCTTGCCGCCGCGCCCGCGCCGCCGCCGCCCGACGACACGCCCGACTTCCACCTCGACCTCGACACCGGCGGCCATCGCGCCGCCGTGCGCGACCTCGCCGTCACGCCCGATGGGGAGACGCTGGTGTCGGCCTCGGAGGACAAGACGATCCGCGTCTGGGATTGGCGCGCCGGCGTGACGGTGCGCACCATCCGCGGCCAGATCGGCGACGGCAACGAGGGCAAGGTCTATGCGGTCGCCGTGGCGCCGGACGGGCAGACGGTGGCCGCCGGCGGCTATTTCGGCCCCGGCCTGGGCGACAAGCCGCCCTATGGCGACGTCCGCCTGTTCGACATCGGCTCCGGCCGCATGACCGGCGTGCTGAAGGGGCTGGACTACGCCGTCTACGGCCTCGACTTCTCGCCCGACGGCGCGCTGCTGGCGGCCGGCGGCGAGGACGGCATGGTACGGGTCTGGCAGAAGCCGGGAGAGGCGGGCGGCGAATGGACCGCACGCGCGCCGCTCGACGCCGATTCCTGGCGCATCGAGCGCGTCCGCTTCGCGCTCGGGGGCAAACGCATCGTCGCGATCACCGGCGACAACGGCGTGCGCCTGTGGGACGCGGACGGGACCGCGATCGACATGCCCGAGGCCGAGGAACTGCGCGACGTGCCCTTGCAGGGGCTGGCCGTCAGCCCGGACGGGACGCGCTTCGCAACTGCCGCCAGCGACGGCCGGCTCGAGGTGTGGGACGCCGCCGACGGCCGGCTCGTGCGCGCGCTGCCGAACCCCGGCTTCAGCGCCTCGGCCATCGCGTTCGCCTCCGGCGGGCGGCAGCTCGTCGTCAACTGCGGCTATCGCTGCGCCGACAGGAACCGGAGCCTCGTGCTCGACATCGAGAGCGGCGCGGTCGCTGCGGAATATCGCGGCCATGACGGCTCGGTGACGGCGGCGCTGCCTCTGCCCGACGGCAAGACGATCGCGACGGCGGGCGGCACCGGCAACGAGATCCATCTGTGGGACATCGCCTCAGGGGCGGGAACCAAGGTGCTGAAAGGCGTCGGCCGGCCGGTGACGGCGGTTGCGATCGACGCGGCGGCAGGGCTGATCGCCTGGGGCAACGACAATCCCTGCCCGGCCGAGATCGCCTGCCCCGAGGCGCGCGGGGCCCTCACCCGCCAGCTCCTGCTGCCCAACGCCGAGCGCAGCTTCGAGAAGCCGGCGGATGCCGGCGAGGCCGCGGCGAAGCTGCGGCGCGCCGTCCCGGAGGCCGGCGAATGGGCGATCCATGCCGGACCGGGCGGCGACTACGGCTTCGAGAACGCCGTGCTCGCCATCCGCCGCGACGGTGCGCCGGTGAAGGAGATCGAGAACGACGCGGAGACCGGCTTCACCCATTCCGCCTACACGCTGCTCGCTACCGCGCCGGAGCTTGTCACCGGCGCGGCCGACGGCACGCTGATCGCCTATCGCCGCGACGACGGCGGCTTCGCCGGCGAGTTCCTCGGCGGCCACACCGGCACGGTGGAGGCGATGGCCGAGGCGCCGAAGGCGAAATACCTGCTGACCGGCGGCGCCGACCAGACGCTGCGGCTGTGGAACCTCGCCACCCGCGAGCTGATCGTGTCGATGTTCTTCACCGACGAAGACTGGATCATGTGGACGCCGCAGGGCTATTTCCACTCCTCTCCCAACGGCGACCGGCTGATCGGCTGGCAGGTCAACCAGGGCAGCGGCAAGGAGGCCCGCTTCGTCAGGGCGCAGCAGCTGCGGGAACACCTGAACAGCCCAGAGATCGTGCGCCGCGCGATCATCATGGGCAGCGCCGAGAAGGCGGCGGTCGAGCTGCGCGGGACCGACAGGCAGCTCTTCGAGCTCCTGCGACGCAAGCCGCCGGACTTCTCGGTGAAGCTCGCGGAGGGCGTGACCGCGCCGGACGGCTACGTGGCGGTGGAGATCACCGGCGCGGCGGAGGCCGGCACCGACGTCTCGCAGTTCACTGTGCTTTCCAACGAGCGCCGCATCGACCAGTTCGCGGCGCGGGCGGCCGGCGGCGACAAGGTGATCATCGAAGTGCCGGTCGAGGAGGGCCAGAACGAGATCCTCGTCACCGGCTTCAACGAATACGGCTACCTGACCGAGCGCGGCGTGACCGCGCTGGCCAAGAAGCGCGCGCCGGCCGAGGAGAAGAAGGGCAAGCTCTACGCGGTGGTGATCGGCGTCGAGGACTATCCGCTGCTGCCAACCCAGTGCAACGGCCGCTCCTGCAACCTCGACTATCCCGTCGACGACGCGGCCGAGTTCCTGCGGGTGCTGGCCGAGCGCACCGCGCCGCTGTTCAGCGGCATGGAATCGCTGGTCTTCGTCAATGCGGACGCGCTCGACGCGGATCCGGACCGGGCGGCGGCGGTCGAGAAGCTCGCCGGCAAGCGCGGCATCCTCGATCCCGATTCGCGCACCATCGACGACGAGATGATCGACTTCCTCGACCAGCCCGGACCGGACGACACGACGATCATCTTCGTCGCCGGCCACGGCATCAACATCGACGAGGACTACTATTTCATCCCGACCGACGGCCGCATGCAGGACGAGGAGCGCTGGCGCCGCTCCTCGCTGGTCGACTGGCGCGACATCCAGGAGGCGGTGGAGCGGGCCAAGGGCCGGCGCATCATGGTGCTCGACACCTGCCACGCGGCGAACGCCTTCAACCCGCGTCTGGAGAAGGACGCGGCCGACGCGCGCATCATCGTCTTTTCGGCGACGGCCGCCAACAACACGGCCGCCGAGCTTCCCGAGCTCGGTCACGGCGTGTTCACCTATTCGATGCTGGAAGGGCTGAAGGGCCAGGCCAATACTGGCGGCGACGGCGTGCGGCTGCTGGGGCTGGCCGACTTCGTCTACCGGGAAGTGGTGCGCCTGTCGAAGAACAGGCAGGAGCCCTACTACCACATCGCCCAGACGGCGAACTTCCTGCTGGCCAAGCCGTGAGGACTTTCCTTCTTGTGGCGCTGCTGCTGATGGTTGGCGCGCCGGCGGTCGCCGCCACACCTCCCTGCCCCGCGGGCGACGGCAACTATCCGCGCTTCTATCTCGACGCCGGCCAGTTCACGAAGGCGATCGCGGACGCCGCGGCGATCACGTCGGCGCCGGTGCAGCTCACCGGCGTGACGGTGCCGCACCACCTGCTCGCGGCCCATCTCGTGGCGGGCGGCATCAGGCTCGCCGCGCATGGCAGCTACGACCGCGTGATCGTGCTCTTCCCCGACCATTTCAAGCAAGCGCGCAAGGCGTTCGCGACGACGACGTACGGCTTCGACACCGTGCTCGGCCGGGTCGCCACCGACGCCGCCGCCGCGCGGCGGCTGATGGCGGCGGACGACGACGTGGAGGATTCGTGCCTCGCCGGCATGGATCATGGCATCCGCGCGCTGCTGCCCTTCCTCGCCCATTACCTGCCGGGCGTGCCGGTGCTGCCGGTGGCGCTGTCGATCCGGTCCAGCCGGGCGCAGTGGGAGGGGCTGGTCGCCGCGCTCGCGCCGCTGGCCGGCAGCCGCACGCTGGTGCTGCAATCGACCGACTTCTCGCACTACCTGCCGCAGTTTCAGGCGCGCCAGCGCGACCAGCAGACGCTCAACGTGCTCGCCGCCGGCTCGCTCGACGCGCTCGCCGGGCTCAACCAGCCCGACCACATGGATTCGGTCGGCGCGACCTATGTGCAGATGGCGCTGCAGGCGCGCGTCAACGGCGCGAAGCCGGTCGTGCTCGCCAGCCAGAACAGCCAGCAGTTCTCCGACGCCTTCGTCGCCGAGACGACGAGCTACCTCGTCATGGCATACGCGCCGGACATGCCGCCCGCCGGCCTGCCGCACTTTGCGGGCGCGCATCGCTACCATCTCGCCGGCGACACCTTCTTCGGCCGCACCATGAACACGGCCCTGCTCGACGAGCTGGCCGCGGCGCACGTCGAGGCCGCGGTGAAGGCGGCGACCGGCGGCGGCGAGATGATCGTCAACCTGGAGGGCGTCCTGCTGCCGGACATGCCGGCGGGGCTCCAGCACATGGTGCTCGCCATGCCGGCCGCGCAGGCGATCGACTGGTTCCGGCTGCTCAACGTGCGCGCCGCCGGGCTCGCCAACAACCATGCCAACGACGTCGGCCCGACGGGGCTGGCCGAGACGCAAGCCGCGCTCGACGCGGCCGGCATCGCCCATGCGGGCCAGGGCGAGACGCTGGAGCTGCCGGGCGTCACGATCGTCGCGCTCACCGATCTCGACACCAGCGCGGCGAAGCAGACCGGCCTGATCGGGCCGGAACTGCTCGACCGGCTCACCCGCGGCGACGCGAGCGTGCCGGTCGTGGCCTTCGTCCACTGGGGGCGGGAGTTCGTCACCGCGCCGTCGGAGCGCGAGGACGTGCTCGCCGAAGAGATGCGCCGGCGCGGCGTGGCGGCGATCGTCGGGGCGCACCCGCACCGCGCCAGCGCGGGCGTCGTCCAGATAGGCGGCGGCGACGCAGCGGTCATCCACTCGCTCGGCAACTTCCTGTTCGACCAGGGCGCCGACAAGGCCTCCGGCGCGCTCGCCGAGATCACCGCCTTCGACCAGGGCACGCTGTTCCTGCGGCAAATACCGCTGCCGAACCTCTACGACCTCGCGCTCGGAAGGGCTCAGCAGGACGAGCCGAAGCCTGGATCGAGATAGCAGGCGGGGAGCTGCACCTGCGTCTCGAAGCGCGGGAAGCGCGGCTTGATGTAGAACAGGCTGATCGGCTTGCTGGAGCGCGTGCTGCCGTCGGCGAAGCGCGCGGTCGCCGTGAACTGATGATAGGACGACATCTCGGAGGAGATCTTCAGCCGGGCCGTGAAGTCCTTGACGTTCTTGTTGCCGCGCACGGGGATGTCGACGGTGTAGTTCGACTGCCCGACCGGCAGGTCGACCTCCTGGTAGCGCATCGATTCGGCGGCGGGATAGCCGCCGTCGCCGCATTCGGCCAGCTCCTCCGGCACCTCGATCAGGGCCATCATCAGCTCGACCTCGAACGGCTCCTTGACCGAATAGAGGTTCCCGGCGTCGTCTGCATACTGGTAGTCGACGTCGCCCTGCGCGGTCGTCGACAGGATGCCGTCGCCGTAGATGAACGGGGCGACCTCGCCGAACTGCACGGTGTTGAAGAGCTTGGCGCGGCAGACGCCGAGCTGGTCGCGGTTCTTGCACTGGAAGCGCGCCTCGGCCAGCGCATCCGTGTCGACGCCGGCCTGCTTCAGCGGGTCGACGAGGGAGACGTCGAGGCCGTCGGAGAAATCCTGCAGCGGCATGGAGTAGGTCGGGGAGGTCTCGCCCGGCCGCTCGGGGCTGGCGAAGCGGACCGACAGGCGCGCGTTGCGGACGTCGCCCCAGCCATAGTTGAGGAAGTTGAAGGTGGGCCGGAAGGCGACGCAGCCGCGATGCGCCTGCAAGGTGAGCATCGGCTTGCGGTAGGCGGCGCTGGAGGAGACGTCGAGCGCCATCGAATCGAGCTTCACGCGCGAGCCGGTCGTGCTCTGGAGGTCGACCTCGACGAAGGCGAAGGTCTTGTCCCAGAAGGGGATGAAATCGTCATTGTCCTGGCTGATCGTGCCGGTGCCGTTCCAGGCGTCGTTGAGGAACTGGCTCACGGGATAGATGGCGATGTCCTGGTCGCGGACCGTGTGCTGGTACTGCACCTCCTGCTGGGCGGTGATGCGCGGGTCGACGATCACCGACATCTCCACCTTGCCGGCGTCGCCGCCGCCGGCCTGGGCGCGCAGCAGGCCGCCGATGCGGGCGTCGGCGAGTACGTCGGGGCGGCCGCCGCCAATCTCGACGCCGGCCCGCCACTTCGATTCGTAGACGGTGCCGCCGGCGAGCCGCGTCCTGCCGCTGCCGTCGCGCAGGCCGGCGCGGAAGCTGCCTTCGTAGATCGAGCCATCGCGGGCGGCGAGCCTCCCCTGGCCGTCGGCGCGGCCGGCGACGAAGCTGCCCTCGTAAAGACTGCCGTCGGCGTCGCGGTAGCTGCCCTTGCCCTCGAGCAGGCCGGCCTTCCAGGTGCCTTCCATGACCGCGCCGGTGCGCAGCTCCAGCCGGCCCTGCCCTTCCGGCCGGCCGTCGCGCATTTCGCCGACATAGGTGCTGTAGACGGTGCGCGGATCGTAGCTCGCCGAGCCGCGCACGCGCCAGACGAGCCGGCCCTTGCCGGTCGCCGCATGCGTCTCGGGGTCGATGCCCGGCAGGCTCGACAGGTCGGGCTCCCAGACGAAGTCGAGCTTCTTCTCGGGCTCGGAGTCGACGACCCGCACCGTCACCCGGCTGACGGAGCGCGTAGCGGCGTCGTAGACGACCTGCGTGCGCTCCGCCCAGTTCGTGCCGTCGCCGGCGCGCGCCGGCAGGAAAGCCGCTGCCAGCGCCAGGCACGACGCCGCGGCGATTGTCTTCAGACGATGCATGCTCCGCCCCCCAAGCACAAGCTGCCGGCCGCAGGGTAATCCGGGGGACGGCCTTCTTTCAACTGGGAGCGGACGACAGGACCGGCGGCCGCGCCGCCTTCAGCGGTGCGCGGCCTGCCGGAGAGGGGACAGCCCCGCTATTCGACGAGGCTCTCCAGCCAGTCGAAATAGAGCTTGTTGATGCGGACGGCCGCGTTGGCCTTCGGGCTCTCGGCGACGTTGACGCCGTAGATGACGCTGTCGTTGGTGCTCTCGTCGTGGAGCCAGACGGAGCTGCCGCTGGAGCCCGGATAGGTGTCGCAGAAATACTGGAAGTACATGACCTGCATGGCCTCGGACGGCACGTCGCAGCTCGCCCGCCACATCGTGCCGAACGGCTTGTCGCCCGGATAGCCGACGATGTTGGCGTTGAAGTCGCCCAGCGCGTCGTCATAGCCGAAGTCCATCCAGCCGAGGTCGTCGCCGGCCGGCTCGCTCAGGATCACCACGCCGATGTCCCACGGCACGACCGAGCCGTAGAAGCCCTGATAGTTCGACAGGAAGCCGTCGAATATGTAGGCCGTCTCGTATTCGTAGACGCCGTAGGGCGCGTTGTTGCCGCCGTCGAGGCCGGGCGCGAAGACGAGGTTCTGCAACCAGCCGCCATGGTCGTGGCTGTAGAGGCAGTGGGCGGCCGTCAGCAGCGTGCGCGGGCCGATCAGGGTGGCCGAGCAGTTGCCGACCCTGCCGTCGGGCGTCGTGCCCTGGAGCAGGCCGATCACCCGGAACGGATAGGCGGTCGTCCCGGTGATGCGGACGCGGTCGTCGTCGCCGAACACCTGGCGCTTGGCCTCGCCGTCGGCCGCCTCGCCCGGCGCCGGCGCTTCCAGCATCGAGCGGGCGCCGTCCAGCGCCTTCCTGAGCGCATCGCTCGCCGGCCGCCGCGTCTCCTTGCCGTCGCGGCCGTGTCCGACCGTGCCGAAATTGCGCTCGATCCTGCCGGGATCGAGCTCGAGGTCGCGGGCGGCCTCGCCGCCCTCCAGCGTCAGCGGCGCGATCGGCACGGCGTCGGTGGTCAGGCGGGCGCCGCCGGGTGCGGCGCGCGCGGCCGCGCCGGAGCCTTCGCTGCCGCCGGCCCGCTCGGCGGCGGGCGCCTGCCCGGCCAGCATCAGCGCCACCGCCGCCGAGGCGACATATGCGAACTTCACATGTCTCAAGATCAAACTCCCCAAGCTCAAGCCCTGCCGGACATCATCGCGCAATGATGTCGAGAAAAAGGTGGCGGTAGCGCGCATCCCCCCGATGCGGCCGCGCGCAGCGAACACGAGCGCCCCCGCGCTGGCAAGGCAAATGTCGAGGGTGCGGCCCGCCTGGACCGGGCGCCGCAATTATTCCACCTTTGCCGGGAAGGAATTCTTTTGAACCGGCCATTTACGGGCTTTAAATGGCCGGGGGCGCTTCGTGCCGGACGGCCAGGCGTATCTCAGGCAACCTCAGGAGGTACATTTGCTCATCAGACACTACGGAAAACTCGCCGCCGCTTCGCTGCTGGCCGCGACCATGACAACGGGTTTTTCGGCTTCAGGCTGGGCGCAGGAGAGTGAAGGACGGCCGGAACTGTCGCCGATGAGCCGGGTGCCGGCGCTGCGCGCCGACATGGCCGAGGACGAGGATTCGGGCGACCGCGTCTTCGGCGGCAAGGAAGCCGCCAAGGGCGCCTGGCCGTTCCAGGTGGCGCTGCTGACCAGCGAGATGCTGGACAACGACCCGGCCTCGCAGCCGAACGCGCAGTTCTGCGGCGGCAGCCTGATCGCCCCGCAATGGGTGCTGACGGCGGCGCACTGCCTGACCGATTCCGGGCAGACGGTGGCGGCCGACACGGTCACCGTGCTGGTCGGCGCGACCAACCTCGAGGAAGGCAAGCGCCACAAGGTGGCGGCGGTCTTCGTCAACGAGGGCTACGACACCTCGACGCTCGACAACGACGTCGGGCTGCTGAAGCTCGCCGAGCCGGCGACCGCGCCGACGATCGCCATCACCGACGCCAATGTCGAGAACGGCACGGCGACCGTCACCGGCTGGGGCATGATGGAGGACGGCTACTTTCCCAACAACCTCATGCAGGCCGACATCGAGCTCTTCCCCAACACCGCCTGCAATGCCGGCATCAAGGAGATCTATGCAAAGGATCTCGGCGGCATCCTGCGCGAGCTGGCGCCGCGCATGCGCTACTCCGACGCCTCGGTGGACGAGGCCACGAAGGCGATCGCCGCCACCATGCGCGACCCGCTGACGGCCAACATGCTGTGCGCCGGCGTGCAGTCGGGCGCGCGTGACGCCTGCAACGGCGACAGCGGCGGTCCGCTCTTCACGGTGAAGGGCGGCAAGCCGGTGCAGGTCGGCGTGGTGAGCTGGGGCGAGGGCCCGATGGACGGGAGCGCGGCCTGCGGCCATGCCAACGCCTACGGCATCTACACCCGCGTCGCCAACTACCGCGACTGGATCAAGGGCAAGATGGGCCAGTAACGGCCGCTTCCGCCTTCCAAACCGACAGCCGGCGCGGCCCTGCTGCGCCGGCCGTTGCGTTTTTCCATGACGCAATTCCAGACGGAAAACCGCTTCACACTTTTCCTGGAATTGCTTGCATCAAATATGCGTGACCATGCGGTGCGTCGGCGGATGCACCATGCGCACCAGCGTCACCGGCCGCGCGCCGAGCCAGGTGAGCCGTTCGGCGACGAAGACCGGCGCGCCGGGCTGCAGGCCGAGCACGGCCGCCTCGCCGGCCGTCGCGGCGGCCGCGAAGAAGGCGAACTCGGCTTCCGAGAAGGGCGCGGTCTCGACCAGCCATTCGTTCGGCCCGACCGTCTCGAAATTCTCCGCCCCGGCGGTCGGCACGGCGTCGAGGCTGATCCAGCGGTCCTCGTACTGATAGGGCGCGCGGTCGGCCGTGTGCAGGCAGCGCAGATGCAGCATGCGCGCCTCAGCCGGCAGGCCGAGGCGGGCGCGCACGATCTCCGTGGCCGGGCCGACCTCGCGGCTGAGCAGGGCGTAGCCGTAGTCGGCGCCGCGCGCCTCGATCTCCCTGCGCACCAGCGGGATGACGAAGCGCGCCTCGCGCACCGGATGCAGCGCCACGCGGGTGCCGGACTTGCGCTTGCGCTCGACGACGCCGGCCCGCGCAAGGTCCTGCAGCGCCCGGTTGACCGTGGCGCGCGCCGCGCCCAGCTCCGCGGCCAGCGCCTCCTCGCCGGGCACGGCCGCGCCCGGCTGCCACTCGCGCGCGGCGATGCGCCGCGAAAGCTCGTCGCGGATGTCGCGCCAGGAGATGCGCCGCGCCTCGCTCACAGGCGTTCCCCTATCCCCGCGAGCGCGGCCCGGTAGCGCGCGGCAAGCGCGTCGCGGGCGACGTGGCGGCCGCCGCGCACCACATGCCGCCCGGCCGACCATACGTCGCTGACCGCCTCGCGGCCGCCGGTGAAAACCCAGCGGTCGAGCAGGCCGTCGCCGGCCGGCGCGTCGTCGAGCATGGCGGGGTCGAGCGCGACGAGATCGGCCCAACGGCCGGCCTCGATCACCCCGCCGTCGCGGCCGAGCGCCCGCGCGCCACCCGCCAGCGCGAGGTCGAAGAGCTTGCGGCCGCAGGATTCATCCGGACCGGCGAGCACGATGCGGGCGCGGTCTCGGAGGCGCTGCGAATATTCGAGCTGGCGCAGCTCCTCGTTGAAGGAGATGCGGATGTTGGAATCGGAGCCGACGCCGAGCCGGCCGCCGGCGGCCAAATAGCGCGCGCCGTCGAAGATGCCGTCACCGAGATTGGCCTCGGTGACCGGGCACAGGCCCGCCACCGCGCCGGTTCGCGCCAGCCGTTCCGTCTCGTCCGCATCCATGTGCGTGCAATGGATCAGGCACCAGCGGCCGTCCACCCCGAAATTGTCGAGCAGGAAGGAAACCGGCCGCGCGCCGTGGACGGCAAGCGTCTCCTCGACCTCGCCCTCCTGCTCGGCGATGTGTATGTGGAACGGCGCCTCCGGCATCAGATCTGCGAGCGCGGCGAGGTCGGCGAGGCCGACCGCGCGCAGCGAATGCGGCGCGATGCCCAGGCGGGCGTCGGGCGCGAGGCCCCGCACGACGGCGGAGGCCCGCTCGAGCAGGCGCGCGAAGCTATCGAGATCGTTGCCGAAGCGGAGCTGGCCGCCCTTCAGCGGCCGTCCGTCGACGCCGCCCTGCGCGTAGTGGACCGGCAGCAGAGTGAGCCCGATGCCGGTATCGAGAGCGGCCGCGCCGATGCACGCCGACAATTCGCCGATGTCGGCGTAAGCGCCGCCGCCCGGCCGGTGGTGCAGATAGTGGAACTCGGCCACGGAAGCGAAGCCGGCCTCCAGCATCTCCATGAAGGCGAAGGCCGCGACCGCCTCGATCTCGTCGGGCGAGAGCACGTCGAGGAAGCGGTACATCGTCTCGCGCCAGGTCCAGAACGAGTCGCGCCCGGCCGGGCCGCGCCGCTCGGCCAGCCCCGCCATGGCGCGTTGGAAGGTATGGCTGTGCAGGTTCGACGCCGCCGGCAGCAGCACGGCGACCCGCTCGTCGCCGGCCCGCGGCGCCTGCCCGGCCTCGACCGAGTCGATGCGGCCGGTCTCGTCGACACCGATGCGGACGGTGGCGGCCCAACCCTGCGGCAGCAGCGCATGTTCGGCAAAGATCGATGGCATCGGCACCCCGTTGACAGGTTATGTCTATACATAATACGATTATTGCAGAATTAATCAATCGACCGAAGCGGGCATGCCGAGAAAGCTGTTCACCGATCTGCGCCTTGCCGCGATGACGCCCGGCTCGCCGGCCGCACGCGGCGGCATGGCGGTGGGCGTCGAGGCCGGCCGCATCGCGCTGGTGGCGCCGCAGGCCATGCTGCCGGCGGAATGGCAGCTTGCGGAGACGGAAGATCTCGGCGGCCGGCTGATGACGCCGGCGCTGATCGACTGCCACACCCATCTCGTCTTTGGGGGACATCGCGCCAACGAGTTCCGCATGCGGCTGGAGGGCGCCAGCTACGAGGAGATCGCGCGGGCCGGCGGCGGCATCGTCTCGACGATGAAGGCGACGCGCGCGATGTCGGAGGACGAGTTGGTGGTGGCGGCGCTGCCGCGCCTCGACGCGCTGATCGCGGAAGGCGTCGCCACCGTCGAGATCAAGTCCGGTTACGGGCTGACGGTGGCGGACGAGCTGAAGATGCTGCGGGCGGCGCGCGCGCTCGGCCGGCAGCGTCGGGTGCGGGTGGTGACGAGCTTTCTCGCCGCCCACGCCGTGCCGCCGGAATACAAGGGCCGCACTGAGGCCTATCTGGGCGAGGTCGTGCTGCCCGGCATGGAGGCAGGCCATGCGGACGGGCTGATCGACGCCGTCGACGGTTTTTGCGAAGGGATTGCCTTCAGCCCGGCGCAGATCGGCCGCGTCTTCGACCATGCGCGAAAGCTCGGCCTGCCGGTGAAGCTGCATGCCGAGCAGCTTTCCAATCTCGGCGGCGCAAGGCTCGCGGCTTCCTGCGGCGCACTTTCGGCCGATCACCTCGAGCATCTCGACGAGGCCGGCGCCCGCGCCATGGCCGCGGCTGGAACGGTGGCGGTGCTGCTGCCCGGCGCCTACTATTTCCTGCGCGAGCGGCAGGCGCCGCCGGTCGCGGCGCTGCGCGCGGCCGGGACGCGGATCGCGATTGCCACCGACTGCAATCCCGGCTCCTCGCCGCTGTCGTCGCCGCTGCTCGCCATGAACATGGCCTGCACGCTGTTCGGCCTGACGCCGGAGGAGTCGCTGGCCGGCGTCACCCGCGAGGCGGCGGCCGCGCTCGGGCTTTCCGCCGAGATCGGCACGATCGAGCCGGGCAAGCGCGCCGAGCTCGCCGTCTGGGACGTCGAGGACCCGGCCGAGCTCTCCTACCGCATCGGCTTCAACCCGCTCCACCGCAGGATCATCGAGGCATGACCGTCACCCTCCATCCCGGCTCGGTCCCGCTCTCGGACCTGGAGACGATCTACCGCACGGGCGCGGCGGCGCGGCTCGACGGGGCGTTCCGGCCCGGCATCGAGAAGGCGGCGGCGCGCATCGCCGAGATCGCCGGCGGGGCGCCGGCCTACGGCGTCAACACCGGCTTCGGCAAGCTCGCCAGCGTGCGCATCCCGGCCGCCGACGTCGAGACGCTGCAGCGCAACCTGATCCTGTCGCATTGCTGCGGCGTCGGTGCGCCGCTTGCGCCCGAGATCGCACGGCTCGTCATGGCGCTGAAGCTGATCTCGCTCGGCCGCGGCGCGTCGGGCGTGCGACCGCAGACGGTGGCGCTGATCGAGGCGATGCTGGAGCGCGGCGTCACGCCGGCGATCCCCGAGAAAGGCTCGGTCGGCGCCTCGGGCGACCTCGCGCCGCTGGCGCACATGACGGCCGTCATGATCGGCGAGGGCGAGGCATGGTTTGCCGGCGAACGAATGGCCGGCGCGGCGGCCCTGGCGAAGGCCGGGCTGACGCCGATCCGGCTCGCCGCCAAGGAGGGGCTGGCGCTGATCAACGGCACGCAGGTCTCGACAGCGCTGGCGCTGGCCGGCCTGTTCCGCGCCCACCGCGCGGCCAACGCCGCGCTCGTCACCGGGGCGCTGTCGACCGACGCCGCGATGGGCTCGTCGGCACCGTTCCATCCCGAGATCCACCGCCTGCGCGGCCATCGCGGCCAGATCGACACGGCGGCCGCGCTGTGGCGGCTGCTCGACGGCTCGCCGATCCGCGAGAGCCATCTCGACGGCGACGAGCGCGTGCAGGATCCCTACTGCATCCGCTGCCAGCCGCAGGTCGACGGCGCCTGCCTCGACGTGCTGCGCATGGCGGCGGCCACGCTCGCGACCGAGGCCAACGCCGTCACCGACAACCCGCTGGTGCTATCGGACGGGAGCGTCGTGTCGGGCGGCAATTTCCATGCCGAGCCTGTCGCGTTCGCCGCCGACCAGATCGCGCTCGCCGTCTGCGAGATCGGCGCGATCGCGCAACGGCGCGTGGCGCTGATGGTCGACCCCAAGCTCTCCTACGGCCTGCCGCCCTTCCTGGCGAAGAACGCCGGGCTCAACTCCGGCCTGATGATCGCGGAGGTCACCTCGGCCGCATTGATGAGCGAGAACAAGCAGATGGCGCATCCGGCCTCGGTCGATTCGACGCCGACCTCGGCCGACCAGGAGGACCACGTCTCCATGGCCTGCCACGGCGCGCGCCGCCTGCTCGCGATGACCGACAACCTCGCCGGCATCGTCGGCATCGAGGCAGTGACGGCCGCGCAGGGCATCGATTTCCGCGCGCCGCTGAAGACCAGCGCCGAGCTCCAGCGCGCACATGCCGCGATCCGCGGCGCGGTGCCGACGCTGGAGACCGACCGCTACATGGCCGGGGACCTGGCGGCGGCGGCCGAGCTCGTCTCCTCCGGCGCGCTCAATGCGAGCGTGAGCGAGGGGATCCTGCCGGGGCTGGCGGCATGAGCCCCGTCCACGTCTCGCGCGGCGCCTCCCCCGTCATCCTCGCCTTCCCGCACGTCGGCACGGACGTGCCGGCCGACATTCTGAGCCGGCTCAACGACGAAGGCCGCAAGCTGCGCGATACGGACTGGCATGTCGACCGGCTCTATGCCGATCTGCTGCCGGGCGCGACGACGGTGCGCGCGACGTTCCACCGCTACGTCATCGACGCCAACCGCGATCCGAGCGGGCAGAGCCTCTATCCCGGCCAGAACACGACAGGGTTGGTGCCGCTGTCCGATTTCGACGACCAGCCGATCTGGAGCGAAGCGCCGGACGCAGCCGAGATCGCGCGGCGGGTCGATATGTTCCATCGACCCTACCATCGGGCGCTCGCCGCCGAAATCGAGCGGGTGAAGGCGCTGCGCGGCGTCGCCATCCTCTACGACTGCCACTCGATCCGCTCGGAATGCCCGTTCCTGTTCGACGGCCGGCTGCCGGACTTCAACATCGGCACCGACAACGGCCGCACCTGCGCGCCAGAGATCGAAAGGGCCGTCGCGGATTTGTGCGGGAATGCCGCCGGCTACACATCCGTCCTCAACGGCCGCTTCCGCGGCGGCTGGACGACGCGCCACTACGGCCGGCCGGGGCGCGGCGTGCACGCGATCCAGATGGAGCTGGCGCAGGCCACGCATCTGGCGACGGAAGACCTGCCGTTCGCCTATGACGAGGCGAAGGCCGCGCGCCTGCGCGCGCATCTCGGGACGATACTGGAGCGGCTGGAAGAAGCCGCGAAAACGCTCCCCACCGGAGGCAAGGCATGACGACGAACCCGCGCCACAACATCCGCGAAATCCGCGCGCCCCGCGGCCCCGAGATCAGCGCGAAAAGCTGGCTGACGGAAGCGCCGCTGCGCATGCTGATGAACAATCTCGATCCCGATGTGGCCGAGAACCCGAACGAGCTGGTCGTCTATGGCGGCATCGGCCGCGCCGCCCGCACGTGGGAAGATTTCGACCGCATCGTGGGGGCGCTGAAGACGCTTTCCGACGACGAGACGCTGCTTGTGCAATCCGGCAAGCCGGTCGGCGTGTTCAGGACGCATGCGGACGCGCCGCGCGTCTTGATCGCCAACTCCAACCTCGTGCCGCACTGGGCGAACTGGGACCATTTCCACGCGCTCGATCGCAAGGGCCTGATGATGTACGGCCAGATGACGGCCGGCTCGTGGGTCTATATCGGCACGCAGGGCATCGTGCAGGGCACCTACGAGACCTTCGTGGAGGCCGGGCGCCAGCACTATGGCGGCGACCTCAAGGGAAAATGGATCCTGACGGCGGGGCTCGGCGGCATGGGCGGGGCGCAGCCGCTGGCTGCGGTGATGGCCGGCGCCTCGTGCCTCGCCATCGAATGCGACGAGACCCGCATCGATTTCCGCCTGCGCACCCGCTATCTCGACGAGAAGGCGACGAGCCTCGACGAGGCTCTCTCCATGATCGGGCGCTGGACGAAGGCCGGCGAGGCGAAATCGGTCGGCCTGCTGGGCAACGCGGCCGAGATCGTGCCGGAGCTTCATCGCCGCGGCGTCAAGCCCGACATCCTGACCGACCAGACCTCGGCGCACGACCCTGTCAACGGCTACCTGCCGAAGGGCTGGTCGCTGGCCGAGTGGCGGGCGAAGCGCGAGAGCGACCCGAAAGCGGTGGAGAAGGCCGCGCGAGCCTCGATGCGCGAGCATGTCGAGGCGATGGTCGCTTTCTGGAACGACGGCGTGCCGACGCTCGATTACGGCAACAACATCCGCCAGGTGGCGAAGGAGGAAGGTTTCGAGAACGCCTTCGCCTTCCCCGGCTTCGTGCCGGCCTATATCCGGCCGCTGTTCTGCCGCGGCGTCGGGCCGTTCCGCTGGGCAGCGCTTTCGGGCGACCCGGAGGACATCTACCGCACCGACGCCAAGGTGAAGGATCTGACGCCGGGCAACACGCATCTGCACCGCTGGCTCGACATGGCGCGCGAGCGCATCGCCTTCCAGGGCCTGCCGGCGCGCATCTGCTGGGTCGGGCTGGGCGACCGCCACCGGCTCGGGCTGGCCTTCAACGAGATGGTGGCCAGCGGCGAGCTGAAGGCGCCGGTCGTGATCGGCCGCGACCACCTCGATTCCGGCTCGGTCGCCTCGCCAAACCGCGAGACCGAGGCGATGAAGGACGGGTCCGACGCCGTGTCGGACTGGCCGCTGCTCAACGCGCTGCTCAACTGCGCCTCGGGCGCGACATGGGTGTCGCTGCACCATGGCGGCGGCGTCGGCATGGGATTCTCCCAGCATGCCGGCATGGTGATCGTGGCCGACGGCACGGCAAGCGCGGCGAAGCGGCTGAAGCGGGTGCTTTGGAACGATCCGGCGACCGGCGTCATGCGCCACGCCGACGCCGGCTACGAGATCGCGCTCGACTGCGCGAAGGAGAAGGGCCTGAGGCTGCCCGGTATCCTCGGCAATTAGCCGGCTTCCGCCTTTCAGGCCGCCTGCCGGCGGCCGGGCGGATTGCCCTTGATGACGCCGGCGCGGATGCCGGTCGGGTCGAGCCGGTCGATGATGGCGAGCTGGTCGGCGGTCGGGTCAGGCGTCGTCGCGATCCTGTCCGCCCGCAGCAGCGGAAAGCCGGTCTCTGCCTGCACCTCCTCGAACGTCACGCCGGGATGCAGCGAGATCACGCGGGCGGCGTGGTCCGGCCCCTTGAAGTCCATGACGCAGAGATTGGTGACGACGATGCCGATGTCGACGTTCCGCGGCTTGCCGTCCGGCCAGCGCTTGCCCGAATAGCCGACCGAGGCCACCACGTCGACCTCCCCCTCGATGAAGGTGCGGCGCGAATGGTTGGGCACGAACATCGAGTTGCGGTGACTGATGCTGTTGCCGGGATAGCCGCGCACGCCGAGAAGCTGCACCTTCGGCTTGCGGATATCGCCGAGCGCCGAGATGTTGCCCTGCGCCCAGCGGTCCATCTGCACCGGCGTCACCATCGCATGGCGGCGACCGCACCAGACGCTGTCGAAGACGCGGCCATAGGGCATCCAGCCGGACGGCTTCGGCACGTAGCCGTTGCGCGGGCCGAGCGGGACGGGCTCCTCGACCAGATAGGCCTCGCCGTCGGTCATCAGGATCTCGGGCGCGAAGGTGAGCTTGGCCAGACCCGCGGCGATGCGGGGCAGCGGACCGATGCCGGTGGCCAGCACCTCGCCGCCGCCGCGCCAGGCTTCGGCCGCCGCGCAGATGGCCAGTTCCGCCAGGGTGAATTCGCGCGCCATCGCCATTCCTGTCACATTACCGGCAGCGGCAGGCCGCGCACGCGCGCGGCGCCGCCGACGCGGTCGAGATAGCCGGCTTCGTCCGCGCCTACATATGTCTCGAAATATTTCTGCCAGCCGCCCTCGGCGCCGGCGAGCGCGGCATATTCCTTCAGGTGGTCGGTGTCCCAGCCATAGGCGTCGTGCGAGGCGGTCGGGTGCGCCCCGAGCGGCGCCTCGACGACGCCGGTCACCAGGTAGCGCTCGAACAGGTTGGAGCGGGCGCCCTGCGGGTAGGACAGGTCCATGCGGTCGACAACCTCTTCCGCCGTCACGTAGCAGCGCTCGGCGGCGCGCGCGAACAGCGCGTCGAAATAGGGGTCGGGCCCGTCGGTCTGGGTGTTGCCCAGCCGGTCGGCGCGGCTGACGTGGATCAGCGCGGCGTCGAGCCTGAGCGCCGGCATGGCGAGCAGCGTCTCGCCGTCGTCGTAAGGCGATTTCACCGTGCGGAAGCCGGGGTTGAACGCCGTGACGTCCGAGCCCAGCCCGATCCGCGTCGGCAGGAATGGCAGGCGATGGCCGGCCGCCTGAAGGCCGAGCACCAGCAGGCCCTCGTCGAGCTCGCTCGCCTCGACGCCGCCGGCCTCGCGCGCCTTGCGGAAGAACGGCTCGATAGGAATGAAATCGAGCGAGACGAAGCCGTAGATCAGGCGGCGGGCCTTGCCGGCCGCGCACAGCATGCCGATCTCCGGTCCGCCATAGGCGACCAGCGTCAGGTCCTTCAGGCCGGAGCGCAGGATCTCGCGGATCAGCGCCATCGGCTTGCGGCGCGGGCCCCAGCCGCCGATGCCGATGGTCATGCCGTCGTGCAGCTCCGCGACGACTTCGGCGAGGCTCATCTGCTTGTTCATCGCCGGTCCTCCCCGCATGCGGTGGCTCGCTGCGCGCGGATGGCTGGGAGGCCGGGGCGGATGGAGAGGGCGGTCGGCAAGAGGCTGGCTTCACTCTTCGTTGTCATGCGGCAGGCGCCGGGGCATCCGCCGGGATTTCGGCCTGTATGGACGCGGCGGCGCGGCCGGGCATCGTCTGATGGGACTATTGCCGCTTCGACGCCGCGGGGTGCGGCATCGTTCCCATAGTCTGTTAGGACGATGCGCGCGGCCCTTGCATCGCCAAGCTGAGACAGGCTGCAATGGGAGCGCATACCTGCGTGAGCAACTGGGGCTGCTCGCATCGCCCGCCTCTAATCCGGGAGGAAACACACATGAAGAAATTCCTGCTGGCGACGACCGTTCTCGCGTCGCTCGCTTTCGTCGCGTCGGCCCAGGCCGGCGACGGCAAGATCAAGATTGGCGTCCTGAACGACCAGTCGTCTTCCTTCTCCGCGCTCGGCGGCACCGAGGTGGTGAAGGCGGTCGAGCTGGCGATCAAGGATTTCGGCGGCCAGGTCCTCGGCCAGCCGATCGAGCTGGTCTCGGCCGACCACCAGAACAAGGCCGACGTGGCGCTGGGTATCGCGCGCCAGTGGCTCGACAAGGACAATGTCGACGTGATCGCCGACGTGGCCAACTCGGCGGTCTCGCTGGGCATCAACACCCTCATCGGCGAGAAGAAGTCGATCGGCCTGTTCGTGTCGCCGCTGAGCGACAAGTCGACGGAAGCCGACTGCAACGGCCGCGTGGTGGCCTGGGCCTACGACGTCAACTCGATGGTCAGCACCACCGTGCAGGCCCTGCTCGACCAGGGCAACAAGTCGTTCTTCATCATGTCGAACGACTACGAGGCCGGCAAGGCCCAGGAAGCCTGGGTCGAAGGGGCCGTGAACGCCGCCGGCGGCGAGATCAAGGGCAAGGTCCGCGTTCCGCTCAACACCACCGACTTCTCGTCCTACATGCTGCAGGCGCAGGCGTCGGGCGCGGAGGCGATCGTGCTGAACGTCGGTGGCACCGACCTCGTCAACGCGATGAAGCAGGCGCAGGAGTTCGGCATCATCGGCTCCGGCCAGAAGGTCGCCATCACCTTCCTGCACCAGTCGGACGCGCGCGCCATTGGTATCGACGCGCTCAAGGGCGCCCGCTTCTCCGCGCCGTGGTTCTGGAACATGGACGAGGCCTCGCACAAGTTCGGCCTGCGGATGAAGGAGCTCACCGGCAACGGTCCGGGCTGGATCGCGGCCGGCAACTATTCGGCCGTCACCAACTACCTCAAGGCGGTCGAGAAGGCCGGCAGCGACGATCCGGACGCGATCCTGAAGGCGCTGCACGAGATGAAGATCGAGGATTTCTTCGTCCACAACGGCACGATGTATCCGAACGGCCGGCTGATCCACGACATGTATCTCGTCGAGGTGAAGAACCCGGACGAGGTCAAGGAAGGCGACGACTTCTTCAAGCTGGTCGCCAGCGTGCCGGCCGAAAAGGCGTTCAAGCCTTACGCGGACTCGGCCTGCAAGATCGGCAAGTAGAGACAGGCTCCCTGCCCGAAGAGACGGCCGCCGCCCGCCGGCGGCGGCCGTTCCCATCAAACCGAGACGGACCGGCGAGTTGCGCGGCTACCTGATCTTCGACCTGGAAGTCACCGACCCCGCCGCCTGGGAAGAGTATCGGCGCGTGGCGGGGCCGATCATGGCCGCCAGCGGCGGCCGCTTCCTCGTCGGCAGCCAGAAGATCGAGCCGCTGGAGGGCGACTGGCGCCCGGCGAGCATCTCCGTCGTCGAGTTCCCGAGCTTCGAGGCGGCACACCGCTTCTACCATTCGGAAGAATACCAGCGGACCATTCCGCTGCGCCAGCGCGCCGCGCGCGGCCATGGTATCCTCGTCGGCAGCACGCCGCCGGAGGAGACGCCAAAGACATGAGCGCCGACCATGCCGCCACCGACTGGATCGTCGAGGCGACGGGGCTGACCAAGCGCTTCTTCGGGTTCGCCGCGGTGAGCGGCGTCGACCTCAAGGTGCGCCGGCATTCGATCCACGCCCTGATCGGCCCGAACGGGGCCGGCAAGACGACCACCTTCAACCTGATCACCAAGTTCCTCGCCCCCAGCGAGGGCCGCATCCTCTACAATGGCGAGGACATCACCCGCGAAAGCCCGGCGAAGGTGGCGCAGCGCGGCATCGTCCGCTCCTTCCAGATCTCGGCGATCTTCCCGCGCATGAGCGTCGGCGAGAACGTGCGCATCGCGCTGCAGCGCAAGCTGGGCACGGCTTTCCATTTCTGGCGCCCCGAACGCTCGCTGAGCGCGCTCGACGCGCGCGTCGACGAGCTGCTGGAGGCCGTCGGGCTGGCCGGCCAGCGCGACCAGCTCGCCGCCGGAAAGCTTGGTGCCTGGGCTGTTGCGCCGCTCGGCGAGGTTGGGGAACAGCGCCAGTATGTCGTCCATCGCCATGCCGCCCTCGGCCACCACCGGCGGCAGCATCAGGTTCTCCTCCACCGTCAGGCTGGAGAAGATG
>JAFKJY010000116.1 GCA_017305835.1 Hyphomicrobiales bacterium
GCGGTCGAGGGCCCAGCTCCGCGAAAATTCCTCCATGCCCGGCCACACGCCGGCCTTCGTCGGGCTGGGCGCGCCGCACTGGGACAGCGAGGCGAGGGGAGCGCTCTACGGCCTGACGCGCAACACCGGCCCGGCCGAGCTCGCCAGGGCCGCGCTCGAAAGCGTCGCCTTCCAGACGCTCGACCTGCTCGATGCCATGCGCAAGGACTGGCCGGGCGCCGCCGCCGGCATGGTGCTGCGCGCCGACGGCGGCATGGTGGCCTCCGACTGGACGATGCAGGCGCTGGCCGACATCCTCGCCGTGCCGGTCGACCGGCCGAAGATCCTCGAGACCACCGCGCTGGGCGCCGCCTGGCTCGCCGGCTCGAAGGCCGGCGTGTGGCCGGGCATGGAGGAATTTTCGCGGAGCTGGGCCCTCGACCGCCGCTTCGAGCCCGCCATGGACGAAACGTTGCGCCGCCACCGCATCAGGACCTGGCGCGACGCGGTGCGCCGCACGCTCTCCGCGACGTGAGCCATCTCGAACCCGCAGGGTTCGCAAACCCTACGGGGCGAGCGAAGCGAACTGCCGTGAGATGTGAAAGATGGTGGGCGATGAGAGACTCGAACTCCCGACATCCTCGGTGTAAACGAGGCGCTCTACCAACTGAGCTAATCGCCCGCCTGAGCGCGTCCGTTTAAGCGCTCGGCGGCCGCGCCGCAAGCCCAAAGGGCAGGGCGGGCCGGTCGGCGTATCTGCGCGACCCGAGAGGCGCGCGGCATCTTTTCGCCGGCGGCGGGAAGCTTGCCGAATTTCGCTCCCGGGCGCGCTTGACACCCAATGCCGAAACACCTAATTCAGCGCCCACGGCGGGCCGCCGGGTGCGGCCCCGTCCTGATGCGCGGGTGTAGCTCAGTCGGTTAGAGTGCCGGCCTGTCACGCCGGAGGTCGCGGGTTCGAGCCCCGTCACTCGCGCCATCATCTTTCTCTTCAGCCTTGTGGAATGGCCGCGCGGTCGTCGCCTCGGTCGCTCGGCGAAACGGCTTCACGCACGAGGCGAGACCTCTTTCCCCCTCGGAAACGAGTCAGGCCGGCATGGCGGGCGGTGCCCGTCATGCCGGCCTGTCGAAGGCCTGCGGCTGGCTGCCGCGCCGGGGCGGCTACATGCCCTGGATGGCGCCGCACAGCTTGTCGAGCGAGGCGGTCATGTCGGCCGAGCCGCCGGCCGAGGCGCCGCCGCCCGTCGACGTGCTGCCGCTCGCCATCGTGTTGGTGCTGGTGGAGCTGGTCTGCGTCTTGTCGGTGCTCGCGCCCGAGCCGGTCGTGGCGCTCGCCATGTGGCTCTGGCAGTCCGTCTTCACCTGCGCCTGCTGGTCGGCCGACAGCTTCGACCAGCCGCTCTTGATCTCGTCGTCGCTCTTCAGCGTGCCGGCCGTCGGATCGCTGAAGAAGGTGCCGGCGATGTCGCCCTGCCAGGCCTGCGGCAGGGTCACGGAGCCGGAGGCCGAGGTGTCGGCGCCCGTGGTGGTGGTCGAGCTCTGGGCGAGAGCGGCCGTTCCGAGCCCCAGCGACAGGGCAAGCGCGGCAATGATCGTGCGGGTCATGGCAAATCCTCCTTCGGGGGTGAAGCGCCGTTTCGGCGCATGCGGCCCGAACAGGGGCACGGGCGAAATGTTCCCGGAGGTGATTCCGGCGGCCGCGGCATGCGCGCGCGGATGCCGCAGCGGCACGTCGGGCAGCGGCCGCAAGCCGCATGCCGCGGGCCTTCGCGCGCCGCCCGCCGAGCCTGGGAACAGCCGGCCGGAACCCAAGGTTTGACTTGCGTCGCCCATGCGGCTGCGCTAACCCTCGCCGCGTTGCACAACGGGCCAACGCGCCGGCTTGCCAAGACATCTCTGTCCCGCTTCGACCCGCGATGGAGACGCCGCACAGCCGGCCACGAAGGGAATGTGCGGGGATGAACGAGCTTCTGGGTTCCTATCTTCCGGTCGTCATCTTCATCGGCGTCGCTGCGGTCGTCTGCGGCGCGCTGGTGGTGGCGCCGTTCGTCATCGCCTACCGCAGCCCCGATCCGGAGAAGCTGTCGGCCTATGAGTGCGGCTTCAACGCCTTCGACGACGCGCGCATGAAGTTCGACATCCGCTTCTACCTCGTCTCGATCCTGTTCATCATCTTCGACCTCGAGGTCGCCTTCCTGTTCCCCTGGGCGGTGTCGTTCAGCGAGGTGGGCTGGCTCGGCTTCTGGTCGATGATGGTCTTCCTCGGCGTGCTGACCATCGGCTTCATCTACGAATGGAAGAAGGGAGCGCTGGAATGGGATTGAACCCGACGCTCGTCGCGCCCCGTCCGAAGGGCATCGTCGACCCGCGCACCGGCAAGCCGGCCGGCGCGGACGACAGCTTCTTCGGCGAGCTGAACAACGAACTCTCCGACAAGGGCTTCCTCGTCACCTCCTCCGAGGCGCTGATCACCTGGGCGCGCACCGGCTCGCTGATGTGGATGACCTTCGGGCTGGCCTGCTGCGCCGTCGAGATGATGCACATGTCGATGCCGCGCTACGACGCCGAGCGCTTCGGCATCGCCCCGCGTGCCTCGCCGCGCCAGTCCGACGTGATGATCGTCGCCGGCACGCTGACCAACAAGATGGCGCCGGCGCTGCGCAAGGTCTACGACCAGATGCCGGAGCCGCGCTACGTCATCTCGATGGGCTCCTGCGCCAATGGCGGCGGCTACTACCACTATTCCTATTCGGTGGTGCGCGGCTGCGACCGGGTGGTGCCGGTCGACATCTACGTACCGGGCTGCCCGCCCACGGCCGAGGCGCTGCTCTACGGCGTTCTGCTCCTGCAGAAGAAGATCCGCCGCACCGGAACGATCGAGCGGTGAGCTGAGATGGCTGACGAAGCGCTTCGCGACCTTTCCTCCTATATCGGCGAGAAGCTCGGCGGCCGGCTTGCCGACGCGACCGTCGCCTTCGGCGAGCTGACGCTGCTGGCAGAGGCCGACGACGTGCTGGAGGTGCTGACCTTCCTGCGCGACGACGTGCAGTGCCAGTTCGTCTCCTTCATCGACATCTCCGGCGCCGACTACCCGCAGCGCGCGCGCCGCTTCGACGTCGTCTACCACCTGCTGTCGCCGCGCCAGAACCTGCGCGTGCGCGTCAAGGTGCAGGCCGACGAGGATACGCCCGTGCCGTCCGCGACCGGCGTCTTCCCCGGCGCCGACTGGTTCGAGCGCGAGGCCTACGACCTCTACGGCATCCTCTTCACCGGCCATCCGGACCTGCGTCGCATCCTCACCGACTACGGCTTCGAGGGCTATCCGCTGCGCAAGGATTTTCCGCTCACCGGCTATGTCGAGGTGCGCTACGACGACGAGCTGAAGCGCGTCGTCTACGAGCCCGTCGAGCTGAAGCAGGAGTTCCGCAACTTCGACTTCCTGTCGCCATGGGAAGGCACCGACTACGTGCTGCCCGGCGACGAGAAGGCGAGACCGTAGGGCGCCCGGATGAGCTCGGTGGTCAGCGGCGACCTGCTGCTCGCGGTCGGCATCGTGGTGCTCGCGCTCGGGCTGTTCGTATGGCAGCTCGTGTCGACGACGCGCCGCGCCGGGCTGCTGGTTTCCGAGGGGCGCGTCCCGCGCCGCTACCTGTTTCTGGGTGTGGCCGCCGGGATTGGCCTGCTGTATGTGACGAGACGATAGCCAGGCATTCGAGATGACCGAGCACAACGTCCGCAACTTCAACATCAATTTCGGCCCGCAGCATCCGGCCGCGCACGGCGTGCTCCGCCTCGTGCTGGAGCTCGACGGCGAGGTGGTCGAGCGCGTCGATCCGCATATCGGTCTGCTGCACCGCGGCACCGAGAAGCTTATCGAGGCCAAGACCTACCTGCAGGCCGTGCCCTATTTCGACCGGCTCGACTATGTCGCGCCGATGAACCAGGAGCATGCCTTCGCGCTGGCCGTCGAGCGGCTGCTGGGCCTCGAGGTGCCGCGGCGCGGGCAGTTGATCCGCGTGCTCTATTGCGAGATCGGCCGCATCCTCAATCACCTGCTCAACATAACCACGCAGGCGCTGGACGTCGGCGCGCTCACCCCGCCGCTGTGGGGCTTCGAGGAGCGCGAGAAGCTGATGGTCTTCTACGAGCGGGCCTCCGGCGCGCGCATGCACTCGGCCTATTTCCGGCCGGGCGGTGTGCACCAGGACATCCCCGACCAGCTCGTGGCCGACATCGGCAAGTGGATCGACCCGTTCCTCAAGACGGTCGACGCCCTCGAGGTGCTGCTCACCGGCAACCGCATCTTCAAGCAGCGCAACGTCGACATCGGCGTGGTGTCGCTGGAGGACGCCTGGGCGTGGGGCTTCTCGGGCGTGATGGTGCGCGGCTCGGGCGCTGCCTGGGACCTGCGCAAGTCGCAGCCCTACGAATGCTATGCCGAGATGGATTTCGACATCCCCGTCGGCAGGAACGGCGACTGCTACGACCGCTACCTGATCCGCATGGAGGAGATGCGCCAGTCGGCCCGCATCATGCGTCAGTGCGTCGACAAGCTGATGAAGCCGGACGGCCGCGGGCCGGTCTCCAACATGGACGGCAAGGTCGTGCCGCCCAAGCGCGCCGCCATGAAGCAGTCGATGGAAGCGCTGATCCATCACTTCAAGCTCTACACCGAGGGCTACAAGGTGCCCGAGGGCGAGGTCTACGCCGCCGTCGAGGCGCCGAAGGGCGAGTTCGGCGTCTACCTGGTGTCCGACGGCACCAACAAGCCTTATCGCTGCAAGCTGCGCGCGCCCGGCTTCGCGCATTTGCAGGCCATGGACTTCCTGTGCCGCAAGCACATGCTGGCCGACGTGACCGCTATCCTCGGCTCCATCGATATCGTGTTTGGTGAGGTCGACAGGTAAAAATGAGCGTCCGCCGTCTCGCAGAGCCAGCCGTCCAGCCAGCCAGCTTCGCCTTCAGCAAGGCGAACGCGGCATGGGCCAGGCAGACGATCAAGAAGTACCCCAAGGGCCGCGAGCAGTCGGCGGTGATCCCGCTTCTGATGCGCGCGCAGGAGCAGGAAGGCTGGGTGACGCGGGCGGCGATCGAGCACGTCG
This sequence comes from Hyphomicrobiales bacterium, assembly GCA_017305835.1. Lineage (GTDB taxonomy): Bacteria > Pseudomonadota > Alphaproteobacteria > Rhizobiales > Rhizobiaceae > RCIO01. The sequence goes on from JAFKJY010000116.1 coordinate 5,082, forward strand.
CCGACATGCTGGAGATGCCCTACATCCGCGTCCTCGAGGTCGCGACCTTCTACACCCAGTACCAGTTGAAGCCGGTCGGCACGAAGGCGCATGTGCAGGTCTGCGGCACCACGCCCTGCATGCTGCGCGGCGCCGGCGAGCTGATGGACGTCTGCCGCTCGAAGATCCATCCCGAGCAGTTCCACACCAATGCCGACGGCACGCTGTCGTGGGAGGAGGTCGAGTGCCTCGGCGCCTGCGTCAACGCGCCGATGGTGATGATCTTCAAGGACACCTACGAGGACCTGACGCCCGAGCGGCTGGCCGAGATCATCGACGCCTTCGAGGCGGGCAAGGGCAAGTCGGTGACGCCCGGCCCGCAGGTCGACCGCTGCTATTCGGCGGCCGAGGGCGGCTTCACCGCGCTCGCCGACGAGAAGGTGATCCTTAAGTCGACCCGCGACCGCGAGGCGAGGGCGGCGGCGAAAGCCGCCAGGGCCGCGACGGAAGCGGTCGTCCCGCCGTCGAAGGCGGCGCGGCCGAAGACCGATGCGCCCGAAACCAGCCCGGCGCTGAAGACGCCGTCGCCGGTCAAGGCGAGCGTGAACGGCGAGAAGAAGGCAAGCGCGGCCGCACCCGTGGTCAACCTCAAGGCGGCCGACCGCACCGCGCCGCAGGTCGAGGCGGACGACAGGCCGCGCGCCCATGCGCGCCCCAAGGCCGCCGCCGCGAAGCCCGCCAAGCCGTCGCTGGAGAGCAGGGATCGTCCCGCCGCGGTCGCGCGGCCGGCCCAGCCCGACGACCTGCAGCTCATCTCCGGCGTCGGCCCGAAGATCGAGGGCACGCTCCATTCGCTGGGCATCTTCACCTATGCGCAGGTCGCTTCGTGGAAGAAGGCCGAGCGCGACTGGGTCGACGGTTATCTCAGCTTCTCCGGCCGCATCGAGCGCGAGGACTGGGTGAAGCAGGCCAAGGCGCTGGCCAAGGGCGGCGTGGCCGAATACATCCGCGTCTTCGGCAAGAAGCCGAGGTGAGGGGAATCAGATGCTCGCTGACAAGGACCGCATCTTCACCAACATCTACGGCCGCTTCGACCGTTCGCTCGCGGGCGCGATGGCGCGCGGCCAGTGGGACGGCACCAAGCAGATCCTCGAGAAGGGCCGCGACTGGATCATCAACGAGATGAAGGCGTCCGGCCTGCGCGGCCGCGGCGGCGCCGGCTTCCCGACCGGGCTGAAATGGTCCTTCATGCCCAAGCAGTCGGACGGCCGGCCGCATTATCTCGTCGTCAACGCCGACGAGTCCGAGCCGGGTACCTGCAAGGACCGCGACATCCTGCGCCACGACCCGCACACGCTCGTCGAGGGCTGCCTGATCGCCGGCTTCGCGATGGGCGCGCATGCGGCCTACATCTATGTGCGCGGCGAGTTCATCCGCGAGCGCGAGGCGCTGCAGCGGGCCGTCGACGAGGCCTATGACGCCGGCCTGATCGGCAAGAACAACAAGAACGGCTGGGACTTCGACGTCATCGTCCACCACGGCGCCGGCGCCTATATCTGCGGCGAGGAGACGGCGCTGCTGGAGAGCCTGGAGGGCAAGAAGGGCCAGCCGCGGCTGAAGCCGCCTTTCCCGGCCAATGTCGGCCTCTACGGCTGCCCGACCACCGTCAACAACGTCGAGTCGATCGCGGTGGCCCCGACCATCCTGCGGCGCGGCGCGGCCTGGTTCTCCTCCATCGGCCGGCCCAACAATGTCGGCACCAAGCTGTTCATGCTGGTCGGCCACGTCAACACGCCCTGCACGGTCGAGGAGGCGATGGGCATCTCCTTCCGCGAGCTGGTGGAGAAGCACGGCCACGGCGTGCGCGGCGGCTGGGACAACCTGCTCGCCGTCATTCCCGGCGGCGCCTCCTGCCCGGTGGTCAAGGGCGAGGACATCCTCGACGCGCCGATGGATTTCGACGGCATGCGCGAGCTGAAGTCGTCCTTCGGCACGGCCGCCGTGATCGTCATGGACAAGTCGACCGACATCGTGAAGGCGATCGCGCGGCTCTCCTACTTCTTCAAGCACGAGAGCTGCGGCCAGTGCACGCCGTGCCGCGAGGGCACCGGCTGGATGTGGCGCGTGATGGAGCGGCTGGTGCGCGGCGAGGCGCAGAAGCGCGAGATCGACATGCTGCTCGACGTGACCAAGCAGATCGAAGGCCACACCATCTGCGCGCTGGGCGACGCGGCGGCGTGGCCGATCCAGGGCCTGATCCGCAATTTCCGCCCGGAGATCGAGCGGCGCATCGACGAGTTCACCCGCAACGCCCACCGCGCCGAGCCGGTGCTGGTGGCGGCCGAATAGGGAGACGATGGGCGCCGGAGCAGATCCGTTGCCCGCAGGTGGCGAAGGCATGATCACGATCGAGAAAATCGACGGGAAACCGGACGGGGGCGTGGCAGTCGGCCTGCCGCCCGAATTCGCCGGCGCCTTCAACCTGATGGCGCACCCGACGGCCGCCTTCGCAGCCGCCTCGGCGATCGGCATGGGGCTGGCGAGCCAGGCGATGGGCCTGTGGTTCGGCGCGGTGACCGGCGCGATGCAGGCGACCCTCGGCGCTTCCGCCAGGCAGGCGGGACGGCCCGATGCGGAGCCGCAGCCTGCGACGGACGCGGGCGCCGGCATCGCCGAGGCCCGCGCGCGCATCCGTGAGACGCTGAACTGGGAGGTCGGCGGGCCGAACGTCGTCGTGGCGATGCGCAAGACGGCCAGGGTGCGGGCGCCCAGGGTCGCCGAGGCCGCGCCCGCGACGGCACGGCCGGCGGCGGCTGAGAGGCCGGACCGGCCGGACGATCTCAAGGCGATCGGCGGCGTCGGGCCGAAGCTGGAGCAGGTGCTGAACGGGCTCGGCGTGTGGACCTACACGCAGATCGCGGCGTGGACGCCGGCCGAGATCGCATGGGTGGACGGCGAGCTCGGCTTTGCCGGGCGCATCGGCCGCGACGACTGGGTGGGCCAGGCGGCGCGGTTGGCGAAGGCGGGTTGAACGGGGATTGACCGGCTGCTGCCGGCGTGACGCGCGGCGCTAGCCGCAGGAGTATCGGGCGAATGGCCAAACTCAAGGTCGACGGGAAAGAGATCGAGGTACCCGACCACTACACGCTGCTGCAGGCAGCGGAGGCGGCCGGTGCCGAAGTGCCGCGCTTCTGCTTCCACGAGCGGCTGTCGATCGCCGGCAACTGCCGCATGTGCCTCGTCGAGGTGAAGGGCGGGCCGCCCAAGCCGCAGGCTTCCTGCGCCATGGGCGTGCGCGACCTGCGGCCCGGCCCGAACGGCGAGCTGCCGGAGATGTTCACCAACACGCCGATGGTCAAGAAGGCCCGCGAAGGCGTGATGGAATTCCTGCTGATCAACCATCCGCTCGACTGCCCGATCTGCGACCAGGGCGGCGAGTGCGACCTGCAGGACCAGGCGATGGCCTTCGGCGTCGATTCCTCGCGCTTCCACGAGAACAAGCGCGCGGTCGAGGACAAGTATATCGGCCCGCTGGTCAAGACGATCATGACGCGCTGCATCCACTGCACGCGCTGCGTCCGCTTCACCACCGAGGTCGCCGGCATCTCCGAGCTCGGCCTGATCGGCCGCGGCGAGGATGCCGAGATCACCACTTATCTCGAGCAGGCGATGACCTCGGAGCTGCAGGGCAACGTCATCGACCTGTGCCCGGTCGGCGCGCTGACCTCGAAGCCCTATGCCTTCCAGGCGCGGCCGTGGGAGCTGACCAAGACCGAATCGGTCGACGTGATGGACGCGGTAGGCTCGGCGATCCGGCTCGACACGCGCGGCCGCGAGGTCATGCGCATCCTGCCGCGCGTCAACGACGCGGTGAACGAGGAGTGGATCTCCGACAAGACGCGCTTCGTCTGGGACGGGCTGCGCACGCAGCGCCTCGACCGGCCCTATGTGCGCAAGGGCGGCCGGCTGGTGCCCGCCACCTGGTCCGAAGCCTTCGGCGCCATCGCCGCGGCCGTCGGCAGGACGAGCGCGGACCGCATCGGCGCCATCGCCGGCGACCTCGCCGCGGTGGAGGAGGTCTATGCGCTGAAGCAGCTCATGCAGGCGCTCGGCTCGCCCAATGTCGACTGCCGCCAGGACGGCGCCGCGCTCGACCCGTCGCGCGGCCGCGCCAGCTACCTCTTCAACCCGACCATCGACGGCATCGAGCGGGCCGACGCGCTGCTGATCGTCGGCGCCAATCCGCGCTTCGAGGCCTCGGTGCTCAACGCCCGCATCCGCAAACGCTGGCGCGCCGGCCCGTTTCCGATCGGCGTGATCGGCGAGATGGGCGACCTGCGCTACGACTACGAGCTGCTCGGCGCCGGCACCGAGACGCTGAAGGCGCTGGCCGACGGCTCCAACCGTTTCCTGTCGGTGCTGAAGAAGGCCGAGCGGCCGATGGTGATCGTCGGGCAGGGCGCGCTCGCCCGCTCCGACGGCGAGGCCGTGCTCGGGCTCGCGGCGAAGATCGCGCAGGCCGCCGGCGCGCTGACGGCCGACTGGAACGGCTTCGGCGTGCTGCACACGGCCGCGAGCCGCGTCGGCGCGCTCGACCTCGGCTTCGTGCCGGGCATCGGCGGCAAGGACGTGGCCGGCATGATGGGCGCGCTCGACGTGCTGTTCCTGCTCGGCGCCGACGAGCTCGACATGAACGCCATCGGCAAGGCCTTCACCGTCTATATCGGCACGCATGGCGACGCCGGCGCCCACCGTGCCGACGTGATCCTGCCGGGCGCCACCTATGCCGAGAAGTCGGCGACATACGTCAACACGGAAGGCCGCGTGCAGATGGCCAACCGCGCCGGCTTCGCGCCGGGCGAGGCGAGGGAGGACTGGGCGATCCTGCGGGCGCTGTCGGACGTGCTGGGCAAGCGGCTGCCGTTCGATTCGCTGCAGCAATTGCGCGCCCGGCTCTACGCCGACCATCCGCACTTCGCCGCGATCGACCGCATCGCGCCCGGCGCGGCGGGAGACGTGGCCGCGCTGGCCTCGCTCGGCGGCCGGCTGCTCAAGGCGCCGTTCGTCTCGCCCGTCAGGGACTTCTACCTCACCAACCCGATCGCCCGCGCCTCCGCGGTGATGGCGGAATGCTCCGCCCTCGCGAAGGGCGGCTTCCGGCAGGCGGCCGAATAGGCAGGAGAACATGGAAGACTTCTTCGCCCTCTACGTCCTGCCGGCGCTCATCATCATCGGCAAGTCGGTCCTGCTGATCGTCGTGCTGCTGATCGGCGTGGCCTACATCCTCTATGCCGACCGCAAGATCTGGGCGGCCGTGCAGCTTCGCCGCGGCCCCAACGTGGTCGGCCCGTGGGGCCTGTTCCAGGCCTTCGCCGACCTGTTCAAGTTCGTCTTCAAGGAGCCGGTGATCCCCTCGGGCGCCAACAAGGGCGTCTTCCTGCTCGCCCCGCTGGTCGCCTCGGTGCTGGCGATCTCCACCTGGGCGGTCATCCCGGTCGACGCCGGCTGGGCGATCGCCGACATCAATGTCGGCATCCTCTACATCTTCGCCATCTCCTCGCTCGAGGTCTATGGCGTGATCATGGGCGGCTGGGCGTCGAACTCGAAATATCCGTTCCTCGGCGCGCTGCGCTCGGCCGCGCAGATGGTGTCCTACGAGGTCTCGATCGGCTTCGTCATCATCTCGGTGCTGCTGCTCGTCGGCTCGCTGAACCTCAGCGACATCGTGCTCGCCCAGGAGACCGGGCTCGGCACCTGGCTCGGCCTGCCCAACTCGTTCCTCGACTGGCACTGGCTCGTGCTGTTCCCGATGTTCATCGTGTTCTTCATCTCGGCGCTGGCCGAGACGAACCGGCCGCCCTTCGACCTCGTCGAGGCCGAATCGGAGCTCGTCGCCGGCCACATGATCGAATATTCGTCGACGCCGTTCCTGCTGTTCTTCCTCGGCGAGTACGTGGCCATCACGCTGATGTGCGCGCTGACCACGATCCTGTTCCTCGGCGGCTGGCTGCCGCCCTTCGACTTCGCGCCCTTCACCTGGGTGCCGGGCGTCATCTGGTTCGTGCTGAAGCTGTGCTTCGTCTTCTTCATGTTCGCCATGGTGAAGGCCTTCGTGCCGCGCTACCGCTACGACCAGCTCATGCGGCTGGGCTGGAAGGTGTTCCTGCCGATTTCGCTGTTCATGGTCGTGGCCACCGCCGCCTTCATCAAGTTCGCGGGGTTCGCCTGATGAGCGTCGCCGCGATCGGTGCGATCCTCGGGCTGCTGCTCGCCGTGGCGGACATCGTGCTGCTGCGCTTGCTGGCCGCCCGCGTGGATCTCGCCGAGACGAAGCTTGCGCTGAAGGTCACGGGCCTCGTCCAGCTCGTGCTGTTGCCTGCGATGGGCTGGTTCGTGGCCCCGCTAATTGCCGGAGAATGAGAGATGTCCGCTCTCGCACAGGCTGCCAAGTCGCTGCTGCTCAAGGAATTCTTCGACGCGCTCGTGCTGTCGATGCGGCAGTTCTTCGCGCCGAAATACACGCTGAACTACCCGTTCGAGAAAGGCCCGGTCAGCCCGCGCTTCCGCGGCGAGCACGCGCTGCGGCGCTATCCGAACGGCGAGGAGCGCTGCATCGCCTGCAAGCTGTGCGAGGCGATCTGCCCGGCGCAGGCGATCACCATTGAGGCCGGCCCGCGCCGCAACGACGGCACGCGGCGCACGGTGCGCTACGACATCGACATGGTGAAGTGCATCTATTGCGGCTTCTGCCAGGAGGCCTGCCCGGTTGACGCCATCGTCGAGGGGCCGAATTTCGAGTTCGCGACGGAGACGCGCGAGGAGCTCTACTACGACAAGGACAAGCTGCTCGCCAACGGCGACAGGTGGGAGCGGGAGTTGGCGCGCAACATCGCGCTGGACGCGCCCTACAGGTGAGGGGAGCGCGCCGTCGCAGCCCGCGAAGCGGGTGGTGGATGGCGCGGGATTGACAAGTGGACGGGCGGAGACCGCTCGTCTAAGAGACACGCGGCCGTGCCGCCGGAGGCGGCGGCAGAGGCCCGGGAGGCGGCGCCTCTCGACGGAAACGGGGTACCCATGCTGACAGGTCTGGAAGCGGCGTTCTTCTACCTCTTCGCATTCGTGTCGGTCGCGGCCGCCTTCATGGTGATCGCGGCGCGCAACCCCGTGCATTCCGTGCTCTACCTGATCCTCACCTTCTTCAACGCCGCCGGCCTGTTCCTGCTCACCGGCGCCGAGTTCCTGGCGATGATCCTGCTCGTCGTCTATGTCGGCGCGGTGGCGGTGCTGTTCCTGTTCGTCGTGATGATGCTCGACGTCGACTTCGCCGAGCTGAAGAGCGGCGCGCTGCAATATGCGCCGATCGGCGCGCTGGTGGGCATCGTGCTGGCGGCCGAACTGGTCGTGGTGGTGGCCGGCTACAGCTTCGCGCCGAGCCTCGGCACCGCGATCGCGCAGCCGACGCCGGACCTGGCGCAGCGGCACAACACGGCAGCGCTCGGCGACATCCTCTACACCGACTACGTCTACCTGTTCGAGATCGCCGGCATGGTGCTGCTGGTGGCCATGATCGGCGCCATCGTGCTGACGCTGCGCCACAAGGAAGGCGTGCGCCGCCAGGACATCTCGGCGCAGGTCGCGCGCGATCCGAGGACGGCGGTCGAGGTCAGGAAGGTCGAGACGGGGAAGGGCATCTGAGCATGACGGTCGGCATCGGACACTACCTGACGCTCTCGGCGGTGCTGTTCACGCTCGGCGTGTTCGGCATCTTCCTGAACCGCAAGAACATCATCGTCATCCTGATGTCGATCGAGCTGATCCTGCTCGCCGTCAACATCAACTTCGTCGCCTTCTCGGCGACGCTGGGCGACCTCGTCGGCCAGGTCTTCGCGCTGTTCGTGCTGACGGTGGCGGCGGCGGAGGCCGCGATCGGGCTTGCCATCCTCGTCGTCTTCTTCCGCAACCGCGGCTCGATCGCGACCGAAGACGTCAACACGATGAAGGGCTGAGCGGCACCATGTACCAGGCCATCGTTTTCCTTCCGCTCGCGGGCTTCCTGATCGCCGGCCTGTTCGGCCGCTCGATCGGCGCCAAGGCGTCCGAATACGTCACCTCGGGCTTCCTCGTCGTGGCGGCCGTGCTGTCGTGGATCGCCTTCTTCTCGGTCGCGCTGGGCGACGCGCAGCTCACCGTCGTGCCGGTGCTGAGCTTCATCCATTCCGGCCCGCTGCAGGCCGACTGGGCGCTCAGGATCGACACGCTGACGGCGGTGATGCTGGTCGTGGTCAACACCGTGTCGGCGCTGGTCCACGTCTACTCGATCGGCTACATGCACCACGACCCGCACCGGCCGCGCTTCTTCGCCTACCTGTCGCTGTTCACCTTCGCCATGCTGATGCTGGTGACGTCGGACAATCTCGTCCAGATGTTCTTCGGCTGGGAGGGCGTGGGTCTCGCCTCCTACCTGCTGATCGGCTTCTGGTACAAGAAGCCCTCGGCCAACGCCGCGGCCATCAAGGCCTTCGTCGTCAACCGCGTCGGCGATTTCGGCTTCGCGCTCGGCATCTTCGGCGTCTTCGTGCTGTTCGGCTCGGTCAATTTCGGCACCATCTTCGCCAACGCGCAGAGCTTCCTGCCGGCGGGCGGCCACGGCGCGGAAGCCGCGGCGGGCGACGCCGCCGCCCATGGCGAGGCGGTGTTGAACTTCCTCGGCTGGCAGCTCGACAAGGCGACCGCGCTCACCGTCGTCTGCCTGCTGCTGTTCATGGGCGCCATGGGCAAGTCGGCGCAGGTGCCGCTGCACACCTGGCTGCCGGACGCGATGGAGGGCCCGACCCCGGTGTCGGCCCTGATCCACGCGGCCACCATGGTGACGGCCGGCGTCTTCATGCTGGCGCGGCTGTCGCCGCTGTTCGAGCTGTCGCACACCGCACTTCTGGCGGTCACCTTCATCGGCGCCATCACCGCCTTCTTCGCGGCGACCGTCGGCCTCGTCCAGAACGACATCAAGCGCGTCATCGCCTATTCGACCTGCTCGCAGCTCGGCTACATGTTCGTGGCGCTGGGGCTGGGCTTCTACTCGGCCGCGATCTTCCACCTGTTCACCCACGCCTTCTTCAAGGCGCTGCTGTTCCTCGGCTCCGGTTCGGTCATCCACGCCGTCTCCGACGAGCAGGACATGCGCAAGATGGGCGGCCTGCGGAAGCTCATCCCGACCACCTACTGGATGATGGTGATCGGCACGCTGGCGCTGACCGGCGTCGGCATCCCGCTCACCGTCATCGGCACGGCCGGCTTCTTCTCCAAGGACGCCATCATCGAGGGCGCGTTCGCCGGCCACGGCCAGATGGCGGGCTTCGCCTTCACGCTGCTGACGATCGCCGCGCTGTTCACCAGCTTCTATTCCTGGCGGCTGATCTTCATGACCTTCCACGGCAAGCCGCGGGCCTCGGCCGACGTCATGCACCACGTGCACGAATCGCCGCCGGTGATGCTGGTGCCGCTGTTCGTGCTCGCCGCCGGCGCGCTCGCCGCGGGCTTCATCTTCGCGCCCTGGTTCATCGGCGAGCACTATGCCGAGTTCTGGAAGTCGGCGCTGTTCACGCTGCCCGACAACGAGATCCTGCACCACGTCCACGACGTGCCGGTGTGGGTGAAGCTTGCGCCCTTCGTGATGATGCTGGTCGGCTTCCTCGTCGCCTGGCAGTTCTACATCCGCTCGCCGGAGACGCCGAAGCGGCTCGCCGCCCAGCACCAGGGACTCTACAAGTTCCTGCTCAACAAGTGGTATTTCGACGAGCTCTACGACTTCCTGTTCGTCAGGCCCGCCATGCGGCTGGGCCGCTTCCTGTGGAAGAAGGGCGACGGCTGGGTGATCGACGGCCTCGGCCCCGACGGCGTCTCGGCCCGCGTCATCGACGTCACCCGCAACGTCGTGCGGCTGCAGTCGGGCTACCTCTACCACTACGCCTTCGCCATGCTGATCGGCGTCGCCGCCCTCGTGACGTGGATGATGCTCGGGAGCTCGTTCTAGACTATGACCGACTGGCCCATCCTCTCCACGGTCACCTTCCTGCCGCTGGTCGGCGCGTTCCTGATCCTGCTGATCCGGGACGACGGCGCCGCCGCGCGCCGCAACATCCGCAACGTCACGCTGCTGACGACGGTCTTCACCTTCGTGCTGTCGCTGTTCATCTGGGCGGGCTTCAACCCGAACGACCCCGGCTTCCAGATGGTCGAGAAGCACGACTGGCTGGGCTCGGGCATCTCCTACCACATGGGCGTCGACGGCATCTCCATGCTGTTCGTCATCCTGACGACCTTCCTGATGCCGCTATGCATCCTCGCCTCGTGGGAGGCGATCGAGAAGCGCGTCAAGGAATACATGATCGCCTTCCTGCTGCTCGAGACGCTGATGATCGGCGTCTTCTGCGCGCTCGACATCGTGCTGTTCTACGTGTTCTTCGAGGCGGGCCTCATCCCGATGTTCATCATCATCGGCGTGTGGGGCGGCAAGCGGCGCATCTATGCCAGCTTCAAGTTCTTCCTCTACACGCTGCTCGGCTCGGTGCTGATGCTGCTTGCCATCATGGCGATGTACTGGCAGGCCGGCACCACGGACATCCCGACGCTGCTCACCCACGACTTCCCCGCGGGCATGCAGAAATGGCTCTGGCTCGCCTTCTTCGCCTCCTTCGCGGTGAAGATGCCGATGTGGCCGGTCCATACCTGGCTGCCCGACGCCCACGTCGAGGCGCCGACGGCGGGCTCGGTCATCCTGGCGGGCATCCTCCTGAAGATGGGCGGCTATGGTTTCCTGCGCTTCTCGCTGCCGATGTTCACGGACGCCTCGCTCTACTTCCAGCCGCTGGTCTTCGCACTGTCGGTGATCGCCATCATCTACACCTCGCTGGTGGCGCTGATGCAGGAGGACATGAAGAAGCTGATCGCCTACTCGTCGGTCGCCCACATGGGCTACGTCACGATGGGCATCTTCGCCATGAACGTCGAGGGCGTGCAGGGCGCGATCTTCCAGATGCTCAGCCACGGCCTCGTCTCGGGCGCGCTGTTCCCGTGCGTCGGCGTCATCTACGCCCGCATGACCACCCGCGAGATCGCCGCCTATGGCGGGCTGGTCAACAACATGCCGAAATATGCGGTGGCGCTGCTGATCTTCACCATGGCCAATGTCGGCCTGCCGGGCACCAGCGGCTTCGTCGGCGAGTTCCTGACGCTGCTCGGCGCCTTCAAGGCCAACACCTGGGTGGCGCTGTTCGCCACCACCGGCGTCATCCTGTCGGCGGCCTATGCGCTGTGGCTCTACCGCCGCATCATCTACGGCGTGCTCTCCAAGGAGAGCCTGAAGAACCTGCTCGACCTGTCCACCCGCGAGCGCGTGATCATCTACCCGCTCGTCGTGCTGGTGATCTTCTTCGGCGTCTATCCGGCGCCCATCCTGCGCTACACCGCCATGTCGGTCGACGCGCTCGTCAACAAGGTTTCGCTCACGCTCGAGGCGGCGCAGACGGCCGCCCTCGTCGTGGCGCACTAGGAACGGACCATGACGGCGGAACTGTCGCACAGCCTCACGCTCGCCACGCCGGAACTGATCCTCGCCATCGGGGCCATGCTGCTCCTGATGATCGGCGTCTTTTCCGGCGAGCGCGCCAACAACACCGTCACCGGCCTGTCGGTGGCGCTGCTGCTGGGCGTCGGCGCCTGGATCGTGCTGTTCCCCGCCGACGGCGAGGCCTTCGGCGGCGCCTTCGTCAGCGACGCCTTCTCGCGCACCATGAAGGTGCTGGCGCTGATCGGCTCGGCCGTGGCGCTCGTCATGTCGGTCGGCTTCGCCAAGGCGGAGAAGTTCGACAAGTTCGAGTACCCGGTCCTCATCATGCTGGCGACGCTCGGCATGATGCTGATGATCTCGGCCAACGACATGATCGCGCTCTATCTCGGCCTCGAGCTGCAGTCGCTGGCGCTCTACGTGCTCGCCGCGATCAACCGCGACAGCCTGCGCTCCACCGAGGCCGGGCTGAAATATTTCATCCTGTCGTGCCTGTCTTCCGGCATCCTGCTCTACGGCATCAGCCTGGTCTACGGCTACACGGGCGCCACCGGCTTCGACGCCATCGCCCAGGTGCTTTCCGGCTCGCAGCGCCAGCTCGGCCTGGTGTTCGGCCTCGTCTTCGTGCTCTCCGGCATCGTCTTCAAGCTGTCGCTGGTGCCGTTCCACATGTGGACGCCGGACGTCTACGAGGGCGCGCCGACGCCGGTGACGGCCTTCTTCGCCGCCGCCCCGAAGATGGCGGCCATGTCGCTCCTGGTTCGCGTGACCATGTCGACCTTCGAGCCGATCCATGCTGACTGGCAGCAGATCATCGTCTTCGTCTCGATCGCCTCGATGGCGCTCGGCTCGTTCGCGGCGATCGGCCAGCGCAACTTCAAGCGCCTGATGGCCTATTCCTCGATCGGCCACATGGGCTTCGCGCTGGTGGGGCTGGCGGCCAACAGCGAGGCCGGCGTGCGCGGCGTCGTGCTCTACATGCTGATCTATCTCGCCATGACGCTCGGCACCTTCGCCTTCATCCTGGCGATGCGCCGCAAGGAGGGCAATGTCGAGGACATCTCCGACCTCTCGGGCCTGTCGGCGACCAATCCGGTGATGGCGACGATCCTGACGATCCTCATGTTCTCGCTGGCCGGCATCCCGCCGCTCGCGGGCTTCTGGGCCAAGTGGTACGTCTTCCTCGCGGCCATCAACGCCAATCTCTACGCGCTGGCCGTCATCGGCGTGCTGACCTCCGTGGTGGGCGCCTATTACTACCTGCGCATCATCAAGATCATGTGGTTCGACGAGCCGGTCGGCGGCTTCCAGCCGATGGCCGGCGAGCTGCGCCTCGTGCTCGGCCTGTCGGGCGCCTTCGTCCTGTTCTACGTCCTGATCGGCGGGCCGATCGGCCGCATCGGCGAGGCCGCCGCGGGCGCGTTCTTCTAGGACATGGCCTTCCGCCTCGCGCCATCCGCCGCAGCCGCGGGATACGCGCTCGAATCCTTCCCCTCTGTCGGCTCGACCAACGCGATCGCCATCGAGCGCGCGCTGGCCGGCGAGCCCGGCCCGCTGTGGATCGTCTCGAAGAAGCAGGAAAGCGGCCGCGGCCGGCGCGGTCGCGAATGGGCGACGCCCGAGGGCAACCTTGCGGCGACGCTGCTCCTGTCCGGCCTGAGCGAGCTGTCGCATGCCGCCACGCTCGGCTTCGTTGCCGGGCTGGCGCTGGGCGACGCGCTGGAGGCCGTGGCGCCCGGCCGATCCGTCTCGATCGCGCCGGACGGCGCCGACGCCGGCCCGCGCAGCCGCTTCGAGCTGAAATGGCCGAACGACGTGCTGGCCGGCGGTGCCAAGCTCGCCGGCATCCTGCTCGAATCGACTGGCCTGCCGGACGGCCGTTTCGCCGTCGCGATCGGCATCGGCGTCAACGTCGTTGCGCATCCGGCCGATCTGCCCTATCCGGCGACGTCTCTGGCGGCGCTGGGCGCGGCCTGCGACGCGGAAGCCCTGTTCCTTGCCCTTTCCGATGCGTGGATCGACAATTGGCGGGCCTGGAACGGCGGGCGCGGCCTGGCCGAGATCCGCCGCCGCTGGCTGGCGCGCGCCGCGGGGCTGGGCGGCGAGGTTGCCGTGCGCGTCGACGGCGAGGTGCTGCGCGGCACGTTCGAGACGATCGACGAGGATTGCCGCTTCGTCGTCCGCGACCGGCAGGGCAGGGCGCACCGTATCGCCGCCGGCGACGTCCATTTCGGGGCGATCGCCTCCGCAGCGGCAGGCTAGGAAAGACGCATGGCAAGCCAGACACAGGCCGAACTGATCTTCTGTCCGCTGGGCGGCGTCGGCGAGATCGGCATGAACCTCGCGCTCTACGGATACGGGCCGGCCGACGCGCGCGAATGGATCGTCGTCGACTGCGGTGTGACCTTCCCCGACGAGACGATGCCGGGCGTCGACCTCGTGCTGCCGGACATCCGCTTCATCGAGGAGGACGTCGCCAATTTGCGCGGCATCGTCATCACCCACGCGCACGAGGACCATTACGGCGCGCTGCTCGACCTGTGGCCGCGGCTCAAGGCGAACGTCTGGATGACGCCGTTCACCGCCGGCCTGCTGGAAGCCAAGCGGCAGTCGGAGAAGGGCGCGCCCGAGGTTCCGGTCACCATCTACCATGCCGGCGAGACCTTCACGGTCGGGCCGTTCACCATCGAGGCCGTGGCCGTCACCCATTCGATCCCCGAGCCGGTGTCGCTCGCCATCACCACGCCGCTCGGCACGGTCATCCACACCGGCGACTGGAAGATCGACCCCGGCCCGGCGATCGGCCCGCTGACCGACGAGGCGCGCTTCCGCGCGCTCGGCGACCGCGGCGTGCTGGCGATGATGTGCGATTCCACCAATGCGCTGCGCGAGGGCGAATCGCCGTCGGAGAAGCAGGTCGGCGTGGGCCTGAAGGAGGTCATCGAGGCCGCGCCCGCGCGCGTCGCCATCACCACCTTCTCCTCCAATGTCGGCCGCATCCGCTCGATTGCGGAGGCCGCGCGCGACGCCGGCCGGCGCGTGCTCGTGCTCGGCCGCTCGATCAAGCGCGTCATCGACGTCTCCACCGAGCTCGGCTATCTCGACGGCCTGCCGCCCTTCGCTGCCGAGGAGGAGTTCAACCTCATCCCACGCGACCAACTCGTGATCCTGTGCACGGGCAGCCAGGGCGAGCCGCGGGCCGCGCTCGCCAAGCTCGCCCGCGACGAGATGCGCAGCGTCTCGCTCGCCGCCGGCGACACGGTCGTCTATTCCTCGCGCGTCATCCCCGGCAACGAGAAGGCGATCCTCGCCACCAAGAACCTGCTGATCGAGCAGGGGGTGAAGGTGATCGAGGACGGCGACGCGCTGGTGCACGTCTCCGGCCATCCACGCCGCGGCGAGCTCAGGCGCATGTACGAATGGGTGCGGCCGAACGTGCTCGTGCCGGTCCACGGCGAGGCGCAGCACCTGGTGGGGCAGGGCTCGCTCGCGGCCATGTCCGGCGTTCCGCATGTCGCGCAGGTGCGCAACGGCGACATGTTGCGGCTGGCGCCGGGCGATCCCGAGATCGTCGACCAGGTGCCTTTCGGCCGCATCTACAAGGACGGCAAGCTGATCGGCTCCGACGAGGAGATGGGCATCCGCGACCGGCGGCGGCTTTCGTTTGCCGGCCACGTCGCCGTCAACGTCGTGCTCGACGACCGCTACGAGATCGCAGGCGACCCGGACCTCGTCGCGATCGGGGTAGCCAAGACCGATCGCTCCGGCGAGCCGATCGAGGAGCTGATGCTCGATGCGGCGATTGGCGCGGTTGAATCGATCCCGCGCGCCAGGCGAAAGGATCTCGACCTCGTCGAGGAAGCCGTGCGCAGGGCCGTCCGTTCCACCGGCGAGGAAGCCTGGGGCAAGAAGCCGATCGTGACGGTGTTCGTGACGAGGTGAAATGCGGCAGTCGCCAGTCGGCAATCGGCAGTCGGGACCGAATGCTGGCGCCTGAAGGCGGATTGCGAGAAAACCCTATTGCCGACTGCCGACTGCCGACTGCCGTTGTAGGAACGTTTCCGTGCTTGGACGCCTGAACCATGTCGCCATCGCCGTGCCGGACCTCGCGGCTGCGATTGCGGTCTACCGCGATACGCTGGGTGCGAAGGTGTCGGCTCCGCAGGCGCTGCCCGAGCATGGCGTGACGGTGGTCTTCGTCGACGTCGGCAACACCAAGATCGAGCTGCTGGAGCCGCTCGGCGAGGGCTCGACCATTGCCGGCTTCGTGGCGAAGAATCCGGCCGGCGCGATGCACCATGTCTGCTACGAGGTGGACAACATCATCGCCGCGCGCGACCGGCTGGTCGCCGCCGGCGCGCGCGTGCTGGGCGACGGCAAGCCGAAGACTGGCGCCCACGGCAAGCCGGTGCTGTTCCTCCACCCCAAGGATTTTCTCGGCACGCTGGTCGAACTGGAACAGGTATAAGGGCATCGGACGCGGCGTCGCCGTCGTCCGCAACAGGCTCAAGGGAGCGCGCCATGGTCGGCTTCGTCTCGAACCTCGCGATCTTCTTCATCATCTGGTGGACCGTGTTGTTCGCCATGCTGCCGATCGGCCTGCGCACGCAGGACGAGGACGGCGAGGTGACGCTCGGCACCACGTCGAGCGCGCCGCGCGGGCCGCATGTGCGCTGGGCCGTGCTGCGCACCACGATCGTGTCGCTGGTGATCTTCGGGATCTACTATCTCGTCGTGCATTATTGGGGCTTCAGCTTCGACGACGTCCCGCGCATCGGCCCGAAGTTCTACTGAGGCAACCGACTTCGCGCGATTACCCGTTCGCCCCGCGGAGCTGGCCCCACATTGCACAGCGCGCCGCCGCCGGCGGCCCGCCGAAAGCAAAACCTGCGAAGAGCACGGTTCAGGGAGAGCACCCGCAGCAACGCGAACGATCCGGCAAGAAGTTCGCCCGGCTCGCGCCGCCGCGCCAAGCTCCAAAGGGCGCGGGCGGGACCGTCATGCTCAGAGGTCTGCACAAAAAAAATGCAAGGCCGAAGCCTTGCAGTTGAACGCGTCCGATCCGTGTTCCGTTACCGGCGGCAGCGAGTTTCCTCGCGCCCAGATCGCATCCTCCCAAGACTTTGACCGCGTAAGGGGGCGAATTTTGGCTTCGCCCGCTCATTTATGGCTGAACATTAGAACAGAGGCGGACATCTTGTCACGGAAAATATTGCGTGGTGACGTGACTTGATGTGCTGCAATGCACAATTGCGCGTCACGCTCTGCCCGCTGATGCGTCAGCGGCCGGGCAGGCGCATCGCCGCCGCGACCGCTCGGGTTTCCAACCCGCCACGAAATGGCTAAGAAGCGCGTGCAAATCCCTGCGCGCCCGGCCGATTCCGTCGCCGGCGCATCGTTCCCACGGACCCCTTCATGCGACTGTCGCGTTACTTCCTGCCCATCCTCAAGGAGACCCCGCGCGAGGCGGACATCGTCTCGCACCGGCTGATGCTGCGTGCCGGCATGATCCGCCAGCAGGCGGCCGGTTCCTTCGCCTGGCTGCCGCTCGGCAAGCGCGTGCTCGACAAGGTCAACCAGATCATCCGCGAGGAGCAGAACCGCGCCGGCGCGCTGGAGATCATCATGCCGACGATCCAGTCGGCCGAGCTGTGGCGCGAGAGCGGCCGCTACGACGACTACGGCAAGGAGATGCTGCGCATCCAGGACCGCCACGAGCGCGACATGCTCTACGGCCCGACCAACGAGGAGATGGTCACCGACATCTTCCGCAGCTACGTGAAGTCCTATCGCGACCTGCCGCTCAACCTCTACCACATCCAGTGGAAGTTCCGCGACGAGGTGCGGCCGCGCTTCGGCGTCATGCGCTCACGCGAGTTCCTGATGAAGGACGCCTATTCCTTCGACCTCGACTACGAGGGCGCGCGCGCTGCCTACAACCGCATGTTCGTCGCCTATCTGCGCACCTTCGCGCGCATGGGGCTGAAGGCGATCCCGATGCGCGCCGACACCGGCCCGATCGGCGGCGACCTCTCCCACGAGTTCATCATCCTGGCCGACACCGGCGAGAGCGCCGTCTTCTGCGCCCGCGAGTTCCTCGACATGAAGGTGCCGGGCGAGGACACCGATTTCGGCAACGACGCCGAGATCGCCGGCGTGGTCAACGCATGGACCACGCCCTACGCCGCGACCGACGAGATGCACGACGAGAAGGCGTGGGAGAAGGTGCCCGAGGCCGACCGGCTCGCCGCCCGCGGCATCGAGGTCGGCCACATCTTCCACTTCGGCGAGAAGTACTCCAAGCCGATGAACGCCAGCGTGACCGGCCCCGACGGCAAGGAGCGCTTCGTCTCGATGGGTTCCTACGGCATCGGCCCGACGCGCCTGATCGCCGCGATCATCGAGGCGAGCCATGACGACAACGGCATCATCTGGCCGGAATCGGTTGCGCCCTTCGACGTCGTGGTCATCAACATGAAGCCGGGCGACGCGGCTTGTGACGCCGCCTGCGAGAAGCTGGTCGCGGCCTGCGGGAAGGGCGGCCGCGAGGTGCTCTACGACGACACCGACCAGCGCGCCGGCGCCAAGTTCGCCACCGCCGACCTGATCGGCATCCCGCGCCAGCTCATCGTCGGTCCGCGCGGGGCCGCCGACGGCACGGTCGAGGTGAAGCTGCGCGCCAGCGGCCAGCGCGACGTGAAGCGGCTGGACGAGCTGCTCGCCGAGCTGGGGGGCGCCGCGTGAGCGAAGCCGCGGCGGCAGCAGCAGCCGGAACGACGCCGGCGCCGCCCGCCCGTGGGGCAGGGCCGTTCTCCGGCTTCGAGCGCATGGTGGCCTGGCGCTACCTGCGCTCCAAGCGCAAGGAGACGGTGATCTCCGTCATCGCCTCAATCTCCTTCATCGGCATCATGCTCGGCGTGGCGACGCTGATCGTCGTCATGGCGGTGATGAACGGTTTTCGCGCAGAGCTGCTGACCCGCATCCTCGGCATCAACGGCCATCTCATCATGCAGCCGATGGACCGGCCGTTCGACGACTACGACGCGGTCGCCGCGCGCATCGACAAGCTCGACAGCGTCCGCTACGCGATCCCGCTGGTCGAGGGCCAGGTGCTCGCTTCCGGCAGGGTGGGCGCCGGCACCGGCGCGCTGGTGCGCGGCATCCGCGAGCAGGACCTGAAGAAGGTCGACCTCGTCGCCAAGGATCTCCGCCAGGGCACGCTCGACGGTTTCGACCAGTCCGGCGGCGTGGCGATCGGCACCCGCATGGCCGAGAACCTCGGCATCTCGCTCGGCGACGCGGTGACGCTGGTCTCGCCCGACGGCGACGTCACCCCCTTCGGCACCACGCCGCGCGTGAAGGCCTATCCGGTGACGGCGATCTTCGAGATCGGCATGTCCGAATACGACGCCTCGATCGTCTTCATGCCGCTGTCGGAGGCCCAGCTCTATTTCAACCAGGAGGGCCTCGTTCAGTCGATAGAGGTCTTCATCAAGAACCCCGACGCCGTCGACACGGTTCGCGGCGAGGTGGAGCAGGCGGCGCAGCGGCAGGTCTTCACCATCGACTGGCGGCAGCGCAACCAGACCTTCTTCTCTGCGCTGCAGGTCGAGCGCAACGTCATGTTCATGATCCTGACGCTGATCGTGCTGGTGGCCGCCCTCAACATCATCTCCGGCCTCGTCATGCTGGTGAAGGACAAGGGCCACGACATCGCCATCCTGCGCACGATGGGCGCGACCAGCGGCGCGGTGATGCGTATCTTCCTGATGACCGGCTCGGCGATCGGCATCGCCGGCACGCTCGCCGGCGTCGCCCTCGGCATCGTCATCTGCCTCAACGTCGAATCGATCCGCCAGTTCTTCTCCTGGCTGTCGGGCACGACGCTGTTCAACCCCGAGCTATATTTCCTCAGCCAGCTCCCGGCGGAGATGGACGTCAACGAGACGGTCTCCGTCGTGCTGATGGCGCTGGTCCTGTCCTTCCTCGCCACCCTGTTCCCGGCCTGGCGGGCCGCGAGGCTCGATCCGGTCGAGGCGCTGAGATACGAATGAGCGCGCGCCGTCCCGTCCTGGAGATGCGCGAGGTCGAGCGCCACTATGCCGAAGGCACGCGGCGGCTGACCATCCTCGACGCGGCCTCCTTCACGCTCGTGGCTGGCGAGATGGTGGCGCTGGTGGCGCCGTCGGGCGCCGGCAAGTCGACGCTGCTGCACCTGGCCGGCCTGCTCGAGATGCCGGACGGCGGCGACGTCATCGTCGGCGGGCGCGCCTGCGGCCGGCTCTCCGACGACGAGCGCACCGCGATCCGCCGCAACGACATCGGCTTCGTCTACCAGTTCCACCACCTGCTGCCCGAATTCTCGGCGCTGGAGAATGTGATGATGCCGCAGCTCGTGCGCGGCCTGGCGCCCGCCGAGGCGCGCTCGCGCGCCATGCAGCTCCTCGACTACATGAAGATCGGCCATCGCGCCGAGCATCGGCCGGCCGAGCTGTCGGGCGGCGAGCAGCAGCGCGTGGCGATCGCGCGCGCCGTCGCCAACGGGCCGATGCTGCTCCTGGCCGACGAGCCGACCGGCAACCTCGATCCCGTCACGGCCGGCTACGTGTTCGACGCGCTGGAAGCGCTGGTGCGCCAGTCGGGCCTGTCGGCGTTGATCGCCACCCACAACCACGATCTGGCAGCCCGCATGGACCGCCGCGTCACCCTCGACAAGGGCAAGGTCGTGCCGCTCGAACGCGGCGCCTGACCCGCTTCATCCTTCCTTAACCCTGCCGCCGGCTGGCCCGCCGCGATGTCGCATGGCCGCAAATGAGCCATTGACGCTAGAACAAAAAAAGAACATAAAGGGACATCAAGCGGAACAGGAGGGTTTGATGTCGAGTCTTCTTCAGGATGTCGCGTCGCTGGTCACGGTAAGCCTGTTCATCGTCACGACGGCGATGTGGATCGGCGCTCTGTAGTTGCGTGAGACGGCGGCGGGTTTCCGCCGCCCATGAGTGAGGCGGCGCTCATGATCCGCGCCGTTGTGAGTGGTTCGGGGTGCGCCCCGGCCGGCTGGGTATCTGGCGGGGCGGTCTTCAGCCCTCGACCGGGCCGAATATGTCGGCAAAGGCCTGCTTCAGGGTGACGTCGAACTCGGCCATCGTGATCGGCAGGCCGAGGTCGACGAGGCTGGTCACGCCGTAGCCGGTGATGCCGCAGGGCACGATGCCGGAGAAATGGCCGAGGTCCGGCTCGATGTTGATGGCGATGCCGTGGAAGCTGACCCAGCGCCGCAGCCGCACGCCGATCGCCGCGATCTTGTCCTCGGCCGGCGAGCCGTCGGGCAGGGGCGGCTTGTCGGGGCGCGCGACCCAGACGCCGACGCGGCCGTCGCGCTTCTCGCCGCGCACGTTGACGCGGTCGAGCGCGCCGATGACCCAGTCCTCCAGCGCCGTCACGAAGGCGCGCACGTCCTCGCGCCGGCGGATGAGGTCGAGCATGACATAGGCCACCCGCTGGCCGGGGCCGTGATAGGTGTATT
>JAFKJY010000117.1 GCA_017305835.1 Hyphomicrobiales bacterium
CCGTGCCGCTGACGGCGATGGCGCTGAAGTTCGGGCCGGTCGAGTATTTCTCCCTCATCGTGCTCGGTCTGGTGTGCACCATCGCGCTGGCGAGCGGCTCGCTGGTGCGCGCCGCCGCGATGATCGTGCTCGGCATGATCTTCGGCGTCGTCGGCATGGACGTCGGCACCGGCGCCTTCCGCTTCACCTACGGCTTCATCGAGCTGTCAGACGGCATCGAGATCGTCTCGATCGCGGTCGGCATGTTCGGCCTCACCGAGATCCTGCGCAATCTCGAGGACACGGCGCAGCGCACGCTCGTGACGACCAAGGTCACCAACCTGATGCCGAGGCTGAAGGACCTGTCGGCGTCGGCCGGCGCGATCGCGCGCGGGGCGGGCATTGGCACCTTCCTCGGCGTGCTTCCGGGCGGCGGGGCGCTGCTGTCCTCCTTCGCCTCCTACGCCGTCGAGAAGCGCGTCTCGCGCCATCCCGAGGAGTTCGGGCGCGGCGCCATCCAGGGCGTGGCCGGGCCGGAATCGGCCAACAACGCTGCCGCCCAGGTCTCCTTCATTCCGATGCTGGCGCTCGGCATTCCTTCCAACGCCGTCATGGCGCTGATCATCGGCGCCCTGCTGACGCAGGGCATCGTGCCGGGGCCAAACATCGTCAACAACCAGCCGGCGCTGTTCTGGGGCCTGATCGCGTCGATGTGGGTCGGCAACCTGATGCTGCTCGTCATCAACCTGCCGCTGGTCGGCCTGTGGGTGCGGCTGCTGACGATCCCGACCTACGTGCTGTTCCCGGCGATCGTCATCTTCTCCGTCATCGGCGTCTACACGATCAGCCTCAGCCCCTTCGACCTCTACACGGTCGCCTTCTTCGGGGTGCTCGGCTACGTGTTCCACAAGTTCTCGCTGGAGCCGGCGCCCTTCATCATCGGCCTGATCCTGAGCCCGATGCTGGAGGAGAACCTGCGCCGGGCGATGGTCATGGCGCATGGCGACGTGTCGGTCTTCGTCACCAGCCCGATCAGCCTCGCCTGCCTCGTCCTGGCCGTCGTGCTGCTCGTCATCGTCTCGCTGCCCGCGATCCGACAGAAGCGCGAAGTGATCTTCGAGGAAGAGGCATAGCTGCCGGCCTTGTCCGGTGGCGCCCAGATCCGGATTTTGTCCTCCGTGAGGTATGGCTACCTAGCCCAACTCACCGATGGCCCGTTCCTTCCTGTGGCTGGCAGTCCGCACATTCGTTGAACGTTCCGAAATCTTCGCCAACGTGGAATTCGATGTCAGCCTGCCGTTTAGGTTCTCGGATCTGATCTGCCGGTCACTTGCCGTGTCTCATCCAAAAAAATCGTAAATATATTTCGATCAAAATATAATTTATTTATTAATAGCATCTTTTAGATGTATTTTGGTCTCCAGGCGATTCGCTATATTCTCAAGACGTGTCAACGCGACGTCGAACTCTCTCGTAGCATCATGCCGCGTGACCAGTCCATTGTAGACGATCTCGGTGACGCTATCTGCCGTCTGGTCTATGTCGAATTCACCCTCGTTGCGCAGGAACGCCCAGGTGTGATGTTCGATGCAGCCATAGACCATGTCGCGGACGAGCGCGGGCGACAGGTCCGTGCGGAACTCGCCGCTCGCGGCCGCCTCGCGTACGATGTCAATCATCCGGTGGGTATAGATCTGGTTGAGTTCAAACAGCCGTGTCTGCCGGTAGGCCGGATCCGAGCGCAGTTCCTGGAAGAACAGGCGGCTCAGGCTCGGCTCGCGGCGGATGGTCACCAGATGCTGGTGGACGACGAAGCGGATGCGGTTCCAGACGCCGCGAATGCCGGCAAACTGCTCGTCGTCGTTGACGATGATTTCCTCGAACCAGTCCTCGACCACCCGCACGAGCAGGTCGCGCTTGTTGGTGAAGAAGCGGTAGATGTTGCCTTCCACCATGCCGGCGCGCTCGGCGATGTCGGAAATGAGCGCGTCATGGTAACCCTTCTCGGCGAAGACCGTGCGCGCTGCCCGCATGATGTCCGAAATCCTGCGCTCCGCTGGCAGGCGGTTGACGACCCGCTTCCTCGAACTCGATGCCATGACATGCTCCCAAAAGTCCCGTGCCACGGACGACCGTCCGGGCCGGCTCATGCGGACGGCTGGCGGGATCTTCCCGAGCGCACTCGCCCCGTCGAAGCTTAGCTGAAGGCCGCTCCATCGAGTGGCCGTGCCACTTCTGACGGGAGCCCGCCGATGTTGTCAACGGGGGAACATTCCGCACCGATGGGCCGCCGCGGACCCGGCTCCTACGGCTCGAAGCGGGGGGCGCGTTTCTCCACGAAGGCCGACATGCCTTCCTGCCAGTCGGCGGAGCCGGCGGCCACGGTCACCCCATCGAGCGCGATGAGCGAGGCTGCTGCCGTGTTTTCCGTCTGGCAACGGTAGATGGCGCGCTTGGCTTCAGCGACCGCCACGGGGGAGAATTTAGTGAAGCGCGCGGCAAAGGCAAACGCGTCGTCCAAAAGCGTCGCGTCGGCTGCGGTCGCCGTTACCATGCCGGCGGCCAGCGCCTGGGCGGCCGTCAGGTGCTCGCCCAGCAGGGTGATCTCCAGCGCCTTTGCCCGGCCGACGATCTTGGGCAGGTTCTGTACGCCGCCGGCTCCGGGGATGGTGCCGAAGCGGACTTCCGTCAACCCGATCCGGGCGCTTTCCGCGATCAGCCGGAAATCGCAGGAAAGGGCGAGTTCGCAACCGCCGCCGAGCGCATAGCCGTTGATCGCAGCGATGGTCACGAACGGCATGGCTTGCAACCGGTCGAAGACTTCCTGGATCCGCCGGACGTATCGGTCGCGAATTGCGAGCGGCGTGGCGGCGAGGACGGGATCGGGTTCGGTGAAGTAGCTGACATGGGCACCGCCGCAGAATGCGCGGCCGCTGCCGGTGACGATGAACGCGCGACATCCGGCGGCCTCTGCCTCGTCCACGGCCCGGTCGAGCGCCTTGAGGGTCTCGATCGTCAGCGTGTTCATCTGCTCGGGGCGGGTGAAGCGCGCGAGCGCGATGCCGCGCGCCGGCCAGGAAAAGTCCAGGGAGCTTGCGTTGGGCTGTGACATGCGAGCCTCGCTCATGGGTTTTCGAGGGGGCAGGGACACAGGCCCCGGTCATCCATCCTCGACAAGCAGATTCTTCAGCGCGCGACGATCGCCGTCCCGCAGCCCGAAGACGTCTGCGAACAGCGCGTCCCGAGGCATGCGAAAATATCCAACCTCTTCCAGGAACGCCGTCAGGTAGCCGTCTTCGACGCCATCCAGTACGGCCTGGACCATTTTCGGATATGTGCTGGGGAAGGGTCGGAAATGGTCACGGCTCAGCAGGTAGTCCGTGCGAACCGTTCCCAGTGGCACGTCGAGCGCCAGCAGCAGCATGGCCGACATGACGCCCGTCCGGTCCTTGCCGGCCGAGCAGTGAAAGAGCACCGGCTGTCCGCCGGCTGCCGAGACGGTCTGCAGGAAGTTGCCGATCACACGGGCGTAGTTGCGCGCATAGGAGCGATAGATGTCGGTGAGCAGGCCACGGCAGGCGGCAGCGCCCGTCTCGTCGTCCGAAAGCGCCGCGGCGACATGGGTAGGCACCTGTGGGGGGATTGTCATTGCCTCGGTGCGGACGAGCGGGGAGCGGATGCGGTTGGGGCGCAGGGCCTGTTCGTCGACGGACCGCAGATCGATGACGGTGCGAATGCCCAGGGCCTCGAAGAGTTGCTGGTCCGTCTCGGTCATGCCGGACAGGTTGGACGAGCGGTAGAGCCGGGACCAACGGAGCCTGCCGCCGTCTTCGGTGTCGTAGCCGCCGAGGTCGCGGAAATTGGATACGCCTTCGAACGTGATGAGCCGCTGCATTCGGGAAAGATCCGCGTTCAATGGCCGGGCCGCAGGGGGAATTCCTGGAAGCGGTCGACGAGTTGGGGATAGGTCACGATGGCATCTTCTGCGATTGCATGCACGAGATAGCCGGGCGGTTCCTGGTTGAAGGTGCGTGCAACTTCACCGGTCAGGTCGAGCGGGAGCTGGAAGCCGGTGCTGGGTGCAACATAGGCGGGTATACCGGCGCATCTCGTCGACATCATACGGTGAGCATGCCCGCACCAGACACCGCGCACATTGGGCCTGGCGGCCACGATGCGCTCGAACTCGCCGGCTCCGCCGAAGGGATGGCGATCGATGATCTCCAGGCCCGTCCTGAAAGGCGGATGATGCATGACGATCACCGTGTCGCGGTCGGGTTGCTGCGCGAGCTTGTTCTCCAGCCATTCGAGCCGACGCCCACACAACTCGCCGCCCGACTGGTTCTCGATGATCGTGTCGAGGCCGAGGAAGCGCGTGCCGCCCACTAGCCGATCATGACAGAGGAAATCGGGATGCAGGCCGGCGTCGAAAAGTTCCGGGAAGGCAGACGTCATCGGCGCCCGCAGGTCATGGTTGCCCGGGATGAGGCAGAAGGGCGGCACGAGGCTCGAAAGAAGCTCGCGCGCCACTCGGTATTCGTCCGCCGTGCCTGCGGCCGCCAGATCGCCTGAGACGAGAACGAGCGATATGCGAGGAACAAAGGCATTGATCGAGGCTATTGCGCGCTTCAGCCCGCCGATCGTGTCGGCGACGCCGCGCCACGGCTCCAGACTGACATGACAGTCCGAAATTTGAGCCACGATCATCGAATGTGCGGTCATTTTCTCCCCCGGATCAACGGCGGCCTGAACATAGCTCACCAAATGAGATGTGGCAACTTCAGCTCCTGCTTATCCAAGCAATCATGTAATTTTATCTTTTTATATCAATATTATAATCCTTGGCGAAAACGGCGCTCAACATAACGGTTGCAATTTGATTGACCTCGGATATCCTCCTTATTGACTTTGCTTCATCAAGGCTGCCGCGAACGGAGAGTTTCGTGCGCGTCCGGGCGGGAGGCCCGGAGCCGCAAATGGGGCTTTGCTCGATGGGAGGAAACAAATGGCAATGACGACAGTGAGGAAATGGGTGGTCGCCTTCGCCCTGTCGGTGCTGGCGGGAAGTGCCCATGCAGCCAACGAGATCAGCTTCTACTACTATTCGGTGAGCCCCAACAACGCGAAGGCGGTCGAGGATCTGATCGCCGCGTTCGAGAAGGAAAATCCCGACATCAAGGTCAAGGGATCCAACAAGGACTACCGGACGCTGAACGCGGAAATCAAGACGGCACTGGTCGCCGGCAATCCGCCGGACGTGGGCCAGATCCTGACGCAGTCGATCAGCGACATGGTGCTCAACGCGCGTGCGATCCCGCTGGAGAAGAGTCCTGACGGCGCGAAGTGGATGGAGCGCTTCTATCCGAGCTTTCGCACGCTGGGCCAGTTCAAGGGGCAGAACTACCTGCTGCCGTTCACCCACGGCGTCGCGCTGATGTACTACAACAAGTCGCTGATGAAGGAGGCCGGCCTGTCGCCCGACAGTCCTCCGGCCAACTGGGACGAACTCGTCAAGCAGGCTCAGCAGATCAAGGACAAGACCGGCAAGGAGGGCGTGTTCGCCTTCGGCACGGACAATGACTGGAATACCCAGACCATCCTGATCGCCGGCGGCGCGAACATCCTTTCGCCCGAAGGCGACCGCTTCACCTTCGCCGACGAGAAAGGCATCGCCGCGCTGCAGACCTGGCAGGATCTCAGCAAGAAGTACGGGCTGATGCCGTCGATCACGACCCGTCAGGCGCTTGCAGCCTTCAACGCAGGCCAACTTGGTTTCTACATCTACACCAGCGCGCAGCTCGTCGGCATCGTCAATAACGCCAAGGGCAATTTCGACGTCGGCGTGGCCGCCGTCCCGCGCTTCGGCAGCGAGCCGCTCAAGCTGCCCAATAGCGGCTCGGGATTGATGGTCTTCTCGCAGGATCCGGAAAGGCAGAAGAATGCCTTCAAGTTCCTCGAGTCCCTGTCGCGCCCCGAAAACAGCATCAAGATGTCGCTCGACTCCGGCTACATGCCGGTCACGATGGACCCAATGTCCGACCCGCGGATCACCGACTTCGTCGCCAAGGTGCCGCAGTATTCGGTCATGCTCGATCAGATGAAGGTGGTCGTGCCGAAGCCGCAGTATCCGGGTGACCGGGCCGTCGACATCCAGAACCTCATGGTCGGCCTGCTCGATGACCTGCTGGCGGGACGCGGCACCGCCGCGGAGCTCGCGCCCGAAGCGCAGCGCCGGATGAACGAGACTCTCGGCCAGCCCGCGAAGTAGACAATGTTGCGGCCGGGCGGCAGCATATGCTGCCCGGCCGTCAGCCGTCCGAGAGAGACCAGACGATGCGCCTGACCTTCCTCGCCCCAGCGCTGCTGCTGATCGCGGTCTTCATCTACTGGCCTCTCATCTACACGTTCGTCCTTGCCTTCCATCAGTGGAACCTGACCTCGAGCGAGATGAGGTTCGTCGGATTAACGAACTTCTCCGGCCTCCTGGATAGCCCGATCTTCGACGCGGCATTGAAGAACACGGCGATCTACATCGTCGGCTCCATCCCGCTTAAGGTCCTGTTCCCGCTGTTCATCGCGCTCGCGATCTGGGTGGTCAGCCCACGGCGCGGCATCGTCTACAAGAGCGCGATCTTCCTGCCGACGCTGATGAGCTTCGTGGTCGTGTCGCTTCTGTGGATGTGGCTGCTCAACCCGCTCGTCGGCATCGGCAACTCGGTGATGGCCATGCTCGGCCTGCGGCTGCCGCCGCTGCTGTCGTCGCCCGACACCGCGCTGTGGACAATCCTGGCGATCTCGGCGTGGAAGATCATGGGCTTCAACATGCTGCTCTACCTTGCAGGTCTTGCCAGTGTGAACCGGGACCAGATCGAGGCAATGAGGCTTGACGGGGCAGGCGACGTCGCGCTCTTCCGCTACCTGATCTGGCCGACGCTGTCTCCGACCACGTTCTTCGTGCTGATCGTGACCGTCATATTCTCGATCCAGCAGGTGTTCACGCCGATCGACATCCTGACCCATGGCGGGCCGTCCAATTCGACGACCAACCTGTTCTACATGGTCTACCAATACGCCTTCCAGAGCTTCAACATCGGCTATGGCGCGGCAGGGACCGTGCTCATCTTCGCCATCATCTTCGTCGTCACGGCCGTCAAGATGCGGATTCTCGAGAGCAGGGTGCACTATCAATGAGCAGCCAGCCCCTTGCGGATGCCGGCGCCGCTGACCAACCGCCGGTCACCGAAAACAGGGCGACGCTCTGGGCTGCGGAGGCGCTGCTGGTCGTGCTCGCCTTGTCGGTCCTCGTACCGCTGATCCTGATGGTCGGCAGCGCCTTCAAGCCGGCGCAGGAGATGTATTCGCCGATACCCTGGCCGAAGAAGCCGACGCTGGACAACTTCCGGACGCTTTTCGACGCCATGCCGTTCGGCGCCTATCTCTGGAACTCGATCGCGACATCGGCGCTGCGCGTCGCGGGCCAGCTCCTGACCTCCATCATGGCCGCCTACGTGTTCGCGCGCTACACGTTCTTCGGCAGCAACACGCTGTTCCTGGCGGTGCTCGGCGCGATGATGATCCCGCATCAGCTCACCATGATCCCGATCTACCTGCTGGTGGTGAATCTCGGATGGTACGACACTTTCCTAGGCCTCATCGTGCCGAATCTCGCGGCGCCGTTCGGCATATTCCTTCTGCGGCAGCATATCCGGGCGATCCCCAATGAAATTCTCGATGCCGCGGTCGTCGATGGCGCCAACAACTGGCAGACCATGTGGCACGTCGTCCTGCCGATGGTGCGTCCGGCCATCGCGGCCCTGACCATCATCCTCTTCATCGACTGCTGGAACGAATATTTCTGGCCGATGCTGATCACCAATACCGAGCGTTCCACGACCGTCCAGCTCGGCTTGCGCCGCTTCGTGGACGGCGAGGGCGGAGATGCGTTCGGACCACTGATGGCGGGCATGATCCTCGCCTCGCTGCCGATCTTCGCACTCTTCTTCTTCTTCCAGAGGAAGCTCTTCGACACCTTTGCGCAGTCCGGCGTGAAAGGGTGATCTGCGTCCCGGGTTGCCCCGGCCGCGCAGCGCCCGTCCGAATACGGGAAGGAAAGAACTCGATGGCATCTGTCGATATCGTGGACGTGCGCAAGGACTTCGGGGCCGTGCGTGCCCTGCAGGGCGTCTCCGTGCAGGTCCGGAGCGGCGAGTTCGTCGTGCTCGTCGGGCCGTCGGGCTGCGGGAAATCGACACTGCTCAGGATGATCGCGGGTCTGGAGAAGATCAGCGGCGGGGAAATCTTCATCGGCGACAGGCTCGTCAATGCTGTGCCGGCGAAGGAGCGCGACATCGCGATGGTGTTCCAGAGCTACGCGCTCTATCCGCACATGACGGTGTTCGAGAACATGAGCTTCTCACTGAAGCTCAAGGGCGTAGCCAAGGCGGAAATGGACAAGCGCGTGAGGGAGGCCGCCGCCATCCTGGGCCTCGAAAACCTGCTGCTGCGGCGGCCGCGCGAGCTGTCCGGAGGTCAGCGCCAGCGCGTTGCGATGGGGCGCGCCATCGTGCGCGATCCGCAGGTCTTCCTGTTCGACGAGCCGTTGTCCAACCTCGACGCCAAGCTTCGGGTGACGATGCGGGCCGAAATCAAGTCGCTGCACCAGCGGCTGAAGACGACGACGATCTACGTTACGCACGACCAGTTCGAGGCGATGACCATGGCCGACAAGATCGTGGCCATGCACAATGGCGTCGTCGAGCAGGTCGGTGCGCCGCTCGACCTTTACGACCGACCGGCAAATCTGTTCGTTGCCGGCTTCATCGGCTCGCCGACGATGAATTTCTTCCGTGGCACGCTGGAGAGCGGCGGAACTCGGATTTCGTCCGACCTGCTGCTGCCGCTGAGCGCGGCACCGGCCGCGTCCGAAGATCGAATCGTCGTCTACGGGATCCGGCCCGAGCACATGCGCCTGCAGGCCGACGGCGTTCCGATGGAAGTCGAGCTGGTCGAGCCCACCGGCGCCGAAGCGCAGCTTACCGGCACGATTGCCGGTCATCAGGTCGTATTGCTGGTCAGGGACCGCGTGAATGTGCGGCCGGGCGAGGTCGTGCGCGTCGGCTTCGACCCGCAGGCCGCGCACTTGTTCGACGAAAAGACTGGCCTCAGGTTGGCCGCCTGAACCGGTCCCGGCAAGAACGCCTCAAGGGACGGTGACGACGATCTTGCCGGTCGCCCGCCGCCGGGCAAGCTCGGCGATCGCCCGGGCAGCCTGGGAGAAGGGAAAGCGGGCCGAAATCGCAGGTCTCACCTTGCCTTCACCGTAGAGCGCAAACAGCTCCCCGAGGGCTTGTCTGTGGCGCACCGGATCGCGCTGCATGGCCTCGCCCCAGAAGACGCCGAGCACGTCGCAGCCTTTGAGCAGGGGAAGGTTGAGCGGTATCTTCGCGATGCCTGCCGGAAACCCGACAACCAGATAGCGGCCGAGCCAAGCAATG
Source organism: Hyphomicrobiales bacterium (assembly GCA_017305835.1). Classification (GTDB taxonomy): domain Bacteria; phylum Pseudomonadota; class Alphaproteobacteria; order Rhizobiales; family Rhizobiaceae; genus RCIO01. Next base: position 9,474 of record JAFKJY010000117.1, read on the forward strand.
CTCCGCAGTGCCGCCTCCGAATAGGGGCCGCCGACGGGGTCGTAGATGACTGCGGGGCCGCCGCCGCACGCTTCCCTGAGCTTCGTCGTCAGGGCGCGCTGGCCGTCGCCTGGAGCAAGCTCGGGGTCGTAGACAACGCCGACATCCGCGCCGTGTGCGATGGCGAAATCGACTTTCTCCTGATTCGACGCAGCCGCGACGACACGGGCTCCAAGAGCCTTGCCGACCTCGACGGCGCTGAGACCCACGCCGCCGGCAGCCCCGAGCACGAGCAGCGTCTCGCCCGCCTTCAGCCGCGCCCGGTCGGCGAGGGCATGATAGGAGGTCCCGTAGGTGAGCATGAAGGCGGCAGCCTCGTCGAAGGGCATGGCATCGGGGATGCGCTGGCAACGCCAGGCATCGACCGCCACCTTTTCGGCCATACCGCCCCAGATCATGATCGCCAGGACGCGGTCGCCCGGTGCGAAATCCTGCACGCCTTCGCCCACGGCCTCGACCGTGCCAGATATCTCGCCGCCCGGCGAGAAGGGGCGGGGAGGCCGCTCCTGGTAGCGATCGGCGATTATGAGAGAATCGGGGAAGTTGACGCCGACTGCCGCCACGCAGATCAGGACCTGCCCGGGTCCCGCGACGGGGTCGGCAACATCTTCGAGCACCAGTGTTTCGGTACCGCCGGCCGACTTGCTGAGAATGGCCTTCATGAGGTCTGTCCTCCCGGTGTGTTCCAGCTCCGCTTCCGCAAGGCGGACGGAAGTCGGCTAGCGTTGACGCCTTGCAAAGAAGGCGGCGATCGCGTCCTTCATTTCGGGTGATCGCCCCGCCTCGCCCTGGAGATCTCGTTCGAGGTCGAGCTGCCGGTCGAGGTCGGCCGCGCAGGATTTCGCGACCAGCCGCTTGGTGGCAGCCACGGCCGCCGGCGCAAGGCTGGCCAGGCGCGCGGCGATCCGATCGACCTCGGTTGCGAAGGCCGGGTCGTCGTAGATCCGCCATACCAGGCCCCACGCCATCGCTTCCTCGGCGCCAATCCGATCGCCCAGCAGCATCGCGGCCGAGGCCCGGGCGCGCCCCGCGATCCGCGGAAAGAAGAACGTATTGCCAGCGTCAGGCACCAGCGCGATGCCGGCGAAGGGTTCGTAGAAATAGGCCGAGCGCGTCGCCACCACGATATCGCCCGCCAGCGCGATACCGACCGCAGCGCCCGCGCAGGCGCCGTTGACGGCGCAGATGATCGGCAGGCGCGAGCGGACCATGGCGCGGACAAGCGGATTGAAATGCTCCTCCAGCACGCGATCGAGGGCTGGAGCGGTGTCTGGTGCCACGGTCGACAGGTCATAGCCGGAGCCGAAGGCCCGGCCTTCTCCCGTCAGCACGAGCGCGCGGATGGCGGGATCGTCTTCGCAAGCGGTGATGGCGGCGTACAATTCGTCGGCGGTGCGGTCGCGCATGGCGTTGAGCCGGTCCGGCCGCGCGATCGTGATGCGGGCTATCGACCCGGCAGTTTCCAGTCTGATGTCCTCGAAATCCGCCATCGACCTCTTCCTCCCGTCCTCCGGCGGCGGTGATGCGCTCTCAGAATCTGAACACGCCATAGCCCGGCTCGCCCAGCGGAGCATTGAGCGAGGCCGAGATCGCGATACCGAGCGCATTGCGCGTGTCGACGGGATCGACGATGCCATCGTCCCAAAGCTGCGATGTCGAATAGTAGGCCGAGAGCTGCTCCTGATAGGCCGCGCGGGTCTCTTCCCACAGCCGCTTCACCTCGACTTCGTCCACGCCGCCGCCATTGCGTTTCATCTGGTTGACCTTCACCTCGGCCAACGTATTGGCCGCCTGGTCACCGCCCATCACGCCGATCTGGTGGTTCGGCCAGGTAAAGAGGAAGCGCCCGTCGAAAGCGCGGCCGCACATGCCGTAGTTGCCGGCGCCGAAGGAGCCGTTGCACATGACGGTGAATTTCGGCACTCGCGAGCAGGACTGGGCCATGATCATCTTGGCGCCGTCCTTCGTGATGCCGCGCCGTTCGTATTCGCGACCGATCATGTAGCCGGTGATATTCTGCAGGAACACCAGCGGCGTATTGTTCTGGTTGCACAATTCTATGAAATGACCGCCCTTGAGCGAGGAATCGTTGAACAGCACGCCGTTGTTGGCCAACACGCCGACCTTGTAGCCCCAGATGTTGGCGAAGCCGCAGACCAGCGTCGTGCCGTAGCTGGGCTGATATTCGTGGAAGCGGCTGCCGTCGACGATGCGGGCGATGATCTCGCGCATGTCGAACTGCTTCTTGATGTCGTCGGGGATGATTCCGTAGATCTCCTGCGGATCGTAGGCTGGGTCTTCCGGCGCCTCCCGCTGACAGTCCCATTTCCGGGGGCGGTCCCATTGCGCGACGATCTCGCGACCGATGTGGATCGCCTCTTCCTCCGAGGCCGCCGGGTAGTCGCAGGTGCCTGAGATGCTGGTATGCATGTCGGCGCCACCCAGCTCCTCCACCGTGACCTCCTCGCCGGTGGCAGCCTTGACCAGAGGCGGCCCTCCGAGGAACACCGCGCCGGTGCCGCGGACGATGACGCTGTAGTCCGACAGGCCGGGGATGTAGGCGCCACCTGCCGTGCAATGGCCGAAGACGAGAGCGAGCTGCCTGACGCCCATCTTCGACAGGATCGACTGGTTCCTGAAGATACGACCAGCCATGTACTTGTCCGGAAACACTTCCGACTGAAGCTGCAGAAGGCCTCCGGCGGAATCGCACAGATGGATGACCGGCAGCCTGTTCTCCATTGCGATGTCGAGCGCACGAACGATCTTCTTGGCCGTCAGCGGGTACCACGCGCCGCCTTTCACCGTCGGGTCGTCGGCACGTATGAGGACTTCGCGGCCCGAGACGATGCCGATACCGACGATGGAACTGGCGGAGGGCGACTCGCCGCCATAGGCCATGTTTGCCGCGAGCGACGACAGTTCGAGGAAAGGGGTGCCGGGATCGAGCAGTTTCTCTATCCGCTCGCGTGGACGCATCTTGCCCTGTCTGGCGAGCCGGTCGAGGTCGCGCTGCGGGCGCGCATGGCGGGCTGCGTCCTGCCGTTGCCTGAATTCGGCGATGAGACTGCGGTTATGCGCGTCGTAAGCGCGGAACTCGGCCGACGCAGTGCTGACCATGGACTGGAGCTTACGCATCGGTCAGGCGGCCTCTGTCTGCGGCTCGAGCGTGGCAATCACCTCGTCCTTCTCGAAGGTCTCGCCCTCCGTCCGGTAAATGCGGGCGACCACGCCGTCGCGCGGAGCAGGCAGTGCGGTCTGGAGCTTCATGCTCTCGATGGTGATCAGCGGTTCGCCACGCAGGACGGTTTCGCCGGGGCGACGGTGGACCGAAACGACCGCGCCAGGCATTGGCGCCTTCAGCGCGTCCTGCGCACCGCCGGCCGCACCGCCGCCCGAATATGGATCGACTAAGGCGACGTCGAAGGTCCTGCCGTCAAGCCGAACTATCTGGCGGTCTCCGACCGCAGCGCGGGCGAAGGCGATTTCCAGCCCGCCGATCTCCATGGTTCCATGCCCGTCGCCGGGGCCGGGCGGCGCTGCGACTTCGAGTTCCTTGCCGTCGACGGTCAGGATGAGCGTCGGATGTCGCCGGGCGACGGTCACTTCGTGGAGTTCGCCATCGAGATGAAGCCTGAACCCCATGCTCAGTTTCTCCACTTGCCGATCGCCGCATGAGGCTCGGGCGTGCCGAACACGAGCTCCCGAAACTCGTGGAAGCCGAACGCTGCGGCGGCCAGCACCTGCGCCCGCCGGTCCGCGTGAAGAGGTGTGGGCTCAAGCGCTGCTGCATGCTCCCTGACAAAGCCGGTGTGCAGGTCTCCCGCCCGAAAGGACCCGTGATCGAGCACACGGGCCAGATAGTCGATGTTGGTGGTGACACCGAGCAGGGTCAGAGACTTGAGCGCGGAGACCGAGCGGTCGGCCGCTTGCTGCCGATCGGAGCCGTACACTACGAGCTTGGCAAGCATGGAATCGAAGTCGGTGGTGACTCTCTGCCCTCGATCCAGCGCGCTTTCGAAACGGAGCCATCGTTCGTCCGGCACGTCGAGGTACTGCACGACACCGGTTTCCGGCATGAAATCGCGACCGGGATCCTCTGCACAGATGCGGCATTCGAAGGCATGGCCCTCGGCCCGCACCTGCGACTGCTCCAGCGGGAGGCCCTTGCCCGCCGCGATCTCGATCTGGGCGCGGACGAGGTCGATGCCGGTGATCATTTCGGTGACCGGGTGCTCGACCTGCAGGCGTGTATTCATCTCAAGAAAGAAAAAGCGGCCGTCGGCGCCGAGAATGTACTCGACAGTGCCGGCATTCTTGTACCTGGCTGCAGACGCCAGGCGAACCGCCGACGCGCAGATCCGTTCCCGCAAGGCCAGATCGAGGCTCGAAGCGGGAGCTTCCTCAACGATCTTCTGGAAACGGCGCTGCACCGAGCATTCGCGCTCGAACAGATGGATGGCGCCGCCCGCGCCGTCACCGAGCACCTGAACCTCGATGTGGCGTGGTCGCTCGACGTAGGTTTCGGCATAGACGCGTCCATCGCCGAAATATCGCTCGGCCTCGCTCGAAGCTATGCGCGCCGCCTCCCGGAGTTCTCCCGTCGAGCGGACGACGCTCATCCCCTTGCCGCCGCCGCCCGCCGCCGCCTTGATCAGCAGCGGAAACCCGATGGCCGCTGCCTCGCGGGCGAAGGCGTCGAGGTCATCGGTCGGCATGACAGATGGGGCGACGGCAACGCCGTTGGCTTCGGCGAAGTTCCGCGCGGAAATCTTGTCCCCCATCAGCGCGATTGTCGCTGCGTCCGGTCCAACGAAGGTGATGCCAGCCTCGGCCACGGCGGCAGCGAAGCGCGCATTCTCGGAAAGGAAGCCGTATCCGGGATGGATCGCGTCCGCGCCTGTCGCACGAGCGGCGGCGACGATCTGCTCGATATCGAGATGCGCCGCCACCGGTGTGTTGCCGGTGATCTCGACCGCCTCTCCGGCCATGCGCACATGTCTGGCGGTCCTCTCCACGTGATGGTGGATGGCAACCGACGCAATGCCCATCCGTTCCAATGTGCGCATGACGCGGCATGCGATCTCGCCCCGATTGGCGACCAGGACCTTGCGGAAGAGCGCGGCGGTCATACGGCCTCGTCGCTCCAGGCTTCGAGCAGACCGCCCTTCGCGAGCCACGCGGCAGGGACTTCGACGGGGAAGTCCATCAGGATCTGCGCCAGCGCCTTGCCTTGTGGATCGTGGCGCAGCGAGGCGATGCCACCACCGCCCAAGCTTTCGAGAAGAAGAAAATTCAGACCGTTCAGGCCCGGCCAGTCGAAGCGCTCGACGCGGCCCCTGGCGAAATGCGCGAAATAGTCGCCGACGGCTTCGGCCGTGAGGCTGCGGCGGATCCAGGACAGGTATTCAGGCCTGCGGGCAAGCACGCCGATATTGCCGATGTCGCCCTTGTCGCCGCTGCGACCGTGAGCGAGCGCGATCAGAGGCACGGCGGCCCGTGGCCCGTCAGCTGCTTCATGCAGGTTCGGCACATGGGTTTGCGCCACCGCGGGCTCTTCGGCCACAATCCTTGCGTTGGGCAGGTGGGACACGACGGCATGGGTCTTGCCGTGGATCTCGAAGTTCACCGTCACGTCTGTCTTCGGTACGAGGAAGGAGAACAGCCGTACGACCGGCTGCGGTTCCGGCCGGCCGCCGGCGATGCCGGTCGTGCCCTGCGCCATCGCGGTGGCGGCGGGAAAGATTTCGCGGGCGAAGATCGCGAGCGCGTCACGGCTCGGGTGGCGCACTGCGATCTTGAGGATGACCTCCCGCGCAGCCATGGCACGCGACTGCGTGCCGTAGTTCGCCTCGCTGCCGAGGATCTCGAAGGAGGTTTCCGAAAAGCCATCGAAGCCGGCCGCATGCATCAGGCGTCCCGACCGGCGCAGGATGGCGGCCGCCGTGGCGCGGGCCTTGTCGGCCGCCTCGCGTCCGACGATCATCATGGTGATGCCGGCTCGATAGCCGTCGGCGTAAGTTCCACTCACCTTATAGCTGCCGGTCGGAGCCATGCCGTGGGCGCCGGAGACAAGAACGCGGTCCGGCCCGACTTGCTCGAGCCGGACCGCGCTCCAGTCGGCGGTCACGTCAGGGAGGATGTAGCGTGTTGGGTCGCCGACCTCGTAGACGATCTGCTCGGCCACGGTCGACGTGGTGACAAGACCGCCGGTGCCGGCAGGCTTGGTGACCACGAAGCTGCCGTCGGCCGCGCATTCGGCGATCGGAAAGCCCATGTCGTCCCAGCCGGTCACGTCGCGCCAGTCGGTGAAGATGCCACCCGTCGCCTGCGCGCCGCATTCGATCACGTGGCCTGCCAGGCTGCCAGCCGAGAGCAGGTCGTAGTCGGTCGGGCGCCAACCGAACTCGTGGATGAGCGGACCGAGAGCGAGCGCGGAATCCACAACGCGGCCGGCAACGACGATGTCGGCGCCTGCATCGAGCGCTGCGGCGATCGGGAAGGCGCCGAGATAGGCATTGACGCTCGCCAGTCGCTCAGGCATCGGCGCGGCGGAGAACATTTCCACCGTGCCGGCAGCGCGGTAGCGCTCGACGCGGGCGGCGAGATCGTCGCCATGCACGACGGCGACCTTCAGCTTCACGCCGGTCTCGGCCAGCGCCGCCAGCAGTGCGTCGCGGCAGGAGTCGGGGTTGACCCCGCCGGCATTGGTAACGACACGGATATTGCGTTGCGCAATCTCGCGTGCCAACGGCTTCATCACCATGGTCACGAAGTCGGTCGCATAGCCGAGGTCCGGCTGTTTCGCCTTCATGCGTGCCAGGATCGACATGGTGATCTCGGCCAGATAGTCCATCACCAGATAGTCGATGCCGCCCGAGCGGACGAGTTGGGCCGGTCCTTCCGGGCTGTCGCCCCAGAAGCCGGCGCCGCAGCCGATGCGCACGATCTTTCCGCTTGCCGTCATCGCGCCGTCCAGTTTGGGCTGCGTTTCTCGCTGAAGGCAGCGAAGCCCTCGCGAGCGTCGGCCGTGCGAGCCATGTTGGCGAGCATGAACTGCGCATATTCCAGCGCGCCATCGGTCGACATTTCACGGATCTTGGCCAGAGCCTGTTTGCCAAGGCGGATGCCGGTCGGCGACTTGTCGATGATGCGAGACAGCAGCCAGTCGGTCCTGGAATCGAGCTCGGCAGCCGGCACGGCATAGCTGACGATGTTGTCAGCCGCCGCTTCGCGGGCGGTGATCGGCTCGCCGGTGATGCAGAGTTCCATCATGCGACGGTAGGGGATCGTACGCAGCAGATAGGGCAGGATCATCATCGGGAAGAGCCCGACCTTCACCTCCGTCACGCCGATGAGGGCATCCTCGCGCGCAACAGCGAGATCACAGGCACAAACCAGGCCGAAGCCGCCGGCAAGCGCGTGGCCGTTGATGCGGGCTATCAGTGGCAGGCGGCAGGCATCCATGCGCCGCAGCAGCCGCGCCACATAGTGACGCGGGTCGGCTTCGTCGATCGTGAACGGCGTTCCGTCAGCCTGTAGTTGCAGGTCGCCCCCAGCGCAGAAGGCCCTCTCGCCAGTACCGGTGAGGACGACTGCACGAATGGCGCTGTCGGCTTCGGCGGCGTCGAGCGCGGCATGAATACCCCGGGCGACCTGCTCGTTGAGGGCGTTGCGCCGCTCCTCGCGATTGATGCTGGCCCACAGGACTGCGCCCCGGCGCTCTACGATCACGGGCTCCGTCACTGTCTCTCCCTCAGGCGGAATTGCGAACCACCGATATAAATGATTTCAGTTCATCAGCCTTGTCAACCACAGATCGGCGATCGCAAGCTGAAAGGGGCGTTATAGGCTATGCTCCTCGCTCGAAAGCTGTCTGTATTGACAAGAGGCCTTCACTCGGATGATGAAGTCACTTCATTAGACGGTCGTGGCACACGCCTCGCGGGGTCGGCCTCAAGGGAGGATGCAATGCATGACATTGCGGCGCGCAACGGAAAGCCTGCGCTGTTCGATCTCGATTCCGACCAGCGGATGATCCTCGACAATGCCGATCGGTTTGCCCGCAACGAACTCCATGGGCTTTCGGAGCGGATGGACAATGAGGAGTGGTGGCCGAACGACGCCTTTCGGAAGATCGGCGAAAACGGCCTGTTCGGGATAACGATTCCGGAGGAATATGGCGGCGCGGGGCTGGACCTCATGGCGGCCGGCCTCGTGCTGCAGGGATTGTCTCGCTGGAACCATGCGATGGCGCTCGCCTGGGTGGCACACGACAATCTCTGCGCCAACAACATCTATCGCAATGGAACCGAGGCGCAGCGGCGCAGGTATCTTCCCGATCTCTGCGCGGGCCGGAGCATCGGCGCGCTAGGGCTGACCGAGCCCGGGGCCGGCTCCGATGCCCTTGGCTCGATGCGTACGATCGCGCGTCGCGACGGTGATCATTACGTGCTCAACGGCTCGAAAATCTTCATCACCAACGGGCCTGTGGCCGATGTCCTCCTGGTCTATGCCAAGACCGACCGCGCCCGCGGCGCCCACGGCATCTCGGCTTTCATCGTAGAGAAGAGCTTTCCCGGCTTCAGCGTCGCGCAGAAGCTCGAGAAGATGGGCTATCGCGGCAGCCAGACCGGCGAACTGCTGTTCGAGGATTGCCGGGTACCAGCCGAGAACCTCGTCGGAGGAGAGCACCGAGGGGTGTCGGTCGTGATGAGCGGGCTCGACCTCGAGCGCGCGATGATCGCGCCGCTCTGCCTCGGCATCGCAGAGCGGGCGTTGGAATTGTCGATCGACTATGCCCGGACGCGCAGGCAGTTCGGCAAGCCGATCGGCTCTTTCCAGATGGTGCAGTCGATGCTGGCGGACATGTATCTGCTGGTCGAGACCGTGCGAACCTTCACCTACCGCACGCTGGCAGCCGCGGCGCCGCTGGAAGTCGGCGAAGGAGGGCGTGGCGACATTCATATGCTGACGGCGGCGGCGGTCATGCATGCCGCCGATTCCGTGCATGCCGTACTGGACAAGGCCATGCAGATCCACGGCGGATCCGGCTACATATGGGAATCGGAGATCAATCGTCTCTACCGCTCGATCAAGCTGATGGAGATCGGCGCCGGCACCACGGAGGTCCGCAAGATGATCATCGCGGGCGAGCTTCTCAAGGGGATGCGTGTGGATGAGTGAGCAGGGCGGAGCGCATGCCGGCCTCGATGATGCCGCGCTGGCTTGCCGGCCGACCGTCTATGCGCCTGGGTTGCTCGATGGACAGGTGGTGGTCGTGTCGGGTGGTGCCGGCGGCATCGGTCGGGCTGCTGCGTGGCTGTTTGCCCGGCTCGGCGCACATGTGGTGATTTCCGGTCGCAGCGAGGAAAAGGTGTCCGGGATCGTTGCTGCGCTTTTGGGCCATGGGCTGAAAGCGAGCGGCTGGCCACTGGACATCCGTGTACCGGAGCAAGTCGCGTCCTTCTTCGACCGCGTCTGGTCCGAACTCGGACAGCTCGACCTCCTCGTCAACAGTGCCGGCGGGCAGTTCCCGCAAGCGGCGATCGATTTTTCGGTCAAGGGCTGGAACGCCGTCATCGATACCAACCTCAACGGCACCTGGCACATGATGCAGTCGGCCGCGCGCCACTGGCGCGACGCCAGCCGGCCCGGCAGCATCGTCAACATCGTGGTCGTCACCACGCACGGCCTTTATGGAGTGGCCCACTCCATAGCAGCTCGCGCCGGCGTGATCGGGCTGACGCGGGCGGTGGCTGTCGAATGGGCGCCGCTCGGCGTCCGCGTCAACTGCATCGCCCCCGGTGCGGTGAAGACCGCTGGATGGAAGGTCTATTCGCCCGAGGTACGCGAGACCTACCGGAACTCCAATCCGATGATGCGAGCGGGCGATGCATGGGAGATCGCAGAGGCTTGCGTCTATCTCGGAGGGCCGGCGGCCAGTTTCATCACCGGTGAATTGCTGACCGTCGATGGCGGCGGTCAGCTCTGGGGCGAAACCTGGACGACCGGGAAGCCTGATTACTTCAGGACGTGACCCGACCGGAGTGCTATTTGAACAAAGCTGCCGAGACGAATTTCATGTAGGCATCGACGACGAAGTCAGGCGGCCGCGTGACGCGGCCGTCGACGAAGCAGAAGCGCTCGCTGAGATATTCGCGCGAGGCGAGCAGCATCTGCGTTGCGACTTCGATCTCATCAGGATCGGTGACCCGGAGGTTGCCGCGCTCGAGTTCGTATCGCATCGCGCGGCGATAGCTTTCGGTCTGCTGCTGCAGATGTCGGTGGAAGCCCTCGGGTGCCTGAACGCGGCCCTCGCTGAGCATCTTGAACAGATGGGGCGCGTCGCCAAGAAACTCGAAGAACGCCGAGATGCGAGCGCGCTCGCGGGCGGTGGCGCTGTCTTCCGCAGTCAGCACGCGCTCCCTGACGTGCAGGTGGAGTTGCCGGCTGATGGCGGGCAAGAGCTGGTCGAGCAGGTCCTGCCGCGACTCGAAATAGTTGTAGAAGGTACCCGAGGCGACGCCGGCGTGCTCCGTTACCCGGGCGACCGAGGCGCCCGCATAGCCATATTCGCCGACGGTCGCGATGGCGGCCTCGAACAGTCGTGCACGTGTCGCTTCGACCTTCTCCGCGCGCTTGAGCCGCCGCGACGGTCCTCCGTCGACGTCTCGATTGCTGGCGGGAAGACTGTCCGGGATGTCCATTTCGGGAAAACGCTAGAGAGCCGCCAAGGGGATGTCAAACGAAGGGGCCCCGCAAGGCTCTAATGCGATTGAGGCGGCGGGGGCGCCGCAACAGCGGCCTTGTATCCTAAGTTTACGCGCATCCCTTCGCTAAATATGAATTATGAATCATGATTCATATTTGTTGACTTGTCGATGTCTGGTCTGCATTGTTCGCCTATGATGATGGCATATAAGGCACAGGCGGAAATCATCTCCCCATCTGCCGGGCAGGCGCGAAGCTTCGATCCCTATGACGGCGAGACGGTGCGGGAACGCCTGTCGAGCCATTTGCGTCGCGAAGTCGACGCCTCCTTCGAGATCGGACCGCTGCGGCGCTACACGGTCGGGTTTTCGTGGGTCACCTACGGGTTTCGCGCGACGTGGCGGGAGAACGGACGCTCGGTCGAGCGCGATCTCATCCTGCGCGCGGGGCCGCCCCGCGGGATCTTTGCGCCTTACCGGGCCTCGCCCGAATTCACAGCGCTGGGGGCGCTGGCGGGCAGCGGTGTTCCCGTGCCGCGCGTGTACTGGTTCAGCGACGACAGCGCGGCGATCGGCGCGCCCTTCTTCGTTTGCGATCTCGTGCCGGGCGAGGCGCCGATCCCATGGACGCGGGATGGCGGCCCGGCCTTCGATGACGCGCGCCGGGAAGGCCTCGGCGGACAATTCGTCGCGGCGCTTGCCGCGCTTCACCGTTTCAAGTGGGAGGGCACGCCGGCCGCGGCCATCGGCGGCAGCATGGATGCTACCCGAGCCGCAATTGATGAGGTCACGCGCTGGGAGGGGCTTCTTGCGATGTGGTCGCCGCGGCGGATTCCGATGCTCGAGATCGCGGCTCGTTGGTTGCGTCGCAACGCGCCCTCGGCGCGACGCATCTCCATCGTGCACGGCGACTACCGGATCGGCAATTTCCTCGAGGCGGAAGGCAGGATCACCGCCATTCTCGACTGGGAGCTGGTTCATCTCGGCGATCCGGCCGAGGACGTCGGGTGGATTTGCCTGCAGGCCTGGCGCGGCCGCTCCCCATACATGTGCCATTTCTTCACGCGAGAAGAGTTGCGCGACCGCTACGCCCTCCTCAGCGGCATCGAGATGAGCTTGGCGGACATGGCTTACTGGGAGGCGTTCGGCGCATACAAACTTGCCGTCATGCATTTCGGAGCGGTCCACTGCTTCGAGGAGCGTGGCTTCGACGACCTGCGCATGGCGGGCATGGGCTTACAGATCCCGCGCGTGCTGCTGCAGGTGGAGTCGGCGATGGAGCGGGCCGCATGAACATGTCGCTCGACAGGTTGCTGGAAGCGATGATGGCGACGCTGCGGACCGACGTGATCCCGCATGTCGGCGACCCCTATGCGCGCGGCCAGGCGATTGGCGTCGTCGATCTGCTCAACAATATCGGAGCCCGCATCGAATGGGCCCGAGCACCGATCGCCGAGGCGGTCGAGGAGAAGCGCCGACTGCTGCGCGAAGCGGGAGTGGCCCTGCCTGCCGCCAGAGATGAGCCGGTGGCGGGGACAACCGCTGACCTGCTCGCACAAAGGGACCAGTTGGACATGCTCATCTGCGAAAAGCTCGAAAGCCTATCGGCAAGGGATGACGCCCATGCTCGCCAGGCTTTGGCGTGCCTTTGCCAGCATGCGCATGACGAACTGACGCTGCAGATGCAGTTCGTGCGCAAGCCGCTCTTTGCCGAGATCGCGAGCGGGGGCGGCGCGGACAGGTCTTCCGGGCGCTAGACGACTACGGGGAGGAGGGACGGTCATGGACACGTATCTCGATCCGCGCATGCCCGAGCCAGAGGCATGCGTCCAGAGATACATGCTGGAGAAGTGGGCGTCCGTCCGGCCCGACAAGGTCTTCGCCATGTTTCCCGACGGCACGACTTGGACCTATGCGGAGACGCGACGGACCGCGATCAGGACGGCGAACGCGCTGCGCCGGCTCGGCGTGCGGCAAGGCGAGCGCGTGATGGCCTGGCTGCCAAACAGCGCCGACTGCCTGCGGCTGTGGTTCGGGCTCAACTATCTCGGTGCGGCATTCGTGCCGCTCAACCTCGCCTACAGGGGCAATCTGCTCGCGCATGCGCTCGGCCTTTCGGAGGCGCGGCTGGGCGTGGTGCATGCCGACCTCCACCTGCGGCTCGGCGAGACCGACCGCAAGGCGCTGAAGGAGATCGTGGTGCTGGGCGGCGAGGGCATGCCGGTGGACGGGCTGACCGTGCATCAGTCGGATGCGCTCGACTGCGCCGACGAGACGCCGCCGCCGCTCGAGCGAGCAATCATGCCGTGGGATCTGCAGTCGATCATCTTCACCTCGGGCACAACGGGGCCGTCGAAGGGGGTGATGTCTTCCTATCTCCATCTCTACAACATGGCGGTCTCGGCGCCTTTCCTCGACGGCGACGACCGCTACATGATCAACCTGCCCATGTTTCATTCCGGCGGAGTGATGCCGGTCACCGCCATGCTCATCCATGGCGGCTCGATCGCGATGGTGGATGCCTTCAACACTGAGCAGTTCTGGCCGACGGTTCGCAGGATGGGCATCACCACGTCGATCCTGCTCGGCGTGATGGGCGGCTTCCTGCTGAAGCGGCCGCCGGACCCGAACGACCGCAACCACACGCTGCGGACCTGCACCTATGTCCCGCTGAACGACACCGCGCCGCAGTTCCATGCCCGGTTCGGCACCGACATCCATACTCACTTCAATATGACCGAGATCTCGATGCCGCTGGTGTCGGAGGCCAATCCGGGCACGCTGGGAAGTGCTGGCAAGCCGCGCGCGGGTGTCGACGTGCGGATCGTCGACGGCAACGATTGCGAGGTGCCGGTCGGCGCGGTCGGCGAACTCGTGGTGCGTACGGACTGTCCTTGGGCGATGAGCCATGGCTATGCCGGCAATGCCGAGGCCACTGCCGCGGCCTGGCGGAACGGCTGGTTCCATACCGGCGACGGCTTCCGCCGCGACGAAGTCGGCAATTTCTTCTTCGTCGACCGCCTGAAGGATGCGATCCGCCGCCGCGGCGAGAACATCTCATCCTTCGAGGTCGAATCGGAGGTCTTCGAGCACCCCGCGATCCGCGAGGTCGCGGTCATCGGGGTGAAGAGTGAGATCGCAGAGGACGAGGTGATGGCTGTGGTGGCACTGAAGGACGGCACGGGGTTCGATCCAGCCGAACTGATCGCCTTCCTGCGGCCGCGCATGGCCCACTTCATGATCCCCCGTTACGTGCGAGTGGTGGAGACGCTGCCGCGAACACCTACGTCCAAGATCGAGAAAGCGAAGCTGCGCGGTGAAGGGATCACCGTCGACACGTGGGACCGGGATAGGGCGGGCATCGTCGTAAAGCGCGAGAAGATCGGGCAGGGCCGCGCCTGACGCCGGCCTTTCGGACTGGGGGTGCACATGCTGGCTGAATTGTCGGGGCGCGCGCTGGAGCTGGAGGAGCGCCTCCAGATTTTCATGGAGGAGCACGTTTATCCCAACGAACGCGCGCTGCTGGCGCCGCCGCGGGAAGCCGAGCGCTGGGCGCCTCGCCCGCTCGCCGAGGAACTCACGCGCAAGGCGCGCACGGCGGGCTTGTGGAATCTGTTCTACAACCACGGGCCCGAAGGGCATGGGCTGTCCAACTATGAGTACGCGCATCTTTGCGAGGTGCTCGGGCGTTCGCTCGCCGCGCCGGAAATCTTCAACTGCAATGCGCCCGACGTCGGCAATATGGAGATTCTTGCCACCTATGGGACGGACGAGCAGAAGGAGCGCTGGCTGAAGCCGTTGCTGGCGGGGGACATCCGCTCATGCTTCGCCATGACCGAGCCGCAGGTGGCATCGTCCGACGCTACCAATATCGAGACCCGGATCGAGCGCGGTGGTAACTCCTATATCGTCAACGGTCGCAAGTGGTGGGTGACGGGCGCGCCATCGCAGCGCTGCAAGGTTGCGATCGTGATGGGCAAGAGCGACATCACGGCGCCAAGGCATAGGCAGCAGTCGATGATCCTCGTGCCGATGGACGCGCCGGGCGTGACCGTCGAGCGCGCACTCTCAGTCTATGGCTACGAGCACGCTCCACTGGGTCATGGCGAGATGATGTTCGATCATGTCCGCGTGCCGGCCGCCAACATGCTGCTCGGGGAGGGGCGGGGTTTCGAGATCGCACAGGGTCGGCTCGGGCCCGGTCGCATACATCACTGCATGCGCTTCATCGGCTTGGCCGAGCGGGCGCTCGAGATCATGTGCGCCCGCGCCAAGTCGCGCACGGCCTTCGGCTCGACGCTGGCCGAGATGGGGGCCGTGCGCCAGGCTATCGGCCAGTCGCGCTGCGACATCGAACTGGCCCGTCTCATCACGCTGAAGGCTGCGTGGATGATGGACACGGTCGGCAACAAGGCGGCGCGCAACGAGATCGCAGTCGCCAAGATCACTGTGCCGACCATGGCCGGTGCGGTCATCGACCGGGCAATTCAGGTCCATGGCGGCGGCGGGCTGTCTGCGGATTTCTTCCTTGCGGAGGCTTTCGCCGAGACGCGCTTCCTGCGGATCGGCGATGGACCCGACGAGGTTCACCGAGAGGCGCTGGCCAAGGCGGAACTTGCCGGTCTTTCCTGAAAAGTGGCGTGATTGAGGAGCCGCAGGCATGAGACCGCTCGAAATAGGCATGTCCGCTCTGTCGCAGGGACGCACGATCGGCGAAGGAGACGTCAACCTGTTCGCCGGGCTGGTCGGTGACTTCACTCCGATCCATGTCGACGATGCTTTCGCGAAGGCTTCGCCGCACGGCGCCCGCGTCGCGCACGGGCCGCTGACCATGGCGACCGCCATAGGCATGGCAACGCATACCGGCATGTTCGGGGAGCGCGTGATCGGCCTCGTCAACATAGGCTGGGATTTCCACGGCGTCGTCAGGTTGGGCGACACGATCCGGGCGCGCGTAACAGTGGAGGCGTTGCGTCCGACATCCAAGCCCGGCCGCAGCCTCGCGACCTACGGGTTCGAGGTGCTGAACCAACGCGACGAGACGGTCCAGCGCGGCCGCATGATGGTCATCGTCAAGGCAGACTGACGATTTGACGGGAGCTTGCGATGGACAGATTCGTGATGCGGCCGGAGGACGAGTTCATGCACCGGCCAGATGCGGTGAACTTCAACGAGAGCGTCTATACGAACGCTTTCGACGTGGGCTCGCCCGTGGGCGGCTGGATGCGGCTCGGCAACAGGGTCAACGAAGGTCACGCAGAACTCTCGATATGCCTGTATCTTCCCGACGGGCGCATCGCCTGCCAGTTCCGGCGGCCGGCGATCGCCGGCAACGACCGGTTCGAGGCGGGCGGCCTCCGCGAGATGCGGGATCGCCTCGCGCAGTCGTCCCTCGCGCGAGAGGGCAAGCCCTAGATTCCGCCGCGCGAGCGGGAAGATCGGCTTGAGGCGGACCGCGGCGGCGAAATGGATGATGGCGTCACGGCGACGGCCCTGGCTGGCCAGCGCCGAGCCCACGTTGTTCTCGGCGTCGGGGTATTCGGGGTCGAGCCGAGTGGCC
>JAFKJY010000176.1 GCA_017305835.1 Hyphomicrobiales bacterium
CCGTAGCCGATCACCGGCCTGCCCTCGACCTCGAGGTCGATGACGACCCCCTCGGGCGAAGCCTTGCGCGCCTTTTCGAAGCGATCCGGCCGGTGGCCGGGCACGAACAGCAGGCATGAACGCCAGGCGAGGGAAGCGCCGTTCACGATCGCGCGCCTCCCGCGCCGACGATGTCGCTTGTCAGGAGCACGCTGCCGAAGATCCAGTGGAAATTGTCGAAGACGGGCGCGTGGGATTCGACGCTGAAGGCCGCGCAGCAATCCTCGGCCAGGAACGTCTCGTAGCCGCGGTCGGCGCCGTCCTGCGCCGTCGCCTGCACGCAGGCGTTGCTGGCCAGCCCGCCGACCACGAGCTGCTCGACGCGCATGTGGCGCAGCAACTGGTCGATGCCGGTCGAGTTGAAGGCGCTGCGCGTCGTCTTGTTGACCACGATCTCGCCCGGCTGCGGCGTAAGCTCGTCCGCCTCCGCGTGCCACTCGCTGCCGATCCGCAGCGCGTTGAAGCTTCCCGCCGCCTTGCCGCCGCGCGCGAAGCGCCGCTGCATGTGGAACAGGAAGTCGGTCCCGTCCTCGCGCGCCGAGCCGGTGACGACATGCACGACAGGCAGCCCGTTGGCCCGGTAGAGCCCGAGCAGACGCGCGAGGTTCGGCCGCACCGTCCGCGCCAGCCGGTCGTAGAAATAGGCGAAGATGTCGGGGAAGCCCGCCTCGATCCCGGAGCCAAAGGGGCCGGAGGGCTCGGTCCAGTAACGCTGCACGTCGACGATGACGAGGCAGGAGCGGCCAAGCTCGAACGGCACCCTCTGATAGCCGCCGGGCTTGCCCTCATGTCGTGTCCAGGACCGTTCCGCGGCCATCGCGCCATCTCCTCCGCTGCATGCGTCCCGCTAGCTAGCAGCCGCAATGTCGTCGGTCAATTATATTCGAATGAAAAGTGGGTGCGCCGACGAGCAAGGCCGATCGATCGCTGTCTGGCGCTTTGTCTGGCCGCGGCCAATGCAAATTCTCGCGCGAAAGAAGCTCGCGCCCTCTTGTGCTTGGCCGGTTTGCAGGATAATTCCGGATTAAATTCTAAAAGATACGTATCTAATGGAAAATCAGCCGGATCGGGAGACGGACATGGATGTGGCGCATGGCGACCTGCCCCTCGCAGGCGTGAAGGTGGTGAGCTTCGAGCAGTTCGGCGCCGCGCCCTATGCCACCATGTTCCTCGCCGATTTCGGGGCCGAGGTGCTGAAGGTGGAGATGCCGGAGGGCGATTTCGCCCGCCGCACGGCGCCGCTGACGCTGGGCGAGGGCGACAGCCTTTATTTCCAGTCGATGAACCTCAACAAGAAGAGCGTGGTGATCGACCTTGGCGACGCCGGCGACCGCGCCTTCTTCGAGGAGCTGGTCGCCGTCTCCGATGTGGTGGTCAACAATCTGCGCGGCACCGCGCCCGCCAAGCTCGGCCTCGACTATGCCGCGCTGGGGCGCACCAGGCCGTCGATCGTGTGCGGCCACATATCGGCGTTCGGCCGCGACAACAGCCGGGCCGATCGGCCGGGCTACGATTTCCTGATGCAGGCCGAGGCCGGGCTGATGTCGCTCACCGGCGAGCCGGGAGGCCCGCCCGGCCGCATCGGCGTCTCCATGATCGACTACATGACCGGCATGATGCTGGCCTTCGGCGTCGTCAGCGCGCTGCATGGCGCTCGGCGCACCGGCCGCGGCACCGATGTCGACGCCTGCCTGTTCGACAGCGCGCTCCACCAGCTCGGCTACCAGGGCGCGTGGTATCTGAACGAGGCGATCGTGACCGGCCGCACGCCGCGTTCGGCGCACCCCTCCAACACGCCCGTGCAATTGTTCCGGACGGCCGATGGCTGGGTCTACGTAGCCTGCATGACGGAAAAATTCTGGCGGCTGCTGGTCGAGGCGATCGGCCGGCCGGAATTGTCGAGGGATCCGCGCTTCGCGACGCAGGAGACGCGGCTGGCGAACCGCGACGCCCTCACCGTCGAGCTCGACGGCGCGTTCGGGTCCGCATCCACCGCCGATTGGGTCGCGCGGCTGGGCGCCAGCGTGCCGATCGCGCCGGTCTACGACCTCGCGGAGGCCCTGGAGAACCCGTTTCTGGCCGAAATCGGCATGATCCGCGAGGTCGCACATCCGTTTCGCGGCAGCATGCGGGTACTGTCGAACCCCCTGCGCATCGGCGGCGCGCGCGTGCCGCAGGTGGCTGCGCCCGCGCTCGGCGAGCATACGGCGCAAGTGCGGGCGCGGCTTGGCCGGCCGCCGAAATAGGAACGGACCATCCGGTGCCACGACGAAGCCGGCGCGCCGTTTCGCTGGAGGGCTACCCCTCCAGCAGCAGCCGCGTATTGTAGACGAAATCGGCGCTGCGATGCACCGTCACCGCGATCTGGAACAGCTTCTGCGTCTCGTCGAAATAGCGCCTGATGATGCGTAGCGCCGGCAGGCCCGCATGCTCGCCCAGGATCTGCGCCTGCTCCTCGGTCAGCAGCACCGCGATGACGGCATTGACCTTCA
>JAFKJY010000118.1 GCA_017305835.1 Hyphomicrobiales bacterium
GCCTCGCGACGGCTCAGGCGCCGCCGGCGAGCCAGCGCTCCTCGCCGGCATGGAAGGCGGCGAGCGCGTCGGGCCGGTCGTCGCCGAGAAGGTCCGGGTTCACCTCAACGCCGCGG
This sequence comes from Hyphomicrobiales bacterium, assembly GCA_017305835.1. Taxonomy (GTDB): domain Bacteria; phylum Pseudomonadota; class Alphaproteobacteria; order Rhizobiales; family Rhizobiaceae; genus RCIO01. The sequence continues at coordinate 117 of JAFKJY010000118.1, forward strand.
CTGCGCTGGATGTAGGCGAGGAACTTGTAGGAAGGCCGCAGCGTCTCCAGCACCGACCAGTCGACCGGCAGCGCCTCGGCCGGGTTGACCGGCTTCATCACGTCGCGCTCGAACAGGACCTCGAAGGTCAGGAGCTTCCAGACGCCGTCCTCGCGCACCGCGCGCGAGAAGAAGCGGCAGAAGACGTGGAAGTCGACCTCGACGCCGGCAAGCACGGCGCGGTTGAAGATCATGGCCGGGCTTTCCACCGTCGCCCGGTCGCCGGCGACCTGCGCGAAGGCGGGGAAGACCCAGTGCTTGCCGCCGCCGCCCCTGGCGCCCATCCATCTGCGCGAGGCCTCGACATAAGCGTCGCCGCCGTGGCCGTCGTACCAGCTCGTGCGCACGTAGGCGTCGCGGTGGAAGCAGGCGACCATGACGTCGAAGCGGCGCTGGTCGCGGGCGAAGCGCTCGCGGCGCACGAGGTCGAACAGCTCCTCGCGGTCGAGGAAGGCCTGGAGGCGCGTGTCGCGGTCGTGTTGCATCGTCGGTCCCGGAATGCTGGTTCGAGAAGGTGGGCGGCCGCTGCGCTACTCGGCTTCCTGCAGGCCTTCCTCGCGCACCCGGCGGAAGGCGGGCGAGACGATGGAGAGCAGCAGCAGGGCGGCGACGATCAGTGTGCCGAGGCTGACCGGGCTGGTGAAGAACACCGTCGCGTCGCCGTGCGAGAGCAGCAGCGTGCGGCGCAGGTACTCCTCCGCCATCGGGCCGAGGATGAGGGCCAGGATCAGCGGCGCCGGCTCGGCCCCGACCTTGCGGAAGAAGTAGCCCAGCAGGCCGAACAGCACCATCAGCTCGACGTCGAAGACGCTGTTGTTGATGCTGTAGACGCCGATGGCCATGAACACGCAGATCATCGGGAAGAGGAAGTGGTAGGGCACGGAGATGAGCTTGGCCCACATGCCGACCAGCGGCAGGTTGAGGAAGAGCAGCATGACGTTGCCGATCCACATCGACACCACCAGGCCCCAGAACAGGGACGGCTGCTGCGACAGGATCTCCGGCCCCGGCTGCACGCCCTGCACCACCAGCGCGCCGATCATCAGGGCCATGGTCGCGGTGCCGGGAAGGCCGAGCGTCAGCATCGGGATGAAGCAGGTCTGGGCGGCGGCGTTGTTGGCGGATTCCGGGGCGGCGACGCCCTCGATCGCGCCCTTGCCGAACTCCTCCGGGTGGCGCGACACCTTCTTCTCCATCGCATAGGCGGAGAAGGAGGCGAGCAGCACGCCGGCGCCCGGCAGCACGCCGAGGACGACGCCGATGCCGGTGCCGCGCAGGATCGGCCCCACCATGCGCCGCCAGTCCTCGCGGGTCGGGAACAGGCTGCTGACCGGCGCGATGCTGGCCATGCGGCTGCGCTCGTTCTCGAGGTTGACCAGCACGTCGCCGAGGCCGAACACGCCGGTGGCGACGACGACGAAGTTGAGCCCGTCGAGCAGGTTGGGCGTGCCGAAGGTGTAGCGGGCCGCGCCTGAATTGATGTCGGTGCCGACCATGCCGAGCAGCACGCCGAGCAGCGCCATGCCGAACGCCGTCAGCAGCGAGCCGCTGGTCAGCACCATCGAGGTGACGAGGCCGAGCACGATGAGCGAGAAATATTCGGCCGGGCCGAAGGTGAGTGCCAGGCCCGCCAGCAGCGGCGCGGCGATGGCGATGAACAGCGTGCCGACCGTGCCGGCGAAGAAGCTGCCGATGGCGGCCGCGGCGAGCGCGCGGCCGGCCTTTCCCTGCTTGGCCATCTCGTGGCCGTCGAGCGTGGTCACCACCGACGAGGCCTCGCCGGGCAGGTTCATCAGGATCGCCGTGGTCGAGCCGCCATACTGCGTGCCGTAGAAGATGCCGGCGAGCATGATGAGCGCAGTGTCGACCGGCAGGCCGAAGGTGAAGGGCAGGAGCATGGAGATGGTGGCGACCGGCCCGAGGCCGGGCAGCACGCCGACGGCGGTGCCGAGCAGCACGCCCAGGAAGCAGTAGACGAAGTTGGAGAACGCGGTGGCCGTGGAAAGGCCGAGCATCAGGCCGTCGAAGATGTCCATGTCGATCTCCCCGCGCCGCTAGAAGCCGACCGCGTGCAGCCAGGAACCGGCGAGCGGCATGGGCACGCCGAGCAGGTCGACGAAGGCGACCGCGCAGACCACCGAGAAGGCGGCCGCGCCGGCCGTCGCCTTCCAGTCCAGCCGGAACTTCACGCTGGCGGTGGCCGCGCCCACGACCAGCAGCAGCACGGCCAGCGGCAGGCCGAGCTTCTCGACCAGCGCGCCGAACAGGAAGACCGCGCAGGAGACGATGGCGAGCGGCTTCCACCGGATGCCGGCGATGGCCTCGGCGCTGCCGAAGCGCGCGCGCATGAGGATGGCGACGCCGGTCAGCACGAGCAGCGAGGAGATGATGAGCGGGAAGTAGCCCGGCCCCATGCGGTTGGCCGTGCCGAACGGGTAGTCGCGCGCCACGAGCAGGCCGACGGCGCCGACCGCGACGAAAAACGACCCCAGTGCGGCGTCCTGACTTATCTTCACCGGCTCTCCCCCTTCGTCATTGCGTCGCCGCCCGCCCCGCGAGGGACCCGGGTCGGCTGTCATGCGGCGATCCGCGTTCGCGCGGACGCGGTCCTCCCGAACCCTTCGCGCCGTCGTGCGGCGGCTGTCGTCCACGGACCCGACAGTAGGCCATCCAGCCCTCGCTGCAACTCCCCGTGGCCAGCGTTCCGTCAGGCGAACGGATGGGGCCGCGTCAGGCCGGGACCGTTGCCGCGAGGGCCGGCTCGACCAGCAGCACGACCTTGCCGACCTGCTCGTTGCGGTCGAGCAGCCCATGCGCCGCGCGCACCTCCTCCCACGGGAAGGCGGCATGGATGCGGGTGACGATGCGCCCGTCCTCGAGGAGCGGCCAGACGTGCTTCACCAGCTCGGCCGCGATGGCGCCCTTGTAGGCTGGCGGGCGCGGACGCAGCGTCGAGCCGGTGAGCGTCAGCCGGCGGTGCGCGATGGCGCGGGTGCTGACCTCGGTGGTCGCGGATCTGTGGCTGCCGAGCAGCACGACGCGGCCGTCGAACCTGAGCAGGTCGAGGTGCTTCTGCGTATAGTCGCCGCCCTGCGCGTCGAGCACGACGTCGACGCCCTCGCCGCCGGTGACGCGCCGGACCTCGGCCTCCCAGTCGCCGCGGTAGTCGATGGCATGCTGTGCGCCGAAATCGAGGCAGACCTGACACTTCTCTTGCGCGCCGGCGGTGGCGATCACCGTCACGTCGAAGAGCCGGCGGGCGATCTGGGTGCCGGCGAGGCCGACGCCGCTGGTGCCGCCCTGGATCAGCAGCGTCTCGCCGCGCGCCAGCCGGCCGAGCCAGACGATGTTGTTCCAGGCGGTGAAGAAGACCTCCGGCAGCGATGCGGCCTGCGCGAAGGTGAGGCCGCGCGGCAGCGGCATGCATTGCAGCGCCGGCACGGCGCAGAACTGCGCATAGCCGCCGCCATTGGCGAGCGCGCAGACGGCGTCGCCCGGCCGCAGCCCGTCGACCCCGGGGCCGACCTCATCGACGATGCCGGCGATGTCGAGGCCGGGCAGCGGCGAGGCGCCGGGCGGCGGCGGATAGAGGCCGAGCCGCTGGCGGATGTCGGGCCGGTTGACGCCGGCGGCGAGCACGCGGACCACGACCTCGCCGGCCCCGGCGCGCGGGCGCGGCATCTCGACCATGTGCAGGACCTCGGGGCCGCCCGGCCGCTCGATCCCGATGGCGCGCATGGTCCGCGCCGTCACAGGTGGCGGCCCTCGTCCACCGGCACGACGATGCCGGTGGAGCTCGTCAGGTCGACGATGCAGGCCAGCACGGCGCGGGCGACGTCGTCGGCCTCGGTGACGTGGGCCAGCGGGAACCGCTCGGCCGTCCGCTCCAGTTGCTCGCGCGTCCGGTTGGGCACGAAGCCGGTGTCGACGCCGGCCGGCGAGACCGAGAAGACGCGGATGCGGGGCGCCAGCACCTTGGCGAGCGCGACGGTGAGCGCGTCCAGCCCGCCCTTGGCCGCGACATAGGCGAGGCTGCTGCCGATGCCGGTGCGGGCGGCGATGGACGAGACGTTGACGATCGCGGCGCTGCGGCCGGCTTCGAGCAGGGGGCGCATGGCGCGGACGACGGCGAAGGGGCCGCGCAGGTTGAGGCCGACGGTGCGGTCGAAGATGTCGTCGGTCAGCGCGTCGAGGTCGCCGGCCGGGACCGGCGTCGTCGCGCCCCCGGAATTGACCAGCGCGTCGAGGAAGCCGAAGCGCCGGCGCAGCGCGGCGGCGGCCCCGGCGACCGAGGCCGGATCGTCGATGGCGATGCGCAGCGCGAAGTGGCCGTCACCGTCGAGGCCGCGCATGACCTCCTCGGCGGCTTCCGCGCGGCTGTTGAAGCCGACCGCCACCCGGCAGCCGAGCGCGGCGAGCCGCGCGGCGACCGCCCGGCCGATGCCGCTGCTGCCGCCGGTGACGAGCGCGGTGCGCGGGACGGGAAGGTCGGGGATGTCGATGCGCGGCATGCCTGTTTCCTCGGGAAAGGCGGGATGTTGTTTGCCGAGCCTAGCGGCTGCGGCCGCGTCGCGGAATGCTCGGGATGGGTGCACCGCTCACCCGGCGTAGTCCTTGAGGGTGGCGGCCGCGGCGGATCTGATGAAGCCGTGGTCGCTGGAGAGCATGAAGGCGGTGGCGCCGAGGCCGGCGACGAAGTCGAAATCGGCGCGGCTGGTCGGCAGCATTATCAGCGGCACGCCGGCCTGCCGCGCGGCTTCGGCCACGCGCGCGGCGATCTCGGCGACCTGCCCGGCGGCGCCGGGATCGCCGGCGAAGGAGGCGGTCAGGTCGCCGCGGCCGACGAACAGCGCGTCGATGCCCTCGACCCGCGCGATGTCGCCGGCGAGGTCGATGGCGTGCCGGTCCTCGATCATGGCGACGACCGCGACCTGGGCGTCCTGCAGCTCCATGTGGCGCGCGCCGCCGACGCTGCCCCAGCCGCTGGCCCGCGTCAGGCCGGCGAAGCCGCGGCTGCCGCCGGCATAGCGGCTCGCCCGAACGATCGCCTGCGCCTTTTCCACCGAGGCGACGTGCGGCACCATGATGCCCATCGCCCCGCAGTCGAGCGCCGACAGGATCGCCGCGTCGCTCGCCTCCGCCACGCGCACCAGCGGCGCGACGTTGGCGGTACGGGCGGCGAGGATCATCAGGTCGGTCGTGCCGCGGTCGAGCGGCGCGTGCTCCTGGTCGATGATGACGAAGTCGTAGCCGACCGGGCCGAGGATCTCGATCACCTGCGTCGTCGGCAGCTTGAGGAAGGTGCCGAACAGGCGCTGGCGCGCGCGCAGCCGCTCGCGGAAAGCGGTGAAGGGCGGGCGAGGCTCGGGCATGGGCGGCTCCTTGGTCCGGCCCTGTTCTAGCGATCCGGGCGGTCGCCGCCGCTTTCGATCCGAAGCGTTTCCCTGTGCGGAATGGGCGCCGTGCGCGCGGCGTTTCTGTTGGCGAAACGAGGCGTCGCGGGCGTTGCGGCGCCGGGCCGGTGGTGCGAGCCACGAAGGGCCGTGAGCGAGGACGTCTCGTTCGCGCGAGGAGAAAACGACTTGGCGGACCCGACCATCATAAGCTGCGCCGTGACCGGCAACATCACGACGAAGGAACAGACGCCCTATCTGCCGGTCACGCCGGAGGAAATCGCCAATGCGGGGCTGGAGGCGGTGCGGGCCGGGGCGGCGATCGTGCACGTCCATGTGCGCCACCCCGACGGGCGGCCGAGCATGGAGCTGGCGCACTACCGCGAGGTGGTCGAGCGGCTGCGGGCGGCCGACGAGGACGTCGTCATCAACCTGACGACCGGCCCCGGCCAGCGCTTCGTGCCGAGCGTCGACGACCCCAAGGTGGCCGCGCCCGGCACCACGCTGATGCGGCCGGAGCTGCGCGTGGCGCATGTCGCGGCGCTGCGGCCGGAGCTGTGCAGCCTCGATCTCAACACGATGTATTCGGGCTCGTCGGTGGTCATCAACACGCCGGCCAACCTCGCCATCATGGCCGACATGATCCGCGAGGCGGGCGCGAAGCCGGAGCTGGAGGTGTTCGACAGCGGCGACATCCAGCTCGGCAACCATTTCATCGAGCAGGGCAGGCTGGAGGCTTCGACGCTGTTCCAGATCGTGCTCGGCGTGCGCTACGGCGCGATCGCGACGCCGGAGACGCTGGTCTACCTCAGGTCGCTGCTGCCGGCGGGCGCGCCGTGGAGCGCCTTCGGCGTCGGCCGCTGGGAATTCCCGATGCTGGCGCAGGCCTGGCTGCTGGGCGGCCATGTGCGCGTGGGGCTGGAGGACAACATCTATGTCGAGAAGGGCGTGCTCGCCGAAAGCAATGCCGTGCTGGTGCGCAAGGCCGTGCGCATCGTGACCGAGCTGGGCGGCAGGGTTGCCAGCCCCGGCGAGGCGCGCGAGCTGCTCGGCCTGAGGAAACAGGCGCCACGGCCGGCCTGACGGCGCGCGGCAAAGGTTGCAAGCGAAGCAGGGAGGTCACGATGTACGACAGGAGCGATCCGCGCTCGAGCCTGGGCAAGGACACCAAGGCGGCCGCGGCGCGCGTTCACGAGAGCTTCTTCGGCTCGCAGGTCGCGCTGTTCCACGAGACGGAGCCGCAGGTCGGCGACGGCAACGGCAGGACCTGGATCAGCCGCGGGCAGAACTTCGTCGTGGCCTACAGCGAGGCGCGCGCGGGCGGCGTGTTCGCGCGCGCGGACCAGCCGGACGAATATGCCGTCATCATCCCCGACGGGGAGACGCGCGTTGCGATCACGACCGCCGACGGCACGACGGAGGTGCCGGGCTATTCGCTCGCCTTCGTGCCGCCCGGCCGGAGCGAGATCCGCATGCTGACGGCCGGCACGATCGTGCGGCTGTTCACGCCGAAGTCGAAGGACATGGCCGACGCGGCCTCGAACGCGGACGCCTTCGCGGGACCGCATCCGAACGTGCCGCCCTTCGAGCCGTGGCCGGAGCCGCCGGACGGGCTCAGGCTGCGCTGGTACACGCTCGACGTGCCGGAGGACCCGTCGCGCTTCGGCCGGATCTGGCGCTGCACGACCTTCATGGTCAACTACCTGACCCCTCGCGTCGGGCCGCGGGCGCGCGACAAGGTCTCGCCGCACCACCACGACGATTTCGAGCAGTGCTCGCTGGCGCTCACCGGCGAGTTCACGCACCATCTGCGCTGGCCGTGGACCACCAACATGAACGTCTGGCGCGAGGACGAGCACCTTTTCTGCGGTTCGCCGTCGATCTGCGTGATCCCGCCGCCGGCGATCCACACGACGACCGCGGAAGGGCAGGGCGTCAACCAGCTCGTCGACATCTTCTCGCCGCCGCGCATGGACTTTTCCATGAAGCCCGGCTGGGTGCTCAACGCCGACGACTATCCGATGCCGAAAGGCTGATGCGGCGGACCAGAAAGCCGGCCGGGGCGACCCGGCCGGCTTCGATTTTCCCTGCGCTGCCAGCGTGTTGGCGGCGGTGCCTCGGAGATTCGTCGAGGCGGCGTCAGTCCGACAGGCCGACCAGCTTCGCCGGGTTGTCCGCCACCATCGTGCGCACGTCGGCCTCGCTGAAGCCGAGCGCGAGGCAGAGCTTGATCGCCTGGCGCATGCCCTCCACCGGGGTCGGGTTGTCGACCTGGCCGAGGTCCGAGCCGATCGAGGAATGGGCGACGCCGGCCGCCTCGATGTGCTCCTTCAGCTCCTGCGGCGAGAAGGTGTTGAAGCGCGAATCGACGTAGAGGCCGGCCGACTGCTCGACCAGCGCGCCGAGATTGGCGAGGTCGCGGATGTCGTCATAGGTGAAGTGCAGCCCGTACATCGGGTGGTTGATGAGCAGGCGCTTGACGCCGCGGGCGCGCGCCTCGTCGAACAGCCGCCAGATCTCCCAGACGTGCAGGTGTCCGGACGACAGGATGGCGTCGAACTCGGCGATCATGTCGAGGATCTGCTTGACCTCGTCGAGGATGTTGCCGGAGGCGTCGACGACGGTGAGCAGCGGCGAATCCTTGAGCTTCACGTTTGAGGCGAGCCGCACCTTGCGGTGGGCGCTGCGGATGTGGTTGGCCGCCTGCGCGGTCGGCATCCAGATCAGCTTGGCGCCCATCTTCAACTGCGCGTCGACCACGAAGGGATCGAGCCCGCCGGTCGAGTTGTTGAGCACGAGGCCGCTGTACATCCGGAAGTCGGGCCTGCCGAGGACGCGGTCCATCAGCGGGATGAAGGGCGCGACCGAGTAGTGGTGGTCCTTGAAGAGCAGGCCGCGCATGCCTGCGGCCACCGCCTCCTCGGCCGCCTGCATATGGTCGAGCTGGCGCGGCATGGTCGAGGGGCCGGAGTGGACGTGCAGATCGAGCGCGCCCTCCAGCAGCCGGTTCGCGGTGGCGTCGTCGACGGTCGACATGAGCCGCCTGGCCTCCTCGCGATTGCGTTTCACGTCGTCCGCCGAAGCCATGCTTTCCTCCATTCCCGGGGTGGCTTCGGCTTAGTGATTGACAGCCGGCATCCTCAACTTATAGTCCCCCACGTTTCGCTGGCCGAAACGCAATTGGCTCCGCGGGAGGACGGCCGATGGGGATCCGCGCGATCGAACGCGCGATGCAGGTGCTGCAGGAACTGAACCTGCAGCCGGTCAACACGATCGCCCACCTGCACGCGCGCACCAAGCTGCCGAAGCCGACGCTGGTGCGCATCCTCAAGACGCTGGAGGAGGCGGGCTATGTCGAGAACGACGCGCGGCAGGGCGGATACCAGGTCAGCGCGCTCGTCACCTCGCTGAGCTCGGGCTTCCACAAGGGGCCGCTGGTGGTCGAGGCTGGGCGCGCCTGGGCGGTGGCCATCACGCGCAAGCACAAATGGCCGATCGCGATCGCGCTGCCGGACTATGACGGCATGGTGGTGCGTTTCTCGACCGTGCCGGACAGCCCGGTCTCGCCCTTCCACAGCACGGTGAACCGGCGGCTGTGCCTGCTGACGCGCGGGCTGGGGCGGGCCTATGTGGCCTTCCTCGACCGCGAGGCGTTCGACCTGATCATCGACGTGCTGAAGAAGTCCGATAATCCGGAGAACGCGCTCGCGCACCATCCGGGCGAGCTGAAACGCATGGTCGAGGAGATCCGCGAGGCGGGCTATGCGACGCGCTCCTCGCTGGTCGAGCCGCGCAACTCCAACACCATCGCCGTGCCGATCGTCAGCCAGGAGGGCAGGGTGCTGGCGAGCCTCGGGCTGACCTATTTCAAGTCGGCCTTCGATTCCGAGCAGGAGCCGGCGGCGCGCTACGCGCCGATCCTCAAATCGGCGGCGACGGCGATCTCGGAAGACCTCCACCGCCTCGCCAACAGCATCGCCATCGACGCGCACTCGGTGCAGGCGGACCATCGGCCGTAGCGGCGCACGGACAGCCCCTGCCGCGATGCGGCGGGGCTGCTTGCGGGCCTGCGGACTATGCGCCGGGCAGGGTCTTGATGACGGTCTCGAGCTCGCTTAGCAGGCGGTCGACATGCTGCGGGCCGAACACCAGCGGCGGCCGGATCTTGAGGACGTTCGAGTTGGGTCCGGTGGCCGAGATCAGCACGCGCCGCTCGCGCAGCCCGTTGACGATCGCCAGCGCGGAGGCGCTGTCGGGCTCGCGGGTGCCGCGGTCGCGGACCAGCTCGACGCCGATGTAGAGGCCGGCGCCGCGCACGTCGCCGATGCCCTCGAAGCGCCTGGCGATCTCGGCGATGCCGTTCCTGATGAGCGCGCCCGTGCGGGCGGCGTTGTCCAGCAGCTTCTCGTCGCGGATGACGTCGAACGTGGCCTGCGCGGCAGCCATGGCGACCGTGTTGCCGCCGAAGGTGTTGAAGTAGCGCATGTCGTGGCCGAAGGCGCTGACCGCGTCGGCCGACACCGCGATGCCGGCGACCGGATAGCCGTTGCCCATCGGCTTGCCCATGGTGACGATGTCGGGATCGACGCCGTGGCGCTGGTAGCCCCACAGTTTCTCGCCGGAGCGGGCGAAGCCGGACTGCACCTCGTCGGCGATGAACAGGCCGCCGGCCTGGCGCACCACCTCGGCGACGGGGGCGAGCAGGTCGGTCGGGTCGGCGTAGATGCCGTCCGAGGAGAACAGCGAATCCGCGATGAAGGCGGCGACGCCGTCGCCGTGCCGCTCCAGGTCGTGGATCTGCGCGGCGACGTCGGCCGCCATCTTGCGGCCGAGCACGGCGGGGTCGAAGCGATAGGAATCGGGCGCCGGCACGCGGCGCACCCAGGTGCCGAGCGGCGAGCGCTCGCCGAGCGAGGGCGAGAAGCCGGCCGTCAGGTGCGAATTGCCGTGATAGGCTTCCGACGTGATGATGATGCCGCGCTTGCCGGTGCGGTGCATGGCGATCCGCAGGGCGAGGTCGTTCGCCTCCGAGCCGGTGCAGGTGAACATCGCATGCGCGATCCGGCCGCCGAAGGTGGGCAGCAGGTCCTCGGCGTAGCGCAGGATGCCTTCCTGGATGTAGCGGGTGTGGGTGCACAGGCGGCCGAGCTGGCCGGTGATTGCGGCGACGACGCGCGGATGCGCGTGGCCGACGCCGACGACGTTGTTGTAGGCGTCGAGGTATTCGTTGCCGTCGGAATCGTAGAGCAGCACGCCGCTGCCGCGGCTGACCTCGACCGGGTTCTTGTAGAACAGACGGTAGGCAGGCCCCAGGAGCCGCTCGCGCCGCTCGACATTGGCCCGGGTGGCCTGGTCGAGGCCGGCGGCGTCGGCCGGGCTGAAGCCGTTCACCATCTTGCCGGGAAGGGTCTTCGCGTGGGTGTTCATGGCCGGCATCCTACTCCTTGGTCAGCATGTGTGGTCGCGCACCGTGCGCGTGCAGCAGTTGCGCCGAAATCTCCTCGACGGGGCGTTCGAGGAACCAGTCGAGCTGTGCCCAGCTCTGGTGGGTGTTGCGCATGATGTAGGCGACATTGTCCGTGAAGAGCTTCGAGCGCCAGACCGTCAACAGGATCCGCGCCACGAGCCGCGCCATCGCCAGATGCGGGATCAGCACGAGTTCCTGCTCCGTCAGGTCGGCGACGCGGAGGTAGCCGCGCAGGAGATCGCGCCCGTCGCCGAACAGATCGACCGTCGCAGCGGCCGGGAACTGGTTGGCGAGCGCGGTCGCGACGTCCACGGCGATCGCCGTGCGCACAGCGTCGCCGAAGTCGATGATGCCGGTGACGAAGGCGGGCGCGCCGCGGTCGACCAGGATGTTGCCGCGGCTGAAGTCGTTGTGGAGAACCTGCCGGCGGCAGGCGGCGAGCGCCGGCTCGATCGCGGCGAAGCGATCGAGGCCGCGCCGCAGCGCCGTACGCCTGTCCGCTTCCTCGATATGGGCAAGAAGAGGCTCGAGGCCGAGCAGGTGGAGCATGTCCCAGGGAAGGCGGCGGCAGTCGGCGGGATGGGAGAAGCCGGCCATCGCAAGGCGCAGCCGCGCCTGCATCTCGCCAACCTTCCCGCGTTGGGCCGCGGTCGACGCCGTGTCGCTGAGCAGGGTTCCCGCCAGATAGGTCAGCAGGCGGGTCGAGCGGGGCTGGCCCGCGCGGTCGGCATGGGCGAGAAGGCGCTCGCCGTCGAGGCTCCTGACGACGCGGGGAACCGGAAGGGAAGGGTCAGCCTGCCGGACATGCTCCAGCAATGCGAGCTGGAGGTCGATCTCGGCCGGGTCCTCGCCGGGGTTCGACGCCTTCAGCACATGGGCCGAGCCGTCGGCCGCGAGGATGCGGAACGTGTCGTCCTTCTCGGCCGCCAGACGGCTGGCGCGGCCGACGATGCCGAACCGCTCCGCGACCAGCGCGGCCGCCTCATCCTCCGACATGCGCAGGTGCCGCGCCGACAGGCCGGCCGCCTCCGCAACACCTGGCTGGAACATGGAGCGTCTCCCTGGCGTCCGCCGCACCGGCGGCGCGAACCGCGGACGGCATATGGCGTCTGCCGTCCCAAGGCCTATCTCATAATGTGTATCCAATATCAACATTTAATTGATACGATCTAATGCAGGTGCGTTGCGCGCGCGCACCGACTACAGGCCACCGAAGACGTTCGCGCGTCGCGCGATTTCAGCTCGACGCGAGCGGGGTGCGGGGCGCCGCGGCTGCTCAGGCGTAGCGCGAAAGGATGTCGCCGAGGCTGCGGCGCGGCCGCTCATCCTGGTCGATGTTGGCTTGCGCGAAGACGTGCCAGAGATGGTGGACGATCGCCCGGCCGCTCGCCTCGGGATCGCGTGCCTTGAGCGCGCCGATGATGGCGCCGTGGTCGTCGAGGTTGCAGTCGCTGTCGTGATTGCCGGTGCTGTGCTGGGCGAGGATCAGCGAGGTGCGCGAGATCAGCGATTTGAGGAAGACGGCCAGCACCTCGTTGCCGGCCATCGCGGCTGCAAGCAGGTGGAAGTCGCCCGAAAGCAAGATGGCAGCCGTGTGATCGCCGGTCCGCCTGATCTCGTGCTCCCGTTTCAGATGAGCGGAGAGGTCGACTATCTGCCTGTCGGTGACGACACGCGCGAGCTTGGAGAAGATCTCGCGTTCCACCACCGTGCGCGCGTCGAAGACCTGGCGGGCCTCTTCCGGCGTCACGCTGGCGACGAAGGCGCCGCGATTCTTCTTGAACTCGACCAGCGACTCCGTGTGGAGGCGATTGAGCGCGGCGCGCACGATGGTGCGGCTGACGGAGAACAGCGAGCCGATCGAATCCTCGCTGAGCTTGGTGCCGGGCACCAGCTCGCGCGCCAGGATCGCCTTGAACATCGCCTCGTGGATGCGGCCGACCTTGGAATCGGTGCGCTCGTCGAAGCCGCCGCTTTCGGCGCCGTTCATGCCGTCATCCAACAGCGCCATCGGGAGCCTCCGGATGCCAGCATCGACCGGACCGGACGGCAGCGCGGTCCGGCACGGGACGAAGCCCGGCTCGCGTCGGCTTGCCGGCCGAGCCCGTTGTGGCGAGGAAAGGAGCGATTTGCATGCGATCTGTATGAGGTGTGAATACAATCCCTCACTCGCGCTTCTTGCCTGTCCGGCCCGGAATGTCAACGCCTCACAGGCATAGCCGATTGGGCCACAGGCTTGGAGCGCGGCTTGTCCGCAGGCGCTTCTAGACACGGATCAGCCCGCGCGGATGAGCCGAGATCCATTCGGCGCCGTCGGCCGTGACGAGCGCCATGTCGCCGATGCACACATGGCCGAGCGAGGGCAGGGTGAAGTTGGGGTGGATCTCGATCACCATGTTTTCGGCGACCAGCGGCCCCGCCACCGACCTGTCCCGGGCGGGGTCCAGGGCGGCGGCGCAGGCGGGCTCGACATAGTCGACGCCAAGCGCATGGCAGGACTGGAAGCGGAACGGGTCGCTCGCCCGCGTGTAGGGGCAGGCCGCGTCGATGCCGGCCTCCAGCACGTCGACCAGCCGCGACAGGGGGGCGCCGGGGACGAGCGTGGACAGCGCCTCGTCCTGCATCTCCATCAGGCGCCGGGTGCAGTCGAGGAGATCGGCCGACGGCTCGCCGCGCACGGCGGTGCGCAGGCACTGGGCGAAATGGCCTTCGTACTGCACGGTGGTGCCGAGCTGCAGGCGGTCGCGCGGCCCGATCGCGTCCTTCAGTTCGCAGAGCTCGAAATAGGTGGTGGCGGGGCGCTCGTCGACGGCGATCCACAGCCGGGCATGGTCGGCGCCCATGCGCCGGCCCCGGCACTCGGCCTCGACCATGATGTCGGTCGGCGTCGCGCCGGGGCGCGAGAAGGCCTCGACCGCCGCGTCGATCATGGCGGCGGAGATGGCGGCGGCGCGCCGGTGCAGCGCCACCTCGTCGGCATGGCGCACGAGGCGCATGTCGTGAAGCGGCCCGTCGAGCGGGATGCGCCGGGGAAAGGCGGCCGCGAGCGCCGTGGCCACGGTCGCGCCCATCTCGCCCTCCGCGCAGGTGGCGACGGGCCCGCGCCCGGCGACGGCCGCCAGCGCCTCGACCAGCTTGCGGGCGAGATCGGCGCTGTCGCGATAGGCGACGGCGCGGCCGATGCCGGCGAGGCGGGTGCCGAACACGCGCGTCGTGTTCGGGCCGCGCGACAGCACGAGCGGTTCGCCGGCGGCCGGAAGGATCAGCGCGCAGGCCGAGTCGCCCGGCGACCAGCCGACGAGATGACGCACGACGCCCCCGCCGCCCATCGAGGCCGGCCGGCCGTGGAGGACGAGCGCGCTGGCGCCCGCCGCGGCGACCAGCGCGCGCGCGGCCGATATGCGCTCAAGGAGGCGGTCCGGGGAGATGCGGTCGTCGGGCGATGTCACGTGCGTCCATCCTTCATGTTCGATGCGTCGCGATTTCCAGCACTCAAAGTATAAAATATGTAAAAATCACCGTATTCTGCTATTTCAGGCAGATATTATACTTATATAAGAATGTCATTTGCGCAAATCGCGAATATTTATTCCTGCCTGATCATGTATCCTCTGTAAAGGCGACGAGGCCTGTCCGGCCCGGCGCGCAGGCACCGAAACGAAGACGAGGAAAGCCGCAATGCAGCCATTCGACGGGTTCGGAACGGGCCTCCATCTCAATGCGGGACGGGTGGGCGGCGACTATCCAGCCGAGCTTCGCCCCGTGCTGTCGCTGGCCGCGGCGCGGGCGGCGATGGAGGAGATCTCGACCTGGCCCGGCTACGCGCCGACGCCGCTGGTCGCGCTGCCAGGGCTGGCGGATGCGCTCGGCATCGCCGAGGTGACCTACAAGGACGAGGGCGGGCGCTTCGGCCTCGGCAGCTTCAAGGCGCTCGGCGGCGCCTATGCGGTCCGCCGCCTGCTGGGCGACGCGGTCGCCCGCGCGACGGGGCGGCGTCCCACCTCGGCGGAGCTCGCGGCCGGCGCCCATGCCGCAATCACGCGCGCGATCACCGTGACCAGCGCCACCGACGGCAATCACGGCCGCTCCGTCGCCTGGGGCGCGCATATGTTCGGGTGCCGGTGCGTGATCTACGTGCACGCCACCGTGTCGGACGAGCGGGTGGCGGCGATCGCCCGCTACGACGCCGAGGTGGTGCGCGTCGAGGGCAATTACGACGACGCGGTGCGGCAGGCCGATCGCGACGCGGCGCGGCATGGCCGGCTGCTCGTCTCCGACACGTCCTACGAGGGCTATCTCGACGTCCCCCGCGACGTCATGCAGGGCTATTCGGTGATGGTGCAGGAGGCGCTGGAACAGCTCGGCCGCGGCGGGGCGTTGCCGACGCATGTCTTCATCCAGGGCGGCGTCGGCGCCCTGGCGGGCGCGGTGACCGCGCATCTGTGGGAGAGCCTGGGGGCCGATTGCCCGCGCATCGTCGTGGTCGAGCCGGACAAGGCCGCGTGCCTGCTCGCCAGCGCGCGGGCCGGCAAGCCGACGGTGATCACCGGCGATCTCGATACGATCATGGCGGGCCTCGCCTGCGGGGAGGTGTCCGAGCTGGCGTGGCGCGTGCTGGCGCCGGGAGCGACCGCCTTCATGGCGGTGACGGACGAGGCGGCACCCGCTGCCATGCGGCTGCTCGCTTCCGGGGAGGCGGGCGCGCGGGTCGCCGGCGGCGAGTCCGGCGTGGCGGGGCTGGCCGGCCTCGCCTGCGCCGCGATGCGGCCGGACTGGCGCGAGGCCGTCGGGCTGGACGAAGGCTCGCGCGTGCTGCTCTTCGGCTCGGAGGGCGACACCGATCCGCGGCTCTACCGCGAGATCGTCGGCATGTCCGGCGACGAGGTGAGGGCGCGGGCGGGAAGCTGACCCGCGCGCAGGCGCGGCGCCTGCTGCGCGGCGCATGCGCGGGACATGCGCGCCGGGCTTCACGGTGCGCCCATCAACTGCGCCGAGACCTCATCCACGGTGCGGGCGAGGAACCAGTCGAGCTGGCTCCAGCCCTGCTCGGTGTTGCGCAGGATGTAGCGGCTGTTCTCGGGGATCAGCCTGGCGCGCCAGATGGTGAGCAGCGCCCGCGCGATCACCCGGCCCATGACCAGATGCGGCACGAGTGCGCGTTCCTCGTCGAGCAGGTCGGCATGGCGCAGATAGCCGCGCAGCACGTCGCGGCCCTCGAGGAACAGGTCGTCGCGGGCGACCGGGGGAAGCTGGTTGAGCAGGGCGGTCGAGACGTCGATCGCGATCGCGGTCCTGACCGCGTCGCCGAAATCGATGATGCCGGTCACGAATTCCGGCCGGTCGTGGTCGACCACGATGTTGGAGCGGCTGAAGTCGTTGTGGAGGACCTGGATGCGGCAGCCGGCGAGGCGCGGCTCGATCCCGGCGAAACGCCCCAGCCCACGCTGCAGGGCGTCGCGCTGGCGGGGGTCGTCGACATGGACGAGCAGGCCGGACAGCGCCGACAGGTGCTTGACGTCCCACGGCAGGACGCGGCCGTCGGCCGGGTGCTCGAAGCCGGCGGTCGCCAGCCGCAGCCGCGCGAGGATCTCGCCGACCTTCTCGCGCTCCGGGCCGGTGGAGCCGGTATCGCTGAGCGGTGTGCCGTCGAGGAAGGTGAGGAGGCGCACGTGCCGGATTTGCCCGGCCTCGTCGCGATGAAGGAAGCCGTTCTCGCCGTCGAGCGTCGCGACGATGCGCGGAACCGGCAGCGACGGGTCCGCCCGCGCGACATGTTCGAGCAGGGATGTCTGGAGGTCGATCTCGTCGACGGGCTCGTCCGGATTGGCGACCTTGAGCACGAAGCCGCCGCGATCGGCCGTGGCGATGCGGAACGTGTCGTCCTTCTCCGTGTCGAAGCGGCGCATGGCGCCCGACAGGCCGTAGCGGGCGGCCGCCAGCGCGGCAGCCTCCTCGGGCGGCATGCGGACATGGCGCGAGGCCAGGCCGGCGGACAAGGACACGTCAGATCGATTCATCGCGGACTCCCCGGCGCAGATATGCTGCTCTCTTGCCGATTGTCGACAATAATTTCGCCAAGACGAATGCTCCTTTCGGGGGTATCCACGCCTCTGTTGCGGAGCGCCTAGCGGCTGGTGGGCCTGAACCGGACGAGCGGCGCCGGCGCGGTGCTCATGGAGCAAAGAGCTTCATCGGCAGCCCGGCCGGCCGGACCCTCGCCGCGCGCGAATGCTCACCCGCAAGGAATGTCGAAACGCCGTGGCGGCCCGGGTCGTCATGGCGATCAACCCGCCGGGTTCGCGCGGGCCCGGTCGGCGAGCCATGCGACGAGCTTGCCGCCCTCGACCTCGTTGTGGTTCCAGGCTTCCGCCGACGCCCGGACCGGATCGGCCGAGAGGATGGCGTCGAGCAGCTTCTCGTGCTGCGTGACGATCTGCGGCAGGTTGTCGGCCGCCAGCATGTTGCTGGTGGCGATATAGAGGCGCACCTGCTGCTCGACCAGCTTGTACTGCTTCTGCAGGCGGCGATGGTCGACGGAGGAGATGATCGTGCGGTGAAGGGCGAAGTCGGCGTCGTTGGCCTTGCGGACGTCGCCGGTGGCGCAGGCGGCGGCGAGGGCATCCCTGGCCTTCTCGATCGTGGCGCGCAGCGCCGGCGACATGCGCTCGGCCGCGAGCTTGGCGGCCAGCCCTTCCAGGCTGCCGCGCAGCGTCCACAGCTCCCAGACGTCCTCCGGCGTCAGCTCGGTCACGCTCCAGCCCGTATAGGGCGTCTGCACGACGATGCCCTCGCCGGCGAGCCGGTGGAGGCTGGTGCGCAGGGTGGCGCGGGCGACGCCGAGCTGCTCGGCAAGGGGGATCTCCGTCAGGCGCGCTCCCGGCTGGAGGGCGCCCGACAGGATGTAGGCCCTGAGATTGTCGGTGGTCTGTGCCTCGGCGGACTGCTTCTGCACGGGCCTCAGCGAATTGACTTTCGTATTCTGCACAGTTCGTTCAACCACGTGTTTCCCGGTGTATAGCGGCTTGCCGGGCTGTGTTGCCAGCGGAAACCGGGCGCCGGCGGGACACCGTTGTGTCTTCACCGACCGGGTCCATACCCTGCCGGTCGGCCGGCTGTGTGCCGCCGCCGTCATTTCATCCCCGACGACGACAGGCCGCGCACGTAATACTTCTGGAGGAAGATCGCCATGATCACCAGCGGGATGGTGATGACGGTGGCGCCGGCGAACAGCGGGCCGTCCATCGGGAAGTTCGGGAAGCTCTTCATGTTGGCGAGCGCGACCTGGGCGATCTGCTTGCCCGGGTCCTGCATGATGACGACCGGCCACAGATAGGCGTTCCAGGCCCAGATGAACTGGATGAGCACGAGGGTGGCCAGCGCCGGCAGCACGTTGGGGATCGCGATGCTGAACAAGATGCGCCAGACATTGGCGCCGTCGAGGCGCGCCGCTTCCTCCAGCTCGACCGGAATCTCGCGGAAGCTCTGCCGCATCAGGTAGATGCCGAACGGGTTGCAGGCAAACGGCAGGAACAGCGCGACATAGGTGGAGGTCAGCCCCAGCCACTGGGTGATCGAATAGAGCGGCACGAGGATCGCCTCGACCGAGACGAAGGACGCCAGCAGCAGCAGCGAGAAGATGACGTCGCGGCCTGGAAAGCGCAGGCGCGCGAAGGCGTAGCCGGCCAGCGTCGAGCAGACGACGGCCATCACCACCTGGCCGGTGGCCGCGATCAGCGTGTTGAGGATGTTGTTCTGGAAGTTCAGCGGACCGAAGACGGTCTGGTAGTTCTCCAGCGTCGGCCGCAGCGGGATGAAGGAGGCGAGCGAGAGGGGATACTGGTCGCTGAGGATGTCCTGCGTCGCTTTGAGCGAATAGACCGCGGCAAGCGCGATCGGGAAGGCGAAGACGATGCCGGCGAGGATGACAACCACCGTGCCGAGCGTGCGGGCGCTGAACAGCCGGGTGGCGGCGCTGCGCCTGCGGCGGGGCCGGGCGGAGGCGGCTGCGGATGCGACGGTCGACATCGTCTCACACTCCCTTCGGGCCGCGCGCCAGCCAGGTCTGCGCGATCGTTATCACCACGATGACGAGCAGCATGCACACCACGCTCGCGGATGCCGCGCCGGGCGCCATGAACTCGAAGTTGAGGCGGTAGGAATAGTAGGCGAGATTGGAGGTCGCGCCGTTGGGGCCGCCCTGGGTCAGGATCAGGATAGGCGTGAAGATGCGCGTCGCGGTGATGGTCATCATGAACAGCGCCACCACGAGACTCGGCCGCAGCAGCGGCAGGGTGACGTTCCTGAACGTGCGCCACGGGCCGGCGCCGTCGAGGGCGGCGGCTTCGTAGAGCTCGCGCGGGATCGCCTGCAGGCCGGCGAGGAAGATCAGCATCGGCAGGCCGACGTCCTTCCACACCGACATCGCCGCGATGCTCAGGAGGGACTGCGTGTCGCCGATGAGGAAGGGCTGCTCGGGCAGGCCGACGGCCGCGAGGATCGCGTTGAACATGCCGCCGCGGGGATCGTAGAGCTGGTTCCAGATCAGGGCCGACACGGCCTCCGAGGCGGCGAGGGCGGCCACGATCGCGCCGCGTGCGAAGGTGCTGCCGGGCAGCCGCTGGTCGAGCAGCACGGCGAGGAACAGTGCCAGCGGGATGGTTGCCGCCAGCATTATGACGATGTAGGCGATGGTGTTGACGAAGGCGAGCTGGAAGCCGGGATCGGAAAAGATCTCATCATAGTTGGCCAGTCCAACCCAGCCGGTCGGCGACTGGTTGAACGGGTTGAACGAGCGGAAGCTGTTCACCACCGCCACCACGAGCGGCAGGAACTGGAAGATGCCGAGCGCGACGACGGCCGGCAGGATCATCGCCGGGCCGGGCAGCACCTCGGCAAGCCGCGCCATGCGGCCGTTGCGCTTGCGGCTGGTTCGGATGGCTGTTGGCATGTCTTTTCCGAAATCTCGGTGGAAAGGGGTGGCCCGGCGCTGGCTGGGCCACCACAGATTATCAGCGATATTTGCGCAGCAGTCCGTCGATGCGGGTGGCGGCCTGCTTGAGCTGGCTCTCGGGATCGCCGCCGAGCGCGATGTCGCGCACGACCGGGTTGATCGCGTTGAAGTAGTCGAACCAGCCGACCGAACGCGGCGCGCCTTGCCCGCTGGCGGCGGCCGCGGCGGAGAGCTGGAAGAGCTGCTGGTTGCCGAACTCGGGAATGGCCGCGATCAGCGACTTGCGCACCGGCATCGAGCCCCAGGTCTTGTAGAAGCGGATGCGGTTGGCGTCGTTGCAGAGATAGGCCACGAGCGCGGCCGCCTCGGCCGGATAGGGCGTCTTCGACCAGACGATGGGGCAATCCGAGCTGTTGCAGTTGAAGGCGATGCGGCCGCGCGGGAAGGGCGAGGCGCCCCACTCGAAGGCCGGCTTCTGTTGGAACAGGCGGCTGGCCTGGTTGAGGCCGGTGAAATGGATCGCGCCGACGCCGGACACGAACTGGTTGGGCACGGCGGTCGGCGGAGCCAGCTTCTTGGTGAAGAGCTGCTGGTAGTTCGCCATGCCCTTCACGGCTTCGGGCGTATCGAGATAGCCGGTCGCCTGCAGGCCGTCCTCGCTGACGCCGAGGAAGGTCTTGTAGGCCGAAGAGCCCTTGTCGGCGTTGGGGTCGCCCTGCGAGCGCACCCACAGGCTCTCGACCTGCGTGTAGTTGGCGCCGGGGCCGCCATTGCCGTGGGTGGCCGCAGACAGCGCCCAGGTCGTGCTGTCGCCCTGGGCGCGCAGCTTCTGGGTCAGCTCATCGAGCGCGGCGATGAACTCCTCGGCGGTCCATCCGGCATTGACGTCGGTCACCTCGGGCGGCGTCGGCACGCCGGCCTTCTTGAAGATGTCCCTGTTGAAGTACATCATCGTGAAGTAGGTCTCCCACGGCGCGCCGTAGAAGTTGCCCTTGGCCGAGGCGGCCTTGAACTGGTTGTCCAGGATGTCGTGCAGGAACTCGTCCAGGAAATAGTCCTGGAGGGGAAGTGCGATGTTGCCGGCGTGATAGGCCTCGATGAAATCGGTGCGGCCCATCATCACGTCCGGTGCGGCACCCGAGCCGACATAGATCTGCATCTTCTTCTGCAGATCGCCGTAGGGGACCTTCTCCTCCTGGATGGTGATGTTCGGATAGGCCGCGGAAAACTCCTTGTAGGCCTCCTCCAGCACGGCGTTGACGTGCGGCGGGAATTCCTGGCGCATGAACTTGAGCGTGATCGGCTGGCTCGTCAGCTCGGGGCCGGCATAGCCGCCGAGGTCCAGCTTGTAGCTGCTCGCGGCGCGGGCCGCGGCACCCTTCGCCGGGGCCTCCTGCGCTGCGGCCGGCAGCGGCCGCCCCATCAGCATGCCGCCCGCGGCGAGCGCGGCGGTGCCGGCCAGGAAGCGGCGGCGGTTCATTCCCGAATTGGCGGCCGTCAGGCCGGCCGATGCGTCATCCGTCCTTGTGGGTCTCGACATTTCCATTTCCTCCCGTTCTGGAGCCGGCATCGCCGTGGCGTCGCAGGCCTCCGTTGCACACGAACTGCTCAAACTGCCAAACGAAAGAAGAAAATATATTTTATTACAAATGCTTATCGCGAATTTCAGATGAATTGACAGAGATGCGGGCGGTCGTCCTGGCGTCGAACAGATGCGTCAGTTCGGCGACCGGGCTGATGCGGATCGTCTGGCCGGCGCGCGCGGCGATCCGGCTGCGAAAGAGGCAGGCGACCTCATGGTCTCCGAGCCGCGCCATGACCAGCGTCTCGGATCCCGTCGGCTCGACGACGACGGTTTCGGCCTCCAGGCCGTTCTCCTCGTCGATGCGGAAGTGCTCGGGGCGCACGCCGTAGATCGCGCGGGCGCCGTCCCACTCGGACGAGACGGGCGGAAGCGGCAGCCGCAGTCCGCCGCCGGACACGAAACGGCCGGAGCCGAGGTCGATCTCGCCCTCGAGGAAGTTCATCGCGGGCGAGCCGATGAAGCCGGCCACGAAGGTGTTGCGCGGCTGGTCGTAGAGCTCGAGCGGGGCGCCGGCCTGCTCGACGCGGCCGTCCTGCATGACGATGATCTTGTCGGCCATTGTCATCGCCTCGATCTGGTCGTGCGTGACGTAGACGACGGTGGCCTTCATCCGCTGGTGGAGCTCCTTGATCTCGGCGCGCATGTGCACGCGCAGCTTGGCGTCGAGGTTGGAGAGCGGCTCGTCGAAGAGGAACACCTGCGGATCGCGCACGATCGCGCGCCCCATGGCGACGCGCTGACGCTGGCCGCCGGAAAGCTGGCGGGGGTAGCGGTCGAGCAGGCCGGACAGGTCGAGGATGCCGGCGACCTCGCGGACGCGCCGGTCGATCTCGGGGCGCGGCACGTCGCGCATCTTCAGCGAGAAGGCCATGTTGTCGGCCACGTTCATGTGCGGGTAGAGCGCGTAGTTCTGGAAGACCATCGCGATGTCGCGGTCCTTCGGCGCGACATCGTTGACGACCTCCCCGTCGATGCGGATCTCGCCGTCGGTGATCGTCTCCAGCCCGGCGATCATCCGCAGCAGGGTCGACTTGCCGCAGCCGGAGGGGCCGACGAGGATGGTGAACTGGCCGTTCTCTATGCGGGCCGAGACGCCGCGCATGATCTCGACGGCGCCATAGGCCTTGCTGACCTTGTCGATCTCGACGGTTGCCACGCGTTCCTCCCGTTCATCCGTTGCGCCGTCGCGGGGTCACCCCCCGGCGGCTCAGGCGATCTCGACCATGGCGTCGACCTGGACCGTCGAGCCGAGCGGGGCCGAGGCCACGCCGATCGTGCAGCGCGCGTGGCTGCCGGCATCGCCGAAGACGTCGGTCATCACCTCCGTCGCGCCGATCATCACGGCGGCGTGGTCGGTGAAATCCCACGTCGTCAGCAGGAAGCCACCGAGCCTGAGGACGCAGGTGACGCGGTCGAGCGAGCCGATCTCGGAGCGGACCCGGCCGAGCACGTTGATGGCGCAGCAGCGCGCGGCGAAGCGGCCCTGCTCGATGGTGACCTCGGCGCCGAGGCGGCCGACGGCGGCCAGCTTCGCCTCGGGACCGTAGCAGAGCTGGCCGGAAACGATCAGCAGGTTGCCCGTGCGCAGGATGCCGACATAGCCGGAAACGGGCGCAAGCCATTCCGGCAGGGTGATGCCGAGCGCCTTGAGACGTTCCTCGGGGGACGAAGCCATTCTCTTGACCTTTCAAAGCCGGCCTTGCCGGCAGATGCGCCTACTCGACAGGGATCGATGCGGCCTATATCATTCAAGTTGTCGATTGGCGACAATCGACACTAATGCGA
This sequence comes from Hyphomicrobiales bacterium, assembly GCA_017305835.1. Taxonomy (GTDB): domain Bacteria; phylum Pseudomonadota; class Alphaproteobacteria; order Rhizobiales; family Rhizobiaceae; genus RCIO01. The sequence continues at coordinate 23,336 of JAFKJY010000118.1, forward strand.
GGGAGAAGCCGTTGTCAATGTCGAGAATCGTGGGGGCCGTCCGGAGTTCGCTGCCGGGCAATGCGGGGTTGGGTGCGCCGGAGATACTGGCGCTGGCGGCGTCGAACGGAGTGGGCGGCGTGCTGTTCAATTCGATGGCCGAGATCAGCCCTCGCCTCGACGCGGGCGAAGTCGGCGAGGCGAAGCGCGAGGCGGATCGGCTGGGCCTCGGGCTCTCGGTGAATCTCGGCCACGTGAACCCGGCTCTGCCGGTGCGCGGCGAGCCGCTGATCGCGGCCGGCGGCGGCGACGTGGCGGCCGGGGCGAGGCGGATCGGCCTGCTCGCGGCCGAGGCCGGGATCCGCGACGTGATATTCACGATCGGCCGGATCGAGGACAGGTTCGACGCCAGCGTGGCGTGGCGGGACCAACTCGACGGCGTGGCGGCGCTGACCGCCGCCATCGGTCCGGAGATGCGTGCGCATGGCGCGCGCCTGATCCTCAAGACGCACGAGGAAATCAGCTCGCTGGAGGTGCTGCGGCTGGTCGAGACGGCCGGCGCCGGCAATCTGGCGGTGGCGCTCGACCCGGTCAATTTCCCCTGCCGGATCGAGGATCCGGTCGCGGCGACGCGGCGGCTGGCCGCGCATGTCGCGCAGGTGCACTATGACGACGCGACGCTGCGGATGGAGGGCGACATGATGCGCCGCTATCTCGCGCCGGTCGGGGAGGGGATGATCGACTGGGCGGCGATCCTTGCCATGCTGCCGGACGCCAATGTGTGGATCGAGCTGCACAGCGGCCAGTTCGCGATGCCGGTGTTCGACCGGGCGTGGCTGGACGCGCAGCCGGAGATCGCGCTGCCGGAATATGCCGGCGTGATCGGTGCGGCGGTCCGGGCCGGCGAGGCTCCGGTGCCATGGGACCAGACGGCGCCGACGGCCCGCTTCGCACATGCCAGCAAGACATTGAAGGCCGCGCTGCGGTAAGCCGATCGCTACGGGCCGGTCGGGGCGCGACGGATTATACGACCGGCTCACGGCATCCTCCCCACAGGTGAAGGTCCGCGGCCGGCCATGCGTCATGGTCCGATGTCGCTGTCGGGAGGCAGGTCCGCAGAACCGCGGAGGGCGCCGCCGCGGGCCATGAAACCGTCGAACTGCGCCTGCGGGACGAGGCTGCCGCCGGTCGCCCACAGGACATGCGTGGCGGCCGGCATGCTGTCGCGCAGGCCCTGACGGTCGATGTAAGCCCTTCCGGCAGGGGAGCGCAGGACGAAGCCCGGGCCGGCGAAGCTCGCCGCCGCCGAGGGTTCCAGGCGGATGCCCTGCGTCGTCTCGGCGATGTGGAGCCAGCGGAACAGGTCGTCGTCGGTGACCGTGAAGATGCCGGACAGCAGCGGTCGCATCACCTCGGCGACGAAGGCCGACATGCGGGCCACCGCCATGCCGTCCGCTTCCGTCCGGTTGGTCAGGCCGACATCGTAGACCGAGACGAGCGGGCCGGAGCCGCTCATCATGTGGGCGAGCGCGCAGGCGGACTGCACCGGCTCGACGAAGAAGCAATGGGCGGCGTCGCCGAACTCGGCCTTGGCGCCATAGGCGACGCCGCCGGGGGCGCCGCCGATCCCGCAGGGCAGGTAGAGGAACAGCGGATGGTCGGCATCGACGGCCACGCCGGCGGCCCGCAACTGATCCGCGAGCTCGCGTGCGGCGGCGCTGTATCCGAAGAACAGCAGCTCGGACCGCTCGTCGTCGACGAAATAGATCGACGGGTCCGCCTCGGCATCGGCCCGCGCCTGCGCGACGGCCGCGGTGTAGTCGGCTTCGTGGCGGACGACCTCGACGCCCATTCCCGTCAGGCGCTCGACCTTCCATGCCTTGGCGTCGGACGACATGTGCACGACGGCGCGGAAGCCGAGCGCGATGCCG
>JAFKJY010000119.1 GCA_017305835.1 Hyphomicrobiales bacterium
GCGGGCCGCACGCTCGTTTTACCCTTACCGGAGGCATCCCGCACATGAAGAAGATCGAGGCGATCATCAAGCCGTTCAAGCTCGACGAAGTGAAGGAGGCCCTCCAGGAGGTGGGGTTGCAGGGCATCACGGTGACCGAGGCCAAGGGCTTCGGCCGCCAGAAGGGGCACACCGAGCTCTACCGGGGCGCCGAATACGTCGTCGATTTTCTTCCCAAGGTGAAGATCGAGGTCGTGCTCGGCGACGATGCAGTCGAGGCCGCGGTGGATGCGATCCGCAAGGCGGCCCAGACGGGCCGCATCGGCGACGGCAAGATCTTCGTGTCGAACGTCGAGGAGGTTATCCGCATCCGCACCGGCGAGACCGGCGTGGATGCCATCTGACGCCCGCGGGTTTTCCGCTCCGATACAGTCGTTTTAAGTCACAGGGATCAATGAGATGACGACAGCAAAAGACATTATGAAGCAGATCAAGGACAACGAGGTGAAGTTCGTCGATCTGCGCTTTACCGACCCCAAGGGCAAGATGCAGCACGTCACCATGGACGTCGTCGAGGTCGACGAGGACATGTTCGCCGACGGCGTCATGTTCGACGGCTCCTCGATCGCCGGCTGGAAGGCGATCAACGAGTCCGACATGGTGCTGATGCCCGACACGGCGACGGTCCACATGGACCCGTTCTTCGCCCAGTCGACGATGGTCGTCATGTGCGACATCCTCGATCCGATCTCGGGCGAGGCCTACAACCGCGGCCCGCGCGGCACCGCCAAGAAGGCCGAGGCCTACATGAAGTCCGAGGGCGTGGGCGACACGATCTATGTCGGCCCCGAGGCCGAGTTCTTCGTGTTCGACGACGTCAAGTACAAGGCCGACCCGTACAACACCGGCTTCAAGCTGGACTCCTCCGAACTGCCCTCCAACGACGACACCGACTACGAGACGGGCAACCTCGGCCACCGGCCGCGCGTCAAGGGCGGCTACTTCCCCGTCCCGCCGATCGACTCGCTGCAGGACATGCGCTCCGAGATGCTGACCGTGCTGTCGGAGATGGGCGTGCGCGTCGAGAAGCACCATCACGAGGTGGCCTCGGCCCAGCACGAGCTCGGCATCAAGTTCGATGCGCTGGTGCGCAACGCCGACAAGATGCAGATCTACAAGTACGTCGTGCACCAGGTCGCCAACGCCTACGGCAAGACGGCGACCTTCATGCCGAAGCCGATCTTCGGCGACAACGGCTCGGGCATGCACGTCCATATGTCGATCTGGAAGGGCGGCAAGCCGACCTTCGCCGGCAACGAATATGCCGGACTGTCGGAAAGCTGCCTCTACTTCATCGGCGGCGTCATCAAGCACGCCAAGGCGGTGAACGCCTTCACCAACCCGCTGACCAACTCCTACAAGCGGCTGGTGCCGGGCTACGAGGCGCCGGTGCTGCTGGCCTATTCGGCGCGCAACCGCTCGGCTTCCTGCCGCATCCCGTTCGGCTCCTCGCCGAAGTCGAAGCGCGTCGAGGTCCGCTTCCCGGATCCGGGCGCGAACCCCTATCTCGGCTTCGCCGCGCTGCTGATGGCCGGCCTCGACGGCATCAAGAACAAGATCCATCCCGGCCAAGCCATGGACAAGGACCTCTACGACCTGCCGCCGAAGGAGCTGAAGAAGATCCCGACCGTCTGCGGCAGCCTGCGCGAGGCGCTGATGAGCCTCGACAAGGACCGCGGCTTCCTCAAGGCCGGCGGCGTCTTCGACGACGACCAGATCGACGCCTATATCGAGCTGAAGATGGCCGAGGTGATGCGCTTCGAGATGACGCCGCATCCGGTCGAGTTCGACATGTACTACTCCGTCTGACCGACGGCTCAGGTACGCGAGATCAGAGGCCCCGGCGGAAACGCCGGGGCCTTTTCCATGCAGGGTGGCATCGAGCTGCCCGAAATCGCCGCTTGCGTGCGGCCATCGACGTGGACTATCCCCCGCCCTCCTGCTGAATCTTGCGCGCGACGCATCGACGCACTGGAACTGCAGGGATCACCGGAGAGTTGCCCGCGATGGACAAGCCAAGCCGACCCGCCCGACAGTCGACGGATCTCACGACCGGCCGCATCCCGACCACGCTTCTGGTCTTCGCGCTGCCGGTGCTCGGCTCCAACGTGCTGCAATCGCTCAACGGCTCTGTCAATGCCGTATGGGTCGGCCGCTTCCTCGGCGAGGCGGCGCTGACGGCGACTTCAAACGCCAACCTCGTGATGTTCATGATCCTCGGCACGGTGTTCGGCATCGGCATGGCGGCGACGATCCTCGTCGGCCAGTCCGTCGGCGCCGGCCACTGGGACCGGGCGCGCGCCATCGTCGGCACGGGCGCCACCTTCTTCTTCATCTCGGCGCTGTTCGCGATCTGCGGCTGGATCTGGGTCGACCAGATTCTCAGCTTGCTCGGCACGCCGGCCGATGCGCTGCCGCTGGCGCGCACCTATCTGCGCATCCTGTTCGTCGCGATTCCCGCGATGAACTTCCTTTCCTTCGTGATGACGGTGCTGCGCGGCGCCGGCGATTCACGCACGCCGTTCCTGTTCATGGCGATCGCCGTCGTGCTCGACATCATCCTCAACCCGATGCTGATCGCCGGCATCGGCCCCTTCCCCGAGCTCGGCATCGCCGGCTCGGCCACCTCGACGCTCATCGGACAAGGCGTCAGCGTCGTGGCGATCCTGATCACGCTCTACCTGCGCAAGCACCCGCTGCGGCTCGCCGGGCCCGACCTCGCGCTGCTCAAGCCCAATCCGCGCATCCTGAAGATCATCATCGAGAAGGGCATCCCGATGGGCCTGCAGATGATCGTCATCTCGGCCTCGGCGCTGATGCTGATGGGGATCGTCAACAGCTACGGCTCGCGCGTGGCCGCCGCCTACGGCATCGCGGCGCAGCTCTGGACCTACATCCAGATGCCGGCGCTGGCCATCGGCGCGGCCGTCTCCTCGATGGCGGCGCAGAACGTCGGCGCCGGGCGCTGGGACCGGATGGGCGCCATCACGCGCACCGGCATCGCCTTCAACATCGTGCTGACCGGCGCGCTGGTGCTGGCGCTCTACCTGTTCGACCGTCCGATCCTCGGCCTGTTCCTGATCGGCGACAGCGGCGCGATCGAGATCGCGGCGCACATCAACACGGTCGCGTCGTGGTCGTTCATCCTGTTCGGCGTCACCATCGTGCTGTTCGCCACCGTGCGCGCGACCGGCGCGGTGACGCCGCCGCTGATCATCCTGATCGTGTCGACGCTCATCGTGCGCACCGGCTTCGCCTATGCCATGCAGGACAGGCTCGGCCAGGAGGCGGTGTGGTGGAGCTTCGCGGTCGGCTCGGTTCTGTCGGTGGTGCTCAGCATCGCCTACTACCGGCTGGGCAAGTGGCGCTCGGTGCGCATGCTGGAGGACGACGCGCGGCCCGCGGCCGGCGAGCCGCCGGACACCGGACTCGGTTATCCGCGCCAGCGGGCGCGCTTCACCGAGGACGGCAAGTAGGCTTGGGGCCGGCTCAGGCGCGCAGCGCGTCGAGCAGCGCGGCCGCGGCCATCATCTCGGCGCGGCGCCCGGCGCGGCGGGCGGCGGCCTCGGCGTCCTCGCCCCACCGGGCGATGTTCCAGTCCTCGTCGACATGGGCCGCAGCCCAGGCTTCCTCGGCCGAAAGCTCGCCGGCCTCGACCGCGAGCGCCAGCAGCGCCGAGCCCATCAGCGTCGTCATGACATGCAGCGCGGCCAGCCGGAGCGGCTCGGCGCGATCGGCCAGATGCGCGCCCACCAGCGCGATCGTCTCGCGCGGCTGCTCGACATGCATGACGCCCTCGGCGAGCATGAAGCGCGCGTGGATCGCCGAGCGTACCCAGTCCAGCACGGGATCCCAGGCGTCGGCCTGCCGGTCGACCAGGCCCTGCGGGGCGTCGGCGCGGTAGCAGATCAGGTCGGACGAGGCGTAGCGCAGAACGTCCTCCAGCACCGCCTGCGGATCAGTGGTTACGCCGTCGATCGCGGTGTTGACGAGGCGCGTCACCTGCATCTCCATCGGCTCGAGCATTTCGCCCTGCGCGGCGAACTCGTCGGCCACCAGCCGGGCCGCCGCGCGGGTCGGCAGCCGCAGCGGGTTGCGGCCGGGCGTGCGGGCGAGCTTGCCGTCGAGCGTGACGGAAAACGGCCCCTCCTCCGGCCCGTCGACGTCGGCGTCCTTGTAGAAGCGGCGCGGCTTGGGCTGGCGCATCTGGTTCTGCGCGCGCCGCATCGGATCGGCATCCGACGGGCCGGGGCCGTTATCGAGGTCGCTCAGAATGTCGCGCATGGTCTTTCCGTCCGTTCAACCAGCCGCGGCCCGGCGGGCCGGCCTGTTGACGATGATGAGGCCCGCCACGATCAGCAGCATTGCCACCAGAATGCGCCACGAAAAGGGCTCGCCCAGCAGGGCCACCGCGAAGACGACGCCGAAGACGGGACTGAGGAAGGTGAAGCTGGACAGGCCCGACGCCGGATAGCGGCGCATCAGCCAGAACCAGACGACATAGGTGAAGGACACGACGTAGACCGCCTGCACCAGCAGCGAGGCCGTCGCGAGGATCGACGGCTCGCGCAGCAGCGGGCCGGCGAGCGGCACCAGCGGGATGCTGAAGATCGAGGAGACGACGAGCTGGTAGAGCAGCGTCTTCTCCGCGCTCGCCGTGTTGAGCCTGCTCACCTTGATGATGATGATGGTGGCGCCCCAGGCAGCACCCGCGGCGAGCAGCATCAGGTCGCCCTTCAACCCGCCGCCGGCGCCGAGGCTGCCCTTGTCGGAGAACACCAGCACGACCCCGGCGAAGGCCAGCACCAGCCCGGCGAACTTCGTCGCGGTGATCTTCTCGCCGAGCCAGAAATGCGCGCCCAGCAGCACCCAGAACGGCATGGTGTTGAACACCAGCGTGCCGCGCGCGGCGGAGGTGTAGTCGAGGCCGAAGAACATCAGCACGAACTCGATGCCGAACAGCACGCCGACGAGGATGCCCGCCGGCAGCGTGCCGTCGCGCTCGAAGATGCGGATGCCGCGCCAGTGGCACCACAGGAACACGAGCACGGCCGCGATCGCGGAACGGCCGACGGTCAGCAGGACCGGGTTGTAGCCGGCATTGGCGACCTTCACGAGCACCTGGTTCAGGCCCCAGGACAGCGTCAGCACCACCATCGCACCGGCGGCGAAGGCGTCGATGCCGTCGCGCCGTTCCGTCGTGTCGACCGCGGTCATGGCCGCTCCTCCCCGGCCGTCGCCTCGTCGAAGCCGAGAAGCTTCCAGCTCTGCTGCATGTGCGGCGGCAGCGGCGCGGTCACGTCCACCGCACCCCGGTCGGGGTGCGGAATGACGATGCGGCGCGCGTGAAGGTGCAGCCGGCTCTGGAGGCCGCCCGGGAACTCCCAGTTCTGGTCGGCCTCGAAATATTTCGGGTCGCCGATGATCGGGCAGCCGATCGAGGCGGCATGGACGCGAAGCTGGTGGGTGCGGCCGGTGTAGGGCTCCATTTCCAGCCACGAGAGCGCCTGGCCGGCCTGATCGACGACGCGGTAGTAAGAGACGGCGTGGTCGGCGCCGTCCTCGCCGTGGCGCGCCACGCGCACGCGGTCGCCGTCCGGCGTCTGCTCCTTCACCAGCCAGGAGGAGATGCGGTCCTCCCGCTTCTTCGGCACGCCCTTGACCAGCGCCCAGTAGGTCTTCTTCGTCTCGCGGGCGCGGAACGCCTCGGCGAGCTTCATGGCCGCGAGGCGCGTGCGCGCAACGACGAGCACGCCCGACGTGTCGCGGTCCAGCCTGTGCACAAGGCGCGGCTTCTCGCCCTTCTTGTTGCGCCACGCTTCCAGCATGGAATCGACGCTGCGGCTGACGCCGGAGCCGCCCTGCACGGCCAGCCCGGACGGCTTGTTGAAGACGAACACCTTGTCGTCCTCATGGAGCAGCATCTGCGCCAGCAGGTCGCCGTCCTCCTGTCCGCGCATTGTGCGCGCGGTCAGCGGCGCCGCACCTTTGCGGTCGACGTCGAGCGGCGGGACGCGCACGGTCTGGCCCGGCTGCAGGCGCGTGTCCGCCTTGGCGCGGCCGCCGTCGACGCGCACTTGGCCCGAGCGCAGGAGCTTCTGCAGATGGCCGAAGCCGAGCCCCGGATAGTGCGCCTTGAACCAGCGGTCCAGGCGCATGCCCGTCTCGTCCTCGCCGACCTTGATCTGCTCTACGCCTGCCATCGTCCATCCGGCCTTTCCGCGGCGGGCAATAGCATCAGCCGGCGCTGCTTGCGAGCCACAATCCCGAAAACTCTGCGCATCTGCCGCTCAGTCGAGCCCCGGCCCGGACGGAAGCCCGAGGTCCGCCCACCGCGCCGGCGGGATCGCGTCGCCGACGTGGAAGCGGAACGCCACCACCTGCCGGCCGCCACCGCCGAGCCGGCACTCGAACGACAGCCCGTACCATGCGTCGTGGCTGCGGAAGGCCGCACCCTCCGCGGTCACCGTGGCGGCCGACACGGTCTCGTTGCGGGTCGCATACGGCACGACCAGTTCGGGGTCGAACCCGGCATTCCAGGCGTGGATCTGCTCCAGCGCCTCCAGATTGCAGAGCTGCACCATGCGCTCGGAGCCGTCCAGCGTTGCAAGGCTCGTGCGGGCCTGCCGGCTGCGCGGGTCGGCGAGCGCCTTCTGGGAGAGCATCACGGTCGGCGCGACCATCGCGGGAGGCGCGGCCGACGCCTGCGCCTGCGGCTGGGGAGCGGAAGGGACCGAGAGCACGGGAGGCGGCACGGATGGAGCAGCGGCCGGCGGGGCTGGCGGCGCCACGATCGTCACAGCGATCCCGCTCTCTTCCACCGGGGCGAGCGAGGGTTCGTCCGGCGCCAACGCCAATGCCAGCGCCAGCAAGAGGTGCAGCAGGACCGCCGCCGCCAGCGCCCACCGCCATTCTTCGCCGAACGGGGATGGCCATTCGCCTTGCCCAGGAAGGATGCTATCCGCGGCGCTCGGCACGCAGCTTCGCCCAATAGTCGAGCCGCTTGCGGATCTCGCGCTCGAAGCCGCGCTCGGGCGGATCGTAGAAGGTCTGCCGGCCCATCTCCTCGGGGAAATAATCCTGGCCGGAGAAGGCTTCGGGCGCGTCGTGGTCGTACTGGTAGCCAGAGCCGTAGCCTTCCTGCTTCATCAGCTTGGTCGGCGCGTTGAGGATGTGGCGCGGCGGCGGCAGCGAGCCGTGCTCCTTGGCCGCGCGGGTTGCGGCGGAGAAGGCCTTGTAGCCGGCGTTCGACTTGGGCGCGGTGGCGAGATAGATGCAGGCCTGCGCCAGCGCCAGTTCGCCCTCGGGCGAGCCGAGGAAGTCGTAGGCGTCCTTGGCGGCATTCGCGATCACCAGCGCCTGCGGGTCGGCGAGCCCGATGTCCTCGATCGCCATGCGCACCAGCCGGCGGCCGAGGAAGAGCGGCGCCTCGCCGGCATCGAGCATGCGGGCGAGATAATAAAGCGCGGCGTCGGGATCGGAGCCGCGCACCGATTTGTGCAGGGCCGAGATCAGGTTGTAGTGGCCGTCCTGGCTCTTGTCGTAGATCGGGGCGCGGCGCTGGACGATGCGCTGGAGGCCCTCGGCGCCGAAGGTCTCGCCCGGCTCCGCGGCACGCCATGCCTCCTCGGCCAGCGTCAGAGCGGCACGTCCGTCGCCGTCGGCCATGCGCACCAGTACGGCGCGCGCCTCCTCGTCGAGCGGCAGCGCCCTGCCCTCGCGCTCCTCGGCGCGCGACAGCAGCAGACCGATGCTGTCGGCATCCAGCGAGCGGAAGGTCAGCACGCGCGCCCGCGACAGCAGCGCGGCGTTGAGCTCGAAGGACGGGTTCTCCGTCGTCGCGCCGACGAGGATGACGGTGCCGTCCTCCATCACCGGCAGGAAACTGTCCTGCTGGGCGCGGTTGAAGCGGTGGATCTCGTCGACGAAGAGCAGGGTCTGGCGCCCCTGCGAGCGCCGCAGACGCGCCGCCTCGAACACCTTCTTCAGGTCGGCGACGCCGGAGAAGATCGCCGAGATCTGCTCGAAGGCGAGCCCGGTCTCGCCGGCGAGCAGGCGCGCCACCGTCGTCTTGCCGGTGCCGGGCGGCCCCCAGAAGATCATCGAGCCGAGCGAGCCGGAGCGGATCATCCGCGTCAGCGCGCCGTCCGGGCCGGTCAGATGCTCCTGGCCCACCACCTCGGCAAGCGTCGCGGGCCGCAGCCGGTCGGCCAGCGGCCGGCCCGGCTCGGGCTGCTGCGGCTCGTCCCTGGCGAAGAGGTCGGCCATGGCTTTCCCGTCAGTAGCGCAGCATCTGGCGCAGCGTCTGGCCGTTGCGGTCGACGCTGAAGCGCCACCAGCGCGTGTCCTGACCGGTCACCTGCGCCAGCGTCTCCGGCGTGTCGATCTCGACGCCGTTGACGTCGCGCACGATGTCGCCCGGCTGGAGGCCGAGGCCGGCGGCCGGCGAGGAGCCGTCGACGCCGACGATCACCACGCCCTTGGTGCCGGTTCGCACGTGCAGGCGCTGCGCCAGCCGCGGCGAGAGCGTCGCCACCTTGGCGCCGGTGAACGGGCTGCGGCCGCCGATCGTCACCTCCTTGGCCGACGCGCCCTCGGGCGCGCGCTCCAGGGCGACCTCGACGTCGAGCTTCTCGCCCTTGCGCAGCAGGGTGAGGTCGACGCTGGAGCCGAGCGGCTGGGTGGCGAGGCGATAGTCGAGCGCCTCGGGATTGTCGATCTCGCCGCCGTTGAAGGCGAGCACCACGTCGCCAGGCCGGATGTCGGCCTTGGCGGCCGGGCTCTCAGCGTCGACGTCGGAGACCAGCGCGCCGGTGGCGCGCGAAAGGCCCAGCGCCTCGGCGATCTGGCCCGTCACCGGATCGAACTCGGCGCCGAGATAGGGCCGCTCGAAATAGGTCTGGCCGGACTTCGCCGACTCGACCACCGCGCGCACCATGTTGGAGGGGATGGCGAAGCCGATGCCGATCGAGCCGCCGGTCTGGCTGTAGATGGCCGTGTTGATGCCGACCAGGCTGCCCGCCATGTTGATCAGCGCGCCGCCCGAATTGCCGGGATTGATCGCGGCATCGGTCTGGATGAAGAAGCCGAAATCCGAGATTCCGATATGCGAGCGGGCGAGCGCCGAGACGATGCCGCTGGTCGTTGTCTGGCCGACGCCGAACGGGTTGCCGATCGCCAATACCAGATCGCCGACCTCCAGCGCGTCGGAATCGCCGATGGCCACGACCGGAAACGGGTCCGCGGCCTCGATCTTCAGCACGGCGAGGTCGAGAGATTCGTCCTTGAGCAGCGTCTTGCTGGCGAACTCGCGGCCGTCCGACGTCGCCACCTTGATCTCGTCGGCGTCGCGGATGACGTGATAGTTGGTGACGATCAGGCCGGACGGGTCGACCAGCACGCCCGAGCCGAGCGAGGACTGCACGCGCGGCGGCATCTGGCGGCCGAAGAACTGCTCGAAGAACGGGTCGCCCATGAAGGGCGAGCGCACCTTCTGCGTGGCGTAGACGTTGACGACGGCGGGTGCCGTCTCCTTCACCAGCGGCGCGAAGGAGAGCTGCATCTGCTCGCGGCCGAAGGGCACGCGCCGGTCCGGCGCGAGATCCTGTCCGCCGCGCAGGAGGTCGGTGACGATCGCGCCGAGGTCCTTGCTCGGCGCGTCTTCGGCCCTAAGCGCCGACGGGAGGGCAACCAGCAGGCCGGCCGCAAGGGCCGCCGCCGCGAATCGAGCAAAGCGAAGCATCGGAAACCTCATGCCGTGTCGATGCCATCTTTCGCGCGATTGTGCAAAATGAATGGCCACCCCGCCCCTTTCGGACCTGCGCGGTCCCGACGAAAAGAAAAAGGGGCCGCGCGGCCCCTTTTCAAGTCCGGTCCGGCGAAAAGGCAGCTTATGCCGCCTCGGCCTCGGACGAGCCCTCGGCTTCCGCACGAGCCCGGTCGGCCGCGCCCTTGGCGGAGGTGTCGCGGTCGACGAACTCGATCACGGCCATCGCCGCGTTGTCGCCGTGGCGGAAGCCCGCCTTCATGATGCGCAGGTAGCCGCCGTTGCGGCTGGCATAGCGCGGCGCGATCGTCTCGAACAGGCGCTTGGCGAGCGCGTCGGAGCCGATCTGCGAGGCCGCCTGCCGGCGGGCGTGCAGGTCGCCGCGCTTGCCGAGCGTCACCAGCTTCTCGACGATGGGGCGCAGTTCCTTGGCCTTGGGCAGCGTGGTGGTGATCTGCTCGTGCTCGATCAGCGAGGCGGCCATGTTGGTGAACAGCGCCTTGCGATGGCTGACGCTGCGGCCGAGCCGGCGTCCGGATTTTCCGTGGCGCATCGCGCCCTCCTTCAAAGTTGTGGGCGACCTGCGCCCGCGTGCATCCGATGGCAGCGGGCAGTCGAAATCGACGACTGCCCATTCGTGACTGCCGCTAGTACTGATCCTCGTACCGCTTGGCCAGATCCTCGATGTTCTCCGGCGGCCAGTCCGGCACTTCCATGCCGAGATGCAGCCCCATGGAGGCCAGCACTTCCTTGATCTCGTTCAGCGACTTGCGGCCGAAGTTCGGCGTGCGGAGCATCTCCGCTTCCGTCTTCTGGATCAGGTCGCCGATGTAGACGATGTTGTCGTTCTTCAGGCAGTTGGCCGAACGGACAGACAGCTCCAGCTCGTCCACCTTCTTGAGCAGCGCCGGATTGAAGGCGAGCTCGGTGACCTGCTCCTCGGCTACCGCCTTCTGCGGCTCCTCGAAGTTGACGAAGAGCGCGAGCTGGTCCTGCAGGATGCGCGCCGCGAAGGCGGTGGCGTCCTCGCCCGAGATCGAGCCGTCGGTCTCGATGGTCATGGTCAGCTTGTCGTAGTCGAGAACCTGGCCCTCTCGGGTGTTCTCGACCTTGTAGGAGACCTTCTTGACCGGCGAATAGAGGCTGTCGACCGGGATCAGGCCGATCGGGGCGTCCTCGGCGCGGTTGCGCTCGGCCGGAACGTAGCCCTTGCCGGTGTTGACGGTGAACTCCATGCGGATCTCCGCACCCTCGTCCAGCGTGCAGATCACGTGGTCGGGGTTGAGGATCTCGACGTCGCCCACGGTCTGGATGTCGCCGGCGACGACGGCGCCCGGACCCGACTTGCGCACGACCATGCGCTTGGGGCCGTCGCCTTCCATTTTGATGGCGATTTCCTTGATGTTGAGCACGATGTCGGTGACGTCCTCGCGCACGCCGGCGATCGAGGAGAACTCGTGCAGCACGCCGTCGATCTGGACGGCGGTGACGGCCGCGCCGCGCAGCGACGACAGCAGCACGCGCCGCAGCGCGTTGCCCAGCGTCAGGCCGAAGCCGCGCTCGAGCGGCTCGGCGACCAGCGTGGTCAGCGTCTTCTTCTTCGACGAGAACTCGATCTTGTTGGGCTTGATCAGTTCCTGCCAGTTTTTCTGGATCATGTCTTCACCTTCCCTTTGCCCGCCACCATCCAATCGTGGGGGGCGTCATGGAAAGCCGTGTAGGAGCCGGGCAAAGCCCGGCTCGCGCGGCAGTTTCTTCTGTTTCTCAGACGCGCCGCTTCTTGCGCGGACGGCAGCCATTGTGCGGGATCGGCGTCACGTCGCGGATCGAGGTGATCGTGAAGCCGGCCGCCTGCAGCGCGCGCAGCGCCGATTCGCGACCCGAGCCGGGCCCGGAGACCTCGACCTCGAGGGTGCGCATGCCGTGCTCGGCCGCCTTGCGGGCGCAATCCTCGGCCGCCATCTGCGCGGCAAACGGGGTCGACTTGCGCGAGCCCTTGAAGCCCTGAGCGCCTGCCGACGACCAGGCGATCGCATTGCCCTGCGCGTCGGTGATCGTGATCATCGTGTTGTTGAAGCTCGAATTGACGTGCGCGACGCCGGTCGAGATGTTCTTGCGCTCGCGGCGGCGAACGCGTGTGGCTTCCTTGGCCATGTCTGTCCTTTCGGTCGATCTCTACGCCGCCGTAATGCCAGCGGCTACACCTGGGAGGCAGTCGGGCTTCGGCAGTCGGCAGTCGAAAATCCGACTGCCTATTCACGACTGCCGACTGCCGCCGATTACTTCTTCTTGCCCGCGATGGGCTTGGCCGGACCCTTGCGGGTGCGGGCGTTGGTATGCGTGCGCTGGCCGCGGACCGGCAGCGAGCGGCGATGGCGCAGGCCGCGATAGCTGCCGAGGTCCATCAGGCGCTTGATGTTCATCGAGACTTCGCGGCGCAGGTCGCCCTCGACCTGGTAGTCGCGGTCGATCGTCTCGCGGATCGCCAGCACCTCGGCGTCGGTGAGCTGGTGCACGCGGCGCTCGGCCGGGATGCCCACCTTCTTGACGATCTCGGCCGCGAATTTCGGGCCGATGCCGTGGATGTACTGCAGCGCGATGATGACGCGCTTGTTGGTCGGAATGTTGACGCCGGCTATACGAGCCATCTTCTTCTCCATGTGGGCCGCCGGGCGTGCCGGTCGGCGCTGTTCAAGCGAACCTGCGTCCGGTGGAGGCCGGCCCCTGCAGGGTTTCCTTTCAATACGAAGCGGATGCCCTCGCGGAGCATCGCGCGACTTGGCTGTCAGGAAGACGGGCCGCCATAGTCCAGAACCGGCCGCCTGTCAACTGTCACGGACGCCGAAGCGTCACTCCGCGCCGACGAGGCCCCTGCCCGCATGCCTGGCGAGCACCTTCTCGACCTGCGCGGTCACCGCATCGATGTCGGCCATGCCGTCGACGCCGACGAGCTTGCCCTTGGCATAATAGTAGCCGATCAGCGGCGCGGTCTTCTTGTAATATTCACGCAGGCGCTCGTCGAACACCTCGGCGGTGTCGTCCTTGCGCACCGGCTGGCCGGCGGCCTTCGCCTCCTCGGCGCGCCGCAGGATGCGACCCACCAGCGCCTTGTCGTCGACGACCAGCTCGATCACCACGTCGAGGTCGATGCCGCGCTCGGCCAGCATCCTGCCGACCGCGTCGGCCTGGGCGAGCGTGCGCGGATAGCCGTCGAGGATGAAGCCGCGGGCGCAGTCGGCCTGGTCGATGCGCTCGGCCACGATCGCGTTGACGATCTCGTCGGAGACGAGCTCGCCCGCATCCATCACCGCCTTGGCGCGCCGGCCCACTTCGGTGCCGGCCTTGACGGCGGCGCGCAGCATGTCTCCGGTGGAGAGCTGCGGGATGCGATGCTTGTCGACCAGCCTCTGTGCCTGCGTTCCCTTCCCGGCCCCGGGGGGGCCAAGCAGAATCAGTCTCATCGCGCCCTCTTGCCTCCGCGCAGCTTCGACTTCTTGATCAGCCCCTCGTACTGGTGGGCGATCAGGTGTCCCTGGATCTGCGCCACGGTGTCGAGCGTCACGCTGACCACGATCAGAAGCGACGTGCCGCCGAGGTAGAAGGGCACGTGGAACGTGGAGATCAGGAACTCCGGCAGCAGGCAGACCAGCACGAGGTATATCGCACCGATCAGCGTAATGCGCGTCAGCACATAGTCTATGTACTCGGCGGTGCGCTCGCCGGGCCGGTAGCCGGGAATGAAGCCAGAATGCTTCTTCAACTGGTCGGCCGTGTCCTTCGGATTGAAGACCACCGCCGTGTAGAAGAAGCAGAAGAACACGATCATCGCCGCATAGAGGATCATGTAGAGCGGCTGGCCGTGGCCGAGGGCCGCCAGCACGCTCGCCGCCCAGGCCGGCATCTTCGACGTGTCGGAGAAGCCCGCTACGGTCGCCGGCAGCAGCAGCAGCGACGAGGCGAAGATCGGCGGGATGACGCCCGAGGTGTTCAGCTTCAGCGGCAGGTGCGAGGTCTCGCCCTGGAACATGCGGTTGCCGACCTGGCGCTTCGGATACTGGATCAGCAACCGGCGCTGGGCGCGCTCGAAGAACACGATGATCGCGGTGACGAGGATGGCGACGACCACGACGGCCAGCACGACGCCGGTCGAGATGGCGCCGGTGCGGCCCTGCTCCAGCGTGTGGGAGATGGCGCTCGGCAGGTTGGCGACGATGCCGGCGAAGATGATGAGCGAGATGCCGTTGCCGATGCCGCGGGCAGTGATCTGCTCGCCGAGCCACATCAGGAACATGGTGCCGCCGAGCAGCGTCAGCACGGTCGAGATGCGGAAGAACCAGCCCGGATCGGCGACGATGCCGCTGCCGCTCTCGAGGCCGATGGCGATGCCGTAGGCCTGGGCCGCGGCGAGCACGACGGTGCCGTAGCGGGTGTACTGGTTGATGACCTTGCGGCCCTGCTCGCCTTCCTTCTTCAGCGCTTCGAGCGACGGGATCACCGACGTCATGAGCTGCATGATGATCGAGGCGGAGATGTAGGGCATGATGCCGAGGGCGAAGAGCGCCATGCGCTCCACCGCGCCGCCGGCGAACATGTTGAACATGCCGAGCACGCCGCCGGCCTGCTGCTGGAAGGCCTGGGCGAAGGCTTCGGGATTGATGCCCGGCATCGGGATGTAGGTGCCCAGCCGGTAAACGAGCAGCGCACCCAGCGTGAACCAGATGCGCTTCTTCAGATCCTCGGCCTTCGCGAAGGCGGCAAAGTTCAGATTGGAGGCGAGTTGTTCGGCAGCAGATGCCATCCGCAAATCTCCGATGCGGCCAGGATTGACCGGACGACCGGACGCCCTAGGGGACTGACGTGTCGCCGAAGCCCCGAGATAGGCTCCGCCCGGTCAAGTTGCAAGCGGCGAAACCGCGCGCCGGCGCGGCTGCGGCAGGGCGGCGGCGCGCTGGGCGCGCCGCGCCGTTTTCGGACCGGCGGCCTTATTCGGCCGCGGCAGCCTCGGGCAGCTTCACGGAGCCGCCGGCCTTCTCGACCTTCTCGATCGCCGTCTTGGACGCGCCGGCGACGTCGAAGGAAAGCTTCGACTTGATGTCGCCGTCGCCGAGCAGGCGCACGCCGTCGCGGGCGCGGCGGATGACGCCGGCCTTGACGAGGGCCTCGGCGGTCACCGTCTCCTTCGGATCGAGCTTCTTGGCGTCGACCGCGGCCTGGACGCGCGCGACCGAGACCGTGTTGAAGTCCTTGGAGAACGGGTTCTTGAAGCCGCGCTTCGGCAGCCGGCGGTAGAGCGGCATCTGGCCGCCCTCGAAGCCGTTGATGGCGACGCCGGAACGGGCCTTCTGGCCCTTCACGCCGCGCCCGGCGGTCTTGCCGGAGCCCGAGCCGATGCCGCGACCGAGGCGCTTGCGAGCCTTGGTCGCGCCGTCCTTGTCACGCAGGTCGTTGAGTTTCATGTCGTCTCTCCTCGCTCGCCGCTCAGGCCTCGTCCACGACGCGGACGAGGTGCTGCACGCGGGCGATCATGCCGCGCACCGCGGGAGTGTCCTCCAGCGTGCGGCGGCGGTGCAACTTGTTGAGGCCGAGGCCGATCAGCGTCGCGCGCTGCTCGGCCGGGCGGCGGATGGGGCTGCCGATCTGCTCGACAGTGAGGGTCTTGCCCTGCTTCTTGGCCATGGTCGTGATCCCTTGCTCAGCCGGGGCTTACTCGTCGGCAGTCACGGCCGCGCCGCGGCGTGCCTGCAGGGCCGAGTACTTGATGCCGCGCTGGGCAGCCACGTCCTTCGGATGCATCTGGCTCTTCAGCGCCTCGAAGGTCGCCCGCACCATATTGTAGGGGTTGGACGAGCCCATCGACTTGGCGACCACGTCGTGCATGCCGAGCGTCTCGAAGACGGCGCGCATCGGGCCGCCGGCGATGATGCCGGTGCCGGGCTTGGCCGCGCGCAGCAGAACCCGCCCGGCGCCCCAGCGCCCGTCGACGTCGTGGTGCAGCGTGCGACCGCCGCGCAGCGGCACGAAGATCATGTCGCGCTTGGCGCTCTCGGTCGCCTTGCGGATCGCCTCCGGCACCTCGCGGGCCTTGCCGTGGCCGAAGCCGACGCGGCCCTTCTGGTCGCCGACGACGACCAGCGCGGCGAAGCCGAAGCGACGGCCGCCCTTCACCACCTTGGCGACGCGGTTGATGTGGACGAGCTTGTCCACCATCCCGTCATCGCGCTCCTCGCGGTCGCGGCCACGCTCGCGGCCGCCTTCCCTACGTTCCTGTGCCATGATCCTGATCCTTGTTCTTTTCCGGAAGCACGGGGTTCAACATTGCCGGGTGCAATCAATCGCATCCCGGCGGCGAAAACTCAGAAGCTCAGGCCGGCCTCGCGAGCCGCCTCGGCCAGCGCCTTGACGCGGCCGTGATAGATGTAGGCGCCACGGTCGAAGATGACCTCCTTGACGCCCGCCTTGACGGCGCGCTCGGCGACGAGCTTGCCGACGGCGGCCGCAGCGGCGCTGTCGGCGCCGGTCTTGAGCGAGCCCTTGAGGTCCTTCTCGAGCGTCGAGGCCGAGGCCAGCGTGTGGCCCTTGGCGTCGTCGATCACCTGGGCATAGATGTTCTTGGACGAGCGATGGACCGAAAGGCGCGGACGCTCGCCGGCCACCTTCTTGAGCTGGCGGCGGACGCGCTGCGCGCGCTTCTGGGTGGATTCCTTGGAAGCCATGTCTTCAACCTGCCTTGAAAAACGGGAGCGGCCGTCTGCGGTAGGCCCTGCCTCCCGCGACCGCGCACCGTGGCGCCTTCTACATCAAGGCACGGCCCCCGGAAAGTCCGCGACCTTCCGGGGCCATGCCGCTACTTCTTCTTGCCTTCCTTGCGGACGATCCGCTCTTCGGCATACTTCACACCCTTGCCCTTGTAGGGCTCGGGACCGCGATACTTGCGGATCTCGGCGGCCACCTGGCCGACCTGCTGCTTGTCGATGCCCGACACGACGACCTCGGTGGGCTTCGGCACGGCGATCGTGATGCCCTGCGGCGTCTGGTAGACGACGTCGTGGCTGAAGCCGAGCGCGAGCTGCAGGTTCCTGCCCTGCATGGCGGCGCGGTAGCCGACGCCGTTGATCTCGAGCTTGCGCTCGAAGCCGTCCTTCACGCCCTGCAGGATGTTGACGATCTGCGTGCGCGACATGCCCCACTTGGAGCGGGCGTCCTTCGACTGGTCGCGCGGGGAGACGGCGACCTGGCCGTTCTCGAGCTTGACCAGCACCTCGTCGTTGACGACGAAGGAGAGCTCGCCCTTCGGGCCCTTGGCGGTCACGGTCTGGCCGTTGACGCTGGCGGTCACGCCGGCGGGAACGGAGACGGGTTTCTTGCCGATACGAGACATTGTCTTGTCCTCGTTCTTCTTTCTTCGCTCAGAACACCTGGCAGAGAACTTCTCCGCCGACGTTCTCTTCGCGTGCCTGATGGTCGGCCATGACGCCCTTCGGCGTCGACAGGATCGAGATGCCGAGGCCGTTGGCGACCTGCGGGATCGCCTTGACCGAGGCGTAGACGCGACGGCCGGGCTTCGACACGCGAACGATCTCGCGGATCACCGGCTGGCCCTCGTAGTACTTCAGCTCGATCTCGATCTCGGACTTGCCGTTGTCGTAGTCGACCTGGGCGTAGTCGCGGATGTAGCCTTCGGCCTTCAGCACGTCGAGAACGCGGGTGCGCAGGCGCGAGGCGGGCGTCGAGACCTTGTTCTTCTTGCGGCCGTAGGCGTTGCGGATGCGGGTCAGCATATCGCCGAGCGGATCACTCATGGACATGGCTCGATCTCCTTACCAGCTCGACTTGACCAGGCCCGGGATGAGGCCCTTGTTGCCGAGTTCGCGCAAAGCGACGCGCGACATGTTCAGCTTGCGATAGAAGGCGCGCGGGCGCCCCGTCACGTCGCAGCGGTTGCGGATGCGGATCCGGGCGGAGTTGCGCGGCAGCGCGGCGAGCTTCAGCTGCGCGCGGAAACGCTCCTCCAGCGGCTTCGACTGGTCCATCACGATCGCCTTCAGCGCGGTGCGCTTGGCGGCGTAGCGCGCGACCATCTTGCGGCGCCGGTTGTTCTTCTCGACTGAGCTGGTCTTTGCCATTTCAGATTTGTTCCTCTGCTCGCTGCCGTTACCGCCGGAAGGGGAAGTTGAAGCCCTTGAGCAGCGCCCTGGCTTCGTCGTCCGTCTTGGCGGTCGTACAAACGATGATGTCCATTCCCCAGATCTGGTCGACCTTGTCGTAGTTGATCTCGGGGAACACGATGTGCTCCTTGATGCCCATGGCGAAGTTGCCGCGGCCATCGAAGCTCTTCGGGTTCAGGCCGCGGAAGTCGCGGACGCGCGGCAGCGCGATCGTGACCAAGCGGTCCAGGAACTCGTACATGCGCTCGCGCCGCAGCGTTACCTTGGTGCCGATCGGCATGTTCTCGCGCACCTTGAAGCCGGCGATCGAGTTGCGGGCGCGCGTCACCACGGCCTTCTGGCCGGCGATCATCGCCAGGTCCTCGGCCGCGACGGACGGCTTCTTGGAATCGCCGGTGGCCTCACCGACGCCCATGTTGATGACGATCTTGTCGAGACGCGGAAGCTGCATCTCGTTGTCGTACTTGAACTGCTCCTGAAGCGCGGCGCGGATCTTCTCGCGATACAGCTTCTTCAGGCGGGGCTCGTACTTCGCCTCAGCCATTGATCGTTTCTCCCGAGCGCTTCGCGACGCGCACCTTCTTGTCGCCCTCGACCTTGAAGCCGACGCGGGTCGGCTTGCCGTCCTTGGGATCGGCCACGGCGAGGTTCGACAGGTGGATCGGAGCCTCTTTCCTGATGAGCCCGCCTTCCTGGCTCTGAGTCTGGCGCTGGTGGCGGACGACGATGTTGATGCCGCGCACCAGGGCGCGGTCTTCCTTCGGCATGACGCGCAGCACCTCGCCGGTGCGGCCCTTGTCCTTGCCGGCGAGCACGACGACCTTGTCGCCCTTGCGGATCTTCTGCATGGCTCTCTCAGCTCCTCAAAGCACTTCAGGCGCGAGCGAGATGATCTTCATGTGGTTCTTGGCGCGGAGTTCGCGCGGAACCGGTCCGAAGATGCGCGTGCCGATCGGCTCTTTCTTGTTGTCGACCAGAACGGCCGCGTTCTTGTCGAACCGGATGACGCTGCCGTCGGGGCGGCGGATGTCCTTGGCGGTGCGCACGACGACCGCCTTCATCACGTCACCCTTCTTCACGCGGCCGCGCGGGATAGCTTCCTTGATCGACACGACGATGATGTCGCCGACCGAAGCATACTTACGCTTCGAACCGCCCAGCACCTTGATGCACATGACACGACGGGCGCCGGAATTGTCCGCCACGTCGAGGTTTGTTTGCATCTGAATCATGACTGGCCGCCTTCTTCTTCATCTGTTGGCGGTGCACCCTTCGGCGCCCGCCGGCTGTCCCAATTCTTGTTCTCAGGCTTTCGCCGCAGCGGCCGCGTCGGAGATCACGACCCACTTCTTGTCCTTCGAGATCGGCTTCGATTCCTCGATGAAGACGATGTCGCCGACCTTGTGAGCATTGCTCTCGTCGTGGGCCTTGTACTTCTTCGTCATGCGCACGGTCTTCTTCATCACCGGGTGGGTGAAGCGCCGCTCGACCTTGACGACGACCGTCTTGTCGTTCTTGTCGCTGACGACCGTGCCCTGCATCACGCGCTTTGGCATGTTCCTGGTCCTTAAGCCTTCTTCGCCGTCGAACGCTCGGCGATGATCGTCTTGATGCGCGCGATGTCCCGACGGACTTCCTTGACGCGCGCGGTTTTCTCGAGCTGGCCGGTCGCACGCTGGAAGCGCAGGTTGAACTGCTCCTTCTTCAGCGACGCCAGTTCGTCATTGAGCTGGTCGGGCGTCTTGGCCCGGACATCGGCGGCTTTCATCCTCGTCGCCCTTCCTATTCTGCGATGCGCTGCACGAAGCGCGTCTTGACCGACAGCTTGGCGGCGCCGAGGCGCAGCGCCTCGCGTGCCGTCTCCTCGTTGACGCCGTCGATCTCGAACATGATGCGGCCCGGCTTCACCTTGCACGCCCAGTAGTCGACGGAGCCCTTGCCCTTGCCCATGCGGACCTCGGTGGGCTTGCCGGTGACCGGAACGTCCGGGAACACGCGGATCCAGACGCGGCCCTGGCGCTTCATCTGGCGGGTGATCGCGCGGCGGGCGGCCTCGATCTCGCGGGCGGTGACCCGGTTGGGCTCGAGCGCCTTCAGGCCGAAGCCGCCGAAGTTCAGGTCCGTGCCACCCTTGGCTACGCCATGGATGCGGCCCTTGAACTGCTTGCGGAACTTTGTGCGCTTTGGCTGCAGCATCTCTTGACTCCGAATTCCTGTCTATCGGCCGGCTTACGCGTTCTCGCGCTCGCGCCGGCGGCTGCCCGGCTGGTCGCCCTCGACGGCCCGACGCTCGGACGCCATCGGGTCGTGCTCGAGGATCTCGCCCTTGAACACCCACACCTTGACGCCGCAGGTGCCGTAGGCGGTCTGCGCCTCGGCCGTGCCGTAGTCGACGTCGGCGCGCAGCGTGTGCAGCGGCACCCGGCCCTCGCGATACCACTCCATGCGCGCGATCTCGGCGCCGCCGAGACGGCCGGAGCAGTTGATGCGGATGCCCTCGGCGCCGAGGCGCATCGCCGACTGCACGGCGCGCTTCATGGCGCGGCGGAAGGCCACGCGGCGCTCGAGCTGCTGGGCGATCGACTGCGCGATGAGCGTGGCGTCGGTCTCGGGCTTGCGCACCTCGACGATGTTGAGGTGCGTCTCGGCCTTGGTCATCTCGGTCAGCTTCTTGCGAAGCTTCTCGATGTCGGCGCCCTTCTTGCCGATGATCAGACCCGGACGGGCGGCGTGGATCGTCACCCGGCACTTCTTGTGCGGGCGCTCGATCACGATCTTCGACACCGCGGCCTGCTTCAGCTCCTTCTCCAGATAGGAGCGGATCTTCAGGTCCTCGTGCAGCAGCTTGCCGTACTCGCCGGTATTGGCATACCAGCGCGAATCCCAGGTGCGGTTGATGCCGAGCCGCAGACCGATCGGATTGACTTTCTGGCCCATCAGGCGGCCTCCACTTTCTCTTCGACTTCGCGCACGACGATGGTGAGGTGCGAGAACGGCTTCTCGATGCGGCTGGCGCGGCCGCGCCCGCGGGCATGGAAGCGCTTCATGACGATCGACTTGCCGACATAGGCCTCGGCGACGACGAGCGCGTCGACGTCGAGATCGTGGTTGTTCTCGGCGTTGGCGATCGCGGATTCCAGCGTCTTCCTGACGGTGCCGGCGATGCGCTTGCGCGAGAACTCGAGGTCGTTCAGCGCAGTCGCCACCTTCTTGCCGCGGATGAGCGCGGCCACCAGGTTCAGCTTCTGCGGGCTGATGCGGATCGTGCGCGTGACAGCGCGCGCCTCGTTGTCAGCAAGCTGGCGCGGGGCTTTGGCCTTGCCCATCGTTACTTCCTCTTCGCCTTCTTGTCCGCGCCGTGGCCGTAATAGGTACGGGTCGGTGCGAACTCACCGAACTTGTGGCCGACCATCTCTTCGGAAACGGAGACCGGGATGTGCTTCTGGCCGTTGTAGACGCCGAAGGTGAGGCCGACGAACTGCGGCAGGATCGTGGAGCGACGGCTCCACACCTTGATCACCTCGTTGCGGCCGCCCTCGCGGACCTTGTCCGCCTTGGTGAGCATGAAGCCGTCGACGAACGGGCCTTTCCAAACTGAACGGGACACGTCAGCCTTACCTCTTCCTTAGCTCTTGCGCTGGTGGCGCGAGCGCATGATGAACTTGTCGGTCGCCTTGTTGGACCGGGTCTTCTTGCCCTTGGTCGGCTTGCCCCACGGGGTGACCGGATGACGGCCGCCCGAGGTGCGGCCTTCGCCGCCGCCATGCGGATGGTCGACCGGGTTCATGGTGACGCCGCGGTTGTGCGGGCGACGGCCCAGCCAGCGCGAGCGCCCGGCCTTGCCGAGGTTGATGTTGCCGTGGTCCGGGTTCGAGACCGCGCCGACGGTGGCAAGGCAGGTGCCGTGCACGATGCGCTGCTCGCCCGAGTTCAGGCGCAGGATCGCCATGCCCTGGTCGCGGCCGACGAGCTGCGCGTAGGCACCGGCCGAACGCGCGATCTGGCCGCCCTTGCCGGGCTTCAGCTCGACATTGTGGACGATCGTGCCGACCGGCATGGAAGCCAGCGGCATCGCGTTGCCCGGCTTCACGTCGACGCTCTCGCCGGCGATGATCTGGTCACCGACCGCGAGGCGCTGCGGCGCCAGCACGTAGGACAACTCGCCGTCGGCATACTTCACCAGCGCGATGAAGGCCGTGCGGTTCGGGTCGTACTCCAGCCGCTCGATCGTGCCCGCCACGTCGAACTTGCGACGCTTGAAGTCGATGATGCGGTAGGTCCGCTTGTGGCCGCCGCCACGGAAGCGCGTGGTCACGCGGCCGTGGTTGTTGCGGCCGCCCTTCGAGGTCAGGCCTTCGGTCAGGCCCTTGACCGGCTTGCCCTTGTGGAGGCCGGAGCGGTCGACGATGACCAGCTGGCGCTGGCTCGGCGTTACCGGCTTGTAGCTCTTGAGTGCCATTTCCCAGTCCTCACAGGCCCGTGGCGATGTCGATCGACTGGCCCTCGGCCAGCGTCACGACAGCCTTCTTCACGTCGCTCTGCTGGCCGACGCGGCCGCGGAAGCGCTTCACCTTGCCCTTGCGCACGAGCGTGTTGACGCCGGTGACCTTGACGCCGAACAGGGCTTCCACCGCCGCCTTGATCTCCGGCTTGGAGGCCTTGCGGGCGACGTTGAAGACCACCTGGTTATGCTCCGAGGCCGAGGTCGACTTCTCGGTGACGACGGGGCTGACGATCACGTCGTAGTGCCGGAGATCAGTCATTTGAATCGCTCCTCGAGCGCCTCGACAGCGGCCTTCGAAAGGACCAGCGTGTTGCGGCGCAGAATGTCGTAGACGTTGATGCCCTGGACGGGCAGCACGTCGATATTGACCAGGTTCGACGCGGCGCGCTTGAACCCGGTGTCGAGCTCGGCGCCGCCGATGACCAGCGCGTTGGTCAGCCCCAGCTTGGCGAGACTGTCGGCCAGCGCCCGGGTCTTGCCGTCCTTCACCGCCAGCTCGTCGACGATGATGATGCTCTCGGCCTTCGCCTTCGCCGACAGCGCATGCTTCAGGCCGAGCGCGCGGACCTTCTTGGGCAGGTCGTGCGCATGGTCGCGGGCGACCGGGCCGTGGGCCTTGCCGCCGCCGCGGAACTGCGGGGCGCGCGCCGAGGAGTGACGGGCACGGCCGGTGCCCTTCTGCTTGTACATCTTGGCGCCGGTGCGGGCGACGTCAGCGCGGCCCTGGGCCTGATGCGTGCCCTGCTGGCGCTTGGCGAGCTGCCAGCGCACGACGCGCTGCAGGATGTCTTCGCGCGGCTCCAGCCCGAAGATCGCCTCGGAGAGCTTGACCTTGCCGGCATCCTTGCCGGCGAGCGTGGTGATCTTGACGTCCATTCTCATGCCCCCTGCGTGGCCGCGGCATCATCGGCCTTGGCGGCTTCGTTCCTGGCGCCGGCACGCAGCGCGCCCGGCTTCGGGGCGTTGTCGGGCAGCGCAGCCTTCACCGCGTCGCGGACGTAGATCCACGAACCCTTGGAGCCCGGAACCGCGCCGCGGATCAGGATCAGACCGCGATCGGCGTCGGTCGACACGATCTCAAGGTTCTGCGTGGTGACGCGCGTCTGGCCCATGTGGCCGGCCATCTTCTTGCCCTTGAACACCTTGCCGGGGTCCTGGCGCTGGCCGGTCGAGCCGTGGACGCGATGCGACAGCGAGTTGCCGTGCGTCGCGCGACCGCCACCGAAGTTGTGGCGCTTCATGACGCCCTGGAAGCCCTTGCCGATCGAGGTGCCCGTGACGTCGACCTTCTGGCCGACGACGAAATGGTCCGCCGTGATCTCGGCGCCCACGTCGAGCATGTTGTCCGGCGACACGCGGAACTCGGCCAGCTTCGCCTTGGGCTCCACGGAAGCGCCGGCGAAATGGCCGCGCAGCGCCTTCGACGTGTTCTTCACCTTGGCGAGGCCCACGCCGAGCTGGACGGCGGTGTAGCCGTTCTTCTCCTGGGTGCGCTGAGCCACCACCTGGCAGCCTTCCATGCGCAGCACCGTCACGGGAACGTGCTCGCCCGCATCGTTGTAGATGCGGGTCATCCCCAACTTCTGTGCAATCACACCTGAACGCATCGGTTCATCTTCCTTCAGAGGAGCCAGCGGCGGACCGTCCGGCTCATGTGTCTTGCGGGTTCCGGCGGGAGCAGCTCCCGGCCTGCCTCATCCCTAGAGCTTGATCTCGACGTCCACACCGGCCGCGAGGTCGAGCTTCATCAGAGCATCGACGGTCTGCGGGGTCGGATCGACAATGTCGAGCAGCCGCTTGTGGGTGCGCATCTCGAACTGCTCGCGGCTCTTCTTGTCGATGTGCGGCGAGCGGTTGACCGTGAACTTCTCGATCCGCGTCGGCAGCGGAACGGGGCCACGGACGCTGGCGCCGGTGCGCTTGGCCGTCGAGACGATCTCCCGCGTCGAGGCATCGAGCACGCGATGATCGAACGCTTTAAGTCGGATGCGGATATTCTGTCCGTTCATTGCGTCGTTTCCTTCGTCTTTCGCGAGCGCGGGGCGAAAATCTCGCGCCCGCGACAGACCCTTGTTCTTCTTATTCCGTGATCGAAGCGACGATGCCGGAGCCGACGGTACGGCCGCCTTCGCGGATGGCGAAGCGCAGCTTCTCCTCCATGGCGATCGGCACGATCAGCGTCACGTCCACCGACAGGTTGTCGCCCGGCATCACCATCTCGGTGCCTTCCGGAAG
>JAFKJY010000177.1 GCA_017305835.1 Hyphomicrobiales bacterium
GGGCCGGAGGACGACGCGAAGATCGCGGCCGCGGCGCGGCACGCGACGATCGTCAAGTCCGGCAACATGAGCCTCGGCGTCAACCTGCTCGCCGTGCTGGTCGAGCAGGCGGCGCGCGCGCTGCCGGCCGATTTCGACATCGAGATCCTCGAGATGCACCACCGCCACAAGGTCGATGCGCCGTCCGGCACGGCGCTGCTGCTCGGCAAGGCGGCGGCGGAAGGCCGCAACATCGGGCTCGCCAACAGCAGCGTCAGGGTGCGCGACGGCCATACCGGGCCGCGGCCGGAAGGCGCGATCGGCTTCGCCACGCTGCGCGGCGGCTCGGTGGTGGGCGATCATTCGGTGATCCTGGCCGGCCCCGGCGAGCGCATCGTGCTCTCGCACAATGCCGAGGACCGCGCCATCTTCGGGCGCGGCGCGGTGCGCGCAGCGCTGTGGGCGCGCGACAGGAAGCCCGGCCTCTATTCGATGCGCGACGTGCTGGGGCTGTCGGCCGCATGAAATACTGGATCGGCATCGCCGCGGCGACGCATGTGCGCAAGGGCGTCGAGGACGGCTTCGCCATGTTCGCTCATGGCCGCCACGACGCCGCCAAGCGCGTCGCGCCGGGCGACTGGGTCGCCTATTACAGCCCGCGCGAGGGCATGAGGGAAGGCGCCGAGCTGCGCGCCTTCACCGCGATCGGCCAGGCGCTCGACGGCGAGCCGCGCGAGCGCGAGATGGTCGCCGACATCACCGGCTGGTCCCGGTCGATGCGCTGGCTGCCCGCGCGCCAGGCCGACATCTACCCGCTGCTCGACCGCTTCTCCTTCGTCAGGGACCGCAGCCACTGGGGCATGTATTTCCGCAAGTCGCTGTTTTCCGTGCCGCGCGCGGATTTTGCGCTGATCGCCGTAGCGATGGGCGTCGAGCTGCCATGAACCACCAAGATCCATAGGAACCCTCATGTCCGGAACACTCGTGCTCGTGCGCCACGGCCAGAGCGAATGGAACCTGAAGAACCTGTTCACCGGCTGGCGCGACGTCGACCTGACGCCGCTCGGGCACGAGGAGGCGCAGGAAGCCGGCCGCAAGCTCGCCGCGCGCGGGCTGAAGTTCGACATCGCCTTCACCTCGGCGCTCATTCGGGCGCAGAAGACCTGCCAGTACATCCTCGACGCCGTCGGCCAGCACGAGCTGGCCACGGTCCGCGACCAGGCGCTCAACGAGCGCGACTATGGCGACCTTTCCGGCCTCAACAAGGACGACGCGCGCGCCAAGTGGGGCGAGGAGCAGGTGCATGTCTGGCGCCGCTCCTATGCGGTCGCGCCTCCCGGCGGCGAGAGCCTGCGCGACACCGGCGCGCGCGTCTGGCCCTACTACATGCACACGATCCAGCCGCACGTGCTGCGCGGCGAGACCGTGCTGGTCGCCGCGCACGGCAATTCGCTGAGGGCGCTGATCATGGCGCTCGAGGGCCTGTCGGGCGACGAGGTGGTCAAGCTCGAGCTCGCCACCGGCGTCCCGATGATCTACCGCCTCAACCAGGATTCGACGCTGGCCTCGAAGGAGATCCTGGAGGGCTGAGCTCTCCTCGGTAGGAAGGCGCCGCAAAACGCAGGGCGGTCCCGCGCTCGCCGTCGTCGGTGCCTTGGGACGCTCCGCGCGCCGCGCCGATATTTCGTTTCGACACGCATTTGCCGTTTGCCAGAAATGTCCTGCCGAAATCCGGCGACATGGCGTTGACATGACGGCACCGCCCGCTTACATCGGCGGCGCACCTGCCCAGGTGGCGGAATTGGTAGACGCGCACGGTTCAGGTCCGTGTGCCGCGAGGCGTGGAGGTTCGAGTCCTCTCCTGGGCACCACAACACCACTAAGGTGTTGACGCGGCAGAATAATCAGCAAAATGATGCGGTTAGGTTCACCCGAGTGATGCACGCGGGTGATGCACATGGTGCTTGCGATGAGCCGTCCCTACCGCCATCCGGAGATGGGAATCTACTGGCTGCGAAAGCGGGTGCCGGCTGATATTTCGGACAAGATCGGTCGTGAGGTCGTCACGAAAAGCCTCGGCACCCATGATCCCGAGGAAGCGAGACGGAAGTACGCCAAACTTCTCGCCGAGCTGGAGGCGGAATGGGCAGGCCTGCGTCGGGGGAAACGGCGCATCACCGACCGAGAGGCGCACTTCCTCGCCAAGCCGATCGGGGATGCTTGGCTCGAACGCTTCCGTGAAAACCCGAGCGAGCAGTTCTATTGGCATACCGACATTTACCGGGGGCTGTGGATGTGTTTCGGCGTGGAATAAGGACCCCGTTTCAGGGGTGATCGGCATCCAAAAGGGACCCCTGTAACGGCAGGTGTTTCACACTGCCTCCGGTTTGATCGGAGGCATTTGTTTTGGATGTTGGTCGTGGAGACGATTGCGAAGATA
>JAFKJY010000120.1 GCA_017305835.1 Hyphomicrobiales bacterium
CTGGTGTCTCATAGGCGTCGGCGCACGGCCGCGCGGACCCCACCCGACCGGCTTCGCCGGCCACCCTCCCCTCAAGGGGGAGGGAACTGGCCGCTACCCTCGCGCCCGGCGCCGTTCGCGGCGGCCGCCGTCGGCGGCGGCGGCCGCGCCGCTCTTGTCGGCGGTCTTGTTGCGCAGGGGGCCGACGCGGGCGACGACGTCGTCGACGCTCGGGCGCGCCGCGCGGGCGTGGCTGTCCAGTGCCTCGCGCATCGCCTTCAGGTGCACGAAGGAGGTGCCGCAGCAGCCGCCGACGATGCGGGCGCCGCTGTCGACGGCGAGCCGCGTGTATTCGGCCATCAGCTCCGGCGTGCCGGAATAGTGGATCTCGGAGCCGCGGAATTCGGGGATGCCGCAGTTCGCCTTGACGATCAGCGTCGCATCATCGTGGCCGGCGCTCATGTCGAGCAGCGAGGCGAGGATGTCGGGCGCGCCGACGCCGCAATTGGCGCCGACCGCGATCGGCGCCTGCGCGAGACCATCCGCCACGGAATGGATGTTTCCCGGCGCGAGGCCCATCATGGTGCGTCCGGCCGTGTCGAAGGAGGCGGTGAAGGTGTAGGGCATGCCGACGCGGATCGCGGCCTCGGCCGCGGCGCGGATCTCGTCGGGCGAGGACATGGTCTCGATCCAGGCGACGTCGGCGCCGCCGGCCTTCAGCCCCTCGATCTGCTCGGCGAAGGCCTCGACCGCCTCCTCGTAGCTCAGCGCGCCGAGCGGGATCAGCAGCTCGCCGGTCGGGCCGACCGAGCCCGCGACGATCACCTCGCGGCCGGCCGCGTCGGCGACCGCGCGGGCGAGCTCGGCCGCGCGCTTGTTGATCGGGAAGACCCGGTCCTGCGCGTCGTGCAGCTTGAGCCGGTGGCGCGTGCCGCCGAAGGAATTGGTCAGCACGATGTCGGCGCCGGCGTCGACGAAGCCCTTGTGCAGGGCGGTCACCTTCTCGGGCGCCGTCTCGTTCCACAGTTCGGGCGCCTCGCCGGAAGCGAGGCCCATGGCGAAGAGGTTCGTGCCCGTCGCGCCATCGGCGAGAAGCACGCCCTTGCGCGCCAGCAGGGCTTCCAGTCGGTTTTCCATCGTCGTTATCCAGAGGGGGCAGGGAAGATAACGATATAAAGAAGTCTTTATATCGGGTCAACCGATGCGGGCGCAGCCTCCGTCAACAATGGCGGCTTCCAATTCACCTGCCGTGATCGGGCAGGTCAGCCGGACGAAGCGGCGAGGAAGACCGCCCGCTGCGCGTCGAAGGCCCGCTTGTAGGCGGGCCGCGCCTGGCCCCGGGCGACGTAGGCGCAGAGATTCGGATATCGCTCCCGTATGCCCATGCCATCCAGTCTGCGCAGCACCATCACCATCATCAAGTCGCCGGCGCTGAACGTGCCGTCCAGCCAGTCTGCGGCGCCGAGCCGCGCGGACAGCGCATCGAGCCGGGCGTGAATGCGATCCTCGAGGAGCGGCAGGCGGTCCCTGTACCAGAGCCTGTCGCCCTCCGAAAAGGGAACCTGCTCGCGCTCGACGATCGGAGGCTCCACCGTATTGAGCGCGGCGAACATCCACATGATCGCCCGCGCCCGTGCATTCGCGTCTTCGGGCAGCAGGCCGGCGTGGCGCTGCGCGACATGGAGCACGATCGCCCCCGACTCGAACAGGACGAGGTCGCCTTCCTCGTAGGTGGGGATCTGCCCGAAAGGCTGGAGCGCGCGGTGCGCGGCTTCCTTCATGGCACGGAACGAGACGAGGCGAATGTCATATGGCTGCCCCACCTCTTCGAGCGCCCAGCGCACGCGCATATCGCGCGCCAGGCCCTGACCGCGATCCGGAGATCGCTCGAAGGCAGTGATCGTCGGGATCATCGCAAAAACTCCCTCGTGACCGATTGTTCGGGTTTATCTCACCCGAGGACGAACGGCCGGGGCGATTGCCGACAGGCCCGCCCGATTTCCTGCTACGGGACTTCCACTGTGAACCCCGGGGGCGGCTTATGCCCGGTCGCGAGCCGGCATCTCGGCAAGCTGCCGTGCATGGCCCGCGGCTTCGTGGGCGTTGACGATGGCGGCGCGGATCAGGTTGTCGAAGTGCCGCGTCAGCTTCTGCACCGGCTCGGTGGCGTTGAGCACCAGGTACATGTCGCCGACATAGATGGCGGCGCGGATCGAGCCGAAGATCGTGTAGGGGATCGAGAAGCGCAGGCGGCCGTCGTAGAGGTAGAGCCGGAACGCCGGGTAGAGGTCGTCGAGCAGGGTGGCCATGTGGTCGAGCTGGCGGCGGCGCGCCGCGGCCGGCAGGCCGGACCAGACGCCGCGCCCCTCGGCGAAGATCGCCAGCGTGTGCAGCGGCATGCAGGCTTCCATGTCGGTCTCTGGCCGGCGGTTGTATTCGAGCCGGTAGAGCGTCTCGTCGATCTGCGCCTCGGCGCTGCGGTTGGTGATGCCGGCCTCGTAGTCGATCAGCTCGTCGGTGCGGAGCAGGTCCGGGATGCCGGCCGGCACGTAGCGGATCTTGGTGCCGGCCGCTTCCGCGTGCCAGCGGGCGAGCAGCGTGCGGTCGAAGCCGCCCGGGCCTTCCTCGATCTCCAGGCTCTCGTGGAACTCGCCGGCCAGACCCTCGTCCTGGCTCAGCCCGAGCAGCCAGTCGAGCGAGACCTTGTGCCCGGCCGCGATGTTGAGCAGCGTCTCGGCGCGCGGCAGGCGTGTGGTGACGCCGGACAGGAGCTGCGACAGCGCCGAGCGGTCGATGCCGATGCCGGCCGCGAAGGCCGCCTGATTCTGGCCGGAGCGCGCCAGCAGCAGCCGCAGCCGGTCGCGAAACAGCGTCGAGAGGTCCCGCTTGTCCATGGCGAAGGCCTTTTCCTGCCCGAGTTGTTGCGCTCAGTAAACACCTGATGATCTTGCGACGCAAAATCAACTTTTGGTGCCCATTGTCGCATTGCGAGAAACGCCGGCTCCTGACAACGTCCTGTCAGGAAGAGGGGACATGGACCGGCCGTCTCGGGCAACACCGGCGGCCATGATGGGACTGCCGGGGGCGACGGCAGCTTGAAAGGCATGAGCGAGCAGGCAGGCAGGCGGCGCAGCGGGGCGCCGCGTATCGAATGGCCGACGGTCGCGCTGATCGCGGCCTGCTACGGCCTCTGGGGCGTGGCGGCATGGCCGCTGTGGGGCGTCGCCCCGCTGATCGCCTTCCTCCTCCTGGTTCTGACGATCGCGCTGCAGTCCTCGCTCATGCACGAGGCCTCGCACGGCCATCCGACGCGCAACGCGCTCGCCAACGAGGTGCTCGTCGGCCTGCCGATCGGGCTCGTCTATCCGTTCCGCCGCTTCAAGGCGCTGCACCTGCGCCACCATGCCGACGAGCGGCTGACCGACCCGTTCGACGATCCCGAGAGCTACTACCGGGCGCTGTGGAAATACGAGGAGCTGCCCGGCTGGCTGAAGGCGCTGCTTTCATTCAACAACACCATGGTCGGCCGCTTCCTGATCGGCCCGGCGATCGCCAATGTCGGCTTCGTGCTGACCGAGGCGAAGCTGGTGACGGATCGCGACGCGGCCGTGCGCAGGGCGTGGCTGCACCATGCGATCGGGCTGGCGCTGGTCGTTCCGCTCGTCCTGTTCGTCTTTGCGGTGCCGGTCTGGGCCTATCTGGCGGCGGCCTATCTCGGCCAGTCGCTGATCTCGATCCGCACCTTCGCCGAGCACCAGTGGTCTGAGCGGCCGGACGGGCGCACGATCATCGTGGAGCGCTCGCCGCTGTCCTTCCTGTTCCTCAACAACAACCTCCACCTCGTGCACCACAAGCTGCCGGCGGTGGCGTGGTACAGGCTGCCGGCGCTGTTCCGCGAGCGGCGGGCGGAGTGGGTGAAGCTCAACGACAACTACGTCTATCCGAGCTATTTCGCGCTGTTCCGCGATTTCGCCTTCCGCCGCAAGGAGCCGGTGGTGCACCCGGTCCTGCGCCGCGCGCCGCAGCCGGGCATGGCGTTCCGCCCGCGCGTGCGCCAGCGCAACGTGTCGGGGCTGGGCACTGCGCCGGTGCCGGCCGAGCCGCCTAAGGAATGAGCGCCGGGGCGCTTGCGCCGCACGGCATATGCGCCGAAATGGCCGGATGAGCGACTTCATCGCCGCGCTGCCGATGTATGACTGGCCCGAGATGCGGGGACAGTCCGACGAGGCGTGGGCGTCGATCCGCGCGGCGCTGCGCGGGCAGGGGATCGACGCGCCGGAGCGGCTGGCGCGCCGCAACGCCGACATGCCGGCCGTGCCGGGCGGCATACGCGACGGCGAGGGCCGCCCGATTGCGCCGGACCCGGCGAGCCTGCCGCTGGACGAATTCGACCTGCAAGTCCTGTGGCGGCACCCGAGGCTGCTGTTCGCGCAGACCTGCTGGGGGCCGTTGGAGCAGGGGCTGGCCAACCATGTCCGCGTCGTCGGCCAGCCGGATTATTCGGCCTTCGAGGGCGGCGACGGGGCGCTCTATTCGTCGGCGATCCTGATGCGGCGGGACGGGGGCGCCGAAGCGCCGGCCGACGGACGTGCAGCCCTCCCGCTCGACCTGCTGCGCGGCGCGCGGCTCGCCTACAACGGCCCGGACTCCATGTCCGGCATGCTCGCGCTGACGCGCGACCTGGCGGCGGCGGGCGAGGGCCTCGACATCTTTTCCCAACGCATCGAGACGGGCGGCCACCGCGCCTCGATCGTCGCGGTGGCGCAGGGCAGGGCGGACGCCTGCGCCGTCGACTGCCGGAGCTGGGACATGGCGCAGCGCTTCGAGCCGGCCGCGCGGGCCTTGCGGCCCGTAGGCTGGACCGCACGGCGCAAGGGCCTGCCCTACATCACGGGCCGCCTCGCGCCCGCCTTCGAGCTGCCCGCCGGGCTGCTTGCCGGATAGACCGCGGGAACACCTGGCCCCGCGCGGCGTTCCGTTCCGAAGCGTGTCGCGTTGCTTTCGCCCACGCGTCGAGACGCAAAGGAGAACGCCATGCTTGCCGATGCCGGCTGGCTCCTGGTGCTGATCGCCTTCCCGGTGCTGATGATCGTCGCCGTCATATACGCCTATTCGCGGCGCCGGCGGCTGACTCCGGTCGAGAAGGCGCGCCAGCACGAGGCGGTCGAAGAACTCTACGAGGACACGCCCGCGGACCGGGCCGCCCGCGGCGAGGCGCCCGTCGCTCAGCCCGCGCCGAGGCGCGCGTCCAACGGATAGGAGGTCAGCTTCTCCGCGCCGGTGTCGGTGATGAGAAGCTGCTTCTCGAGCTTGACGCCCTCGCGGCCGCCGAGGCGGCCGATATAGCTCTCGGTGCAGATCACCATGCCCGGCTGCAGCACCTCGTCGGGCGCGTTCGGACCCCAGTCCTCAGGGTGGTAGACGGACGGATATTCGTCGCACAGGCCGACGCCGTGGAACAGCACGCCGTAGCGGTTGGGCCGGCAGTCTGGAGGCGGCAGCACGGCCGTCTGCGACAGCTCCTTCAGCGAGACGCCGGGCTTCAGCAGCTCCATGTTGGCGGAAATCTGGTCGGCGGCGATGCGGTAGAGGTCGCGCTGCTCGTTGGTCGGACGGCCGTCGCCGGCGAGCCATGTGCGCGAGACGTCGCAGCAATAGCCGTAGGGGCCGATCAGGTCGGTGTCGAAGGCGACGAGGTCGCCGTCCTCGATCACGCGGGCCGAGCATTCCTGGAACCACGGATTGGTGCGCGGTCCCGATGCCAGAAGCCGCGTCTCGATCCATTCGCCGCCGCGCACGACGTTGCCGTGGTGGAGCTCCGCCCAAAGCTCGTTCTCGCTGATGCCGGGCTTCAGCGCGGCCTCCATCCCGCGCATGGCCTGCTCGCAGGAATGGATGGCGCGGCGCATGCAGCGCAGCTCGTGCTCGGTCTTGACCATGCGCACGCGTTCCATCACCGCCTCGCCATTGTGGACGCTGATGCCCAGCGCTGCGAGCGCCGCGACGCCCTCGGCGTCGAGATGGTCGACGGCCAGCCGCCGGTTGCCGCCGCCATGGGCGAAGACCAGGTCGGCGATCTCGCCCGCCCAGGCGCGCGCCTCGCCCGGCGTGAGGTGGCCGCTGAACATGTAGATCCAGCTCCGCGCCGGGCGCACCTCGTCGACCATGCCGGTGTGGTCCGACAGGTGGAAGCAGTTCTGGAACTCGAACAGCACCGCCGGCCCCTCGGTCGCGAGGAACAGGTAGCGGCTCGCATTGTGCGCGGTCCAGAGCTGCATGTTGGTGTGGTCGCCCGCGTAGCGGATGTTGAGCGGGTCGTAGAGCAGGATGCCGCAATAGTCCTGGCGCTTCAGCTCGGCGCGGATGCGCTCCAGCCGCGAGCGGCGCATCGCCGGCAGGTCGGGCTCCGGCAGGCCGGTGGCCTGCCACTCGGCCTCGGCGAGCGCGCCGTAGCCGATGGCGTGCTGGTTCTGGCGGGCGGCCTTGGCGCGCGCCTGCGCCGACAGCTCGGCGAAGCGCTCCGGCGTCCACGGGGCCGCGCCCGGCTCGATCGGCGCGATCTTGCGCTGGTGCCGCCCGAAATTGCCGATCCCGCCGTTATCCATCGCGCCGACCTCTCCGCCGCTACGGCATCAACTGCCCGCCATTGACCTCGATGATCTGGCCGACGACGTAGCCGGAGAGCGCCTGCGAGGCGAGGAAGAGGTAGGCGCCGGCGCAGTCGTCGGCGATGCCCAGCCGGCCCTGCGGGATCGTCTTCTGCATCTCGTCGAGCTGCTCCGGCGTCGAGTAGCGCTCGTGGAAGGGCGTGGCGATGACGCCGGGCGAGACCGCGTTGACGCGGATGCCGTAGGCGATCAGCTCCTTGGCCATGCCGCGCGTGACGCTGGAGACGAACGCCTTGGACGAGGCATAGAGGCCGGAGCCGGCGCGGCCGCCGTTGCGGGCGGCGATCGAGCTGGTGTTGATGATGAAGCCGCCGTTCTTCTTCATGTGCGGGATCGCCGCATTGGAGGCGGTGACGACCGAGCGGGCGTTCAGGTCCATGATCGCGTCGTAGTCGGCCTCGCTCGCCTGCTCGTAGGCGACGCGCTTCAGCAGCCCGCCGGCATTGTTGATCAGCCCGTCGAGCCCGCCGAGCGCGGCGGCCGCCTCCTCGACCGCGCGGCGGACTTCGTCGGATTTCGAGAAGTCGGCCCGCACGAGATGGGCGGTGCCGCCGGCATCCGCGATCTCGCGGGCCAGCGCCTGCGCGGCCTCGGCGCTCTGGTTGTAGTGCAGGGCGAGCCGCGCGCCCTGCGCGGCGAAGGCGCGGGCGAGCGCGGCGCCGATGCCGGTCGAGGCGCCGGTGATCAGCACCGCCTTGCCGGCGAGGTCGGGGATCGTCAGGCGCGTCTCGGTCATACGAAGGTCCTCATCTGCATGGTCCGGCCGGCATCAGCTCCGCATCTTCTCGCCGGCCGGGTCGAACAGCGGCTCGGCATTGATGCGGGCGGGGCGGCGGTGGCCGAGGATCTCGATCTCGAACAGGCCGGCGCTCTCGTCCTCGGCCAGGGCTGCCGGCACGTAGCCCTGCGCCATCGACTTGCCGACATGGTGGGCATAGCCGCCTGAGGTGATCCAGCCCACCACGCGCCACTCGCCGTCGACGATGCCGCGCACGGCCGAGGCGCCGGTGGCGGCCCTGGAGCCGCGCGCTTCCTTGCCGCTTTCGTCAAACCGGGGCGCGCCGAAGCCATGCGGCTTCTCGACCGTGCCGTGGTCGGTCGACACCTTCGCCCAGACCGGCTCGTCGCCCATCACGTCCGCGTCGAGCGCGTCGACCACGAAGGAGACGCGGCGCAGCTTCGGGCCGTCGGCCCTCTCCTTCGCGGCGGCCTCGCGGCCGACGAAGTCGTTCTTCTCCAGCTTGATGAAGCGGTCCATCGCGCCCTCGAACGGGCCGTAGATGGGCCGCAGCTCGCGGAACCATGTCGGGAAATTCTTTTCGAGCCGCATAGAAAGCAGGGCGCGCATGCCGAAATCGACGATGCCGAATTCCTCTCCCGCCTCCTTGATCGCCTTGTAGACGAGGCGCTGGTAGGCCGGCTGCATCCAGATCTCGTAGCCGAGGTCGCCCGTATAGGTGATGCGGTTCACCATGCAGGGCGCGCCGCCGACCGCCATCTCGCGGAAATCCATGAAGCGGAAAGCTTTCGAGGACACGTCCACGTCGGTGAGCTTGGCGAGCAGCGCCTGCGCCTTCGGCCCCGCAATGGAGAGGCCGACGAGCGTCTGGTCGTAGCGGTGGATTGTTACCGTCCCTGTGGCTGACCCGTCCTTCGGCAGGTGCCGCTCGAACCAGCGCATGTGGTATTTCTGCGCGGCCGACGAGCCCCAGATGATGAAGCGGTCGCCACCCGCATTGGCGATGGTGAAGTCGCCGATCAGCTTGCCGAATTCGTTGAGCATCGGGGTCAGCACGATGCGGCCGGCCTTCGGCATGCGGTTGGTCATCAGCCGGTTGAGGAAGGCTTCGGCGCCCGGTCCGGTCACCTCGTATTTGGCGAAGTTGGCGATCTCGGTGACGCCGACGCGCTCGCGCGTCGCCTTCACCTCGGCGCCGACATGGGCGAAATCGTTGGAGCGGTGGAAGGACACCTTGTCCTTCGGCTCTGTGCCCTTCGGCGCGAACCAGAGCGGCGTCTCCAGCCCCCAGCTATCGCCCATGACGGCGTTCTGCGCGACCATCGTGTCGTAGAGCGGCGTCGTCTGCGCCGGCCGTGCGGCCGGGAGTTCTTCATTGGGGAAGCGGATCGAGAAGCGCCGCGAGTAGTTCTCGCGCACCTTGGCGTTGGTGTAGCGCAGGCTCGCCCATTCGCCCCAGCGGGCGACGTCCATGCCCCAGACGTCGAAGCCGGGATCGCCGTCGACCATCCAGTTCGACAGCGCCAGCCCGACGCCGCCGCCTTGGCTGAAGCCGGCCATGACGGCGCAGGCGCACCAGAAATTCGTCAGGCCCTGCACCGGGCCGACCAGCGGGTTGCCGTCCGGCGCGAAGGTGAAGGGGCCGTTGATGATCTGCTTTATCCCCGCCTTCTCGATGCCGGGGAAATGGCGGAAGCCGACCTCCAGCGAGGGCGCGATGCGGTCGAGGTCTGGCGCCAGCAGCTCGTGGCCGAAATCCCACGGCGTGTTGACCGGCGACCATGGCTTGCACGCCTTCTCGTAGGTGCCGAGCAGAACGCCGTTGCGCTCCTGCCGCGTGTAGATCTCGCCCTTGAAGTCGAGCACGCCGACCATCTCGCGGCCGGTGCGGGCGTTGAACTCCTCCACCTCCGGCATCGGCTCGGTGAGCAGGTACATATGCTCCATGGCGAGCAACGGCAGCTCCAGCCCGACCATGCGGCCGACCTCGCGCGCCCACAGGCCGCCGCAGTTCACCACATGCTCGGCCTTCACCGTGCCCTGCTCGGTGACGACGTTCCAGGTACCGTCCGGCTCCTGCGTCAGCTCGACCACGCGGTTGCGCAGGACGATCTCGGCGCCGAGCTTGCGGGCGGCCTTGGCATAGGCGTGGGTGGTGCCGGAGGGGTCGAGATGGCCTTCGACCGGGTCCCACATGGCGCCGACGAAGTTCGTCTCGTCCATCAGCGGGAACATCGCCTTGGCTTCCGAGGGCGTGATCAGCTCGGTGTCCATGCCGAGATAGCGGCCCTTGGCGTGGGCCAGCCGCAGGAAGTCCATGCGCTCGGGCGTGTCGGCCATCATCACGCCGCCGGTGAGATGCAGCGAGCAGGACTGGCCGGACAGCTCCTCGATCTCCTTGTAGAGCTGCACCGTGTAGGCCTGCAGCTTGGCGACGTTGGGGTCGCCGTTGAGCGTGTGGAAGCCGCCGGCGGCGTGCCAGGACGAACCGGAGGTGAGCTCCGAGCGCTCGATCAGCATCACGTCGGTCCAGCCGGCGCGGGCGAGGTGGTAGAGCACCGAGCAGCCGACCACGCCGCCGCCGATCACAACCGCTTTTGCATGGGATTTCATGGAGAAACGTTCCGGTGTTGAGATTTTGATTCGGGAATTCTGGTGGGACGGGCGAAGACGAAGCGGAGGTCGGGTGCGGTAACGTTCCCGTTCAGCCGTCCGTCGAGGGCAGCGAGGATGGTGTCGCAGACGGCGGCGCGGCGCTTCAAAACGTCATGATTCCAGAAGCGGAGCGTGCAGTAGCCGAGGGCGCGGAAATGGTCGTCGCGGCGACGGTCGTAGGCGGAGTCGGCGTGCTGCGAGCCGTCGATTTCGACGACGAGACGTTTCGTACGACAACAGAAATCGGCGAAGTATGGGCCGATAGGGAACTGACGGGTGAACTTGTATCCGCCAAGCTTGCTACGCTTCAGTTCCAACCAAAGGAGCGCTTCCGTCTGATTCTCGCGTTGACGAAGATTTCTCGCACGCGCGGTCGTTCCCGGCTTTCTGCGGGCTCGTGTGGCGGCAGTGCCTTCCCCCACTCCGTCGCCGCTTCGCGGCGCCACCTCTCCCCCGTCGATCGGGGGAGAGGTGGTCGGCGAAGCCGATCGGAGTGGGGGTCGACTGGCGATCATCGCGAGGCTGTCGGAAGCACGGGGTCGGCCTTCTCAGAAATCCGTCGGCGCGCCGCCTTCGGCGATGCGGCGGGCGACGAAGTCGTTGAGCTCTTCCTCGATCGCCGGGTCGATCGGGGGCTTTTCCCACGCGGCGAGCCGTTCCTTCCAGACGCGGTTGGCCTTCTCGATGGCGGTCGGGGAGCCGGCCAGCGACCAGGTCTCGAAATTGCGCCAGTCGGACAGGATGGGCGAATAGAAGGCGGTCTTGTAGCGGGCCTGCGTGTGGGCCGTGCCGAAGAAGTGGCCGCCGGGGCCGACGTCGCGGATCGCCTCGATGGCCAGCGCATCCTCGGTCAGCTCCAGCGGCGACAGGAACTCGGCCACCATCTGCAGCAGGTCGACGTCGAGGATCGTCTTCTCGTAGGAGCAGCGCAGGCCGCCCTCCAGCCAGCCGGCGCCATGCAGCATGAAGTTGCCGCCGCCCTGGATCGCGCCCCACAGCGAGAACACGCTCTCATAGGCTGCCTGCGCGTCGACCGTGTTGGCCGCGCAGGTGTTGGAGGTGCGGTAGGGGATACGATAGCGCCGCGCGAGCTGGCCGCCGACGAGCTGCGCCTTCATGTATTCGGGCGTGCCGAAGGCCGGCGCGCCGGACTTCATGTCGACGTTGGAGGTGAAGCCGCCATAGCCGACCGGCGCGCCCTTCCTGACCATCTGCGTGAAGGCGATGCCGGCGAGCGCCTCCGCGTTCTGGAGCACCAGCGCGCCGGCGACGGTGACCGGCGCCATCGCGCCCGCCAGCGTGAACGGCGTGACGATGACGATCTGGCCGGCGCCCGACATCTGGATGATGCCTTCCAGCATCGGCACGTCGAGCTTCAGCGGCGAGTTGGTGTTGATGATCGTGTAGCAGGAGGGCTCGGAAAGAAGCTGCTCGCGGCTGATGCCGCGCACGATGCGGGCAATCTCGATGCCGTCGACGTTGCGCTCGCGGCCGAGCGAATAGATGTGGAAGGGCTTGTCGGTCAGCGTCGCGAGGTCGCGGATGCACTCCAGGTGGCGGATCGAGGGGTGGATGTCGGTCGGCTCGACCGGATAGCCGCCGGTGCACTGGATGATGTTGTGGACCTGCGCGAGCTTGACGAAGTTGCGGAAGTCGACCTGGTTGCCGGGCCGGCGGCCGCGGTCCGTGTCGGAGCAGTTCGGCGCCGAGCCCATCTGCGCGAAGATGATGTTGTCGCCGCCGAAGGCGAGGTCGTGCGCCGGGTTGCGGGCGTGCAGCGTGAAGCTCGACGGCGCATGGCTTACCAGCTCCAGCACCATGTCGCCGTCGAAGCGGACGCGCTCGGAGCCCTCGCGTACGTCGGCGCCGTGCTCCTTCATCAGACGGCGGGCCTCGGGATGCAGCACCTCGACGCCGATCTCCCGCAGCACCCTGAGCGAGGCGTTGTGGATCGATTCCAGCTCGTCCTCGGAGATGAGCTTCGTCGGCGGGAAGGGGATGCGCAGCTTGCGGAAGGGCGGCTGCTCGAAGGCGCCGGAGGCGCCGGCGCGCTTTCCGGCGCGGCCGCCGCGGCGGGATCGCTCGGCGGTGGGTGCGG
The DNA here is from genome assembly GCA_017305835.1 of Hyphomicrobiales bacterium. GTDB lineage: Bacteria > Pseudomonadota > Alphaproteobacteria > Rhizobiales > Rhizobiaceae > RCIO01. Next base: position 12,140 of record JAFKJY010000120.1, read on the forward strand.
CCTCGGCCGTCTCGATCGGTTCGTTCATCGCAATACCTGAGGGTCGGGCATGCGCGGCATTCTGGACCGCCGCCCCGGACCCGACCAAGGAGGCTGCGACCAGAAGGACGAGAGAAGCGACATGGCGCGCGCCGCGCCGGGCTGGCGGCGTGCCCGGGATGGCGGCTACGATCGGGCGGGAATCGCAAATCGGGAGAAGATGATGACCGGGAAAGCTCTGGTGCCGCTGATCGAGTACGAGGACGCCTCGCCCGAGGTGCGCGCCGTCTACGACGACATCATGAAGACGCGCGGCATCGACTGGATCAACAATGTCTGGAAGGTGCTCGCCAACGACCCGGCGGTGCTGAAGCGCTTCTGGGAGAACATCAAGCAGGTGATGGCGCCGGGCGCGCTCGACCCGCTGACCAAGGAGATGGTCTACATCGCGGTGTCGGCCACCAACAGTTGCGAATACTGCACCTATTCGCACACGGCCTCGGCGCGCAAGAAGGGCATGACCGACGCGCAGCTCATGGAGCTGATGGCCGTCGTCGGCGTGGCGAACGAGGGCAACCGGCTTGTCAGCGGGCTGCGGCCGCCGGTCGATCCGCAATTCATGCCGAAGGGCTGAGCGGTTTCGCCGAAGCCAAAAGCAAAAACCGCGTGCTCCGGGCGGGGAGAACGCGGTTTTGCCAAATCAACGCATGGCTCTTCGCGACTTCATACGCTGCGAAGATTACGGCTCCGGTACGCGAGACCTGATCCGGAGCGGTGGGCGGCTGTTGATGTCCGCCTCGGGAATGGGTTCTACCGGGACATCGTTACCGCCCGGTTATCGAGAGCTTAAGCAAAGCTAAATTTGGCGATTTTCCGGGCCGCGCGGCGGCAGAAAAATGGCGGCTCCGATTATCCACCGGAGCCGCCCCTCAAGGAGCCGGAAGCAGATAGCGGTCAGCGCGCGCCGCGCAGGAAGTTGATGATGCCGGAGAAATCGACGTCGGCATTGCCCATCGCGTTGAACAGCGCATAGAGCTGGGTCGCCTCCGCGCCCAGCGGGGTGACGGCGCCGGCCGCCTGCGCGGCCTCCTGGCTGAGCTTCAGATCCTTCAGCATCAGCGCCGCAGCGAAGCCCGGCTTGTAGCCCTTGTTGGCCGGGGAGGTGGGCACCGGGCCGGGCACCGGGCAATAGCTGGTGATCGACCAGCACTGGCCGGACGAGGTCGAGGCCACGTCGAACAGCGCCTGATGGGAAAGCCCCAGCTTCTCGGCGAGCACGAAGGCCTCGCCGACGCCGATCATCGAGATGCCGAGGATCATGTTGTTGCAGATCTTGGCGGCCTGGCCGGCGCCGGCGTCGCCGCAATGGACGATGCGGCCGGCCATCGGCTTCAGCACCGGCTCGGCCTTCGCGAAGGCCTCCTTCGCGCCGCCGGCCATGAAGGTCAGCGTGCCCGCGGTCGCGCCGCCGGTGCCGCCCGAAACCGGCGCGTCGACCGACAGCAGGCCGTGCCCGGCGGCGATGGCGTGCGCCTTGCGGGCGGATTCGACGTCGATCGTCGAGGAATCGATGAACAGCGCGCCCTTCTTCGCCTTGCCGGCGATGTCGGCATAGACCGACAGCACGTGCTTGCCGGCGGGCAGCATGGTGATGACCACGTCGGCCTCCTTCACCGCCGCCGCCGCGTCTTTTGCGATGGTCAGGCCATTGCCGCGCGCCACGTCGAGATTGGCCGCCACGAGGTCGAAGCCGGCGACCGCATGGCCCGCCTTGACGAGATTGGCGGCCATCGGGTTGCCCATGTTGCCGAGGCCGATGAAGGCGATGGATGTCATGTGATTTCCTCCGGAAATGGGCAGTAAGGCAGTAGGGCAATAAGGCAATAGGTAAGGCTGGCAGCCGCGATGTTTCCCTATTGCCTTATTGCCCTATTGCCTTATTGCCGTCCTATAAGATGCCGCGCGACGATGACGCGCATGATCTCGTTGGTGCCTTCGAGGATCTGGTGGACGCGCAGGTCGCGCACCAGCTTCTCGACGCCGTAATCGTGCAGGTAGCCGTAGCCGCCCAGCAGCTGGAGCGCGTCGTTGGCGACCGCGAAGCCGGTGTCGGTGACGAGGCGCTTGGCCATGGCCGACCATTTGGAGGCATCGGGCGCCTTGCGGTCGAGCCTGGAAGCTGCGGCGTAGAGGAACAGGCGCGCGGCCTGCAGCTCCGTCTCCATGTCGGCGAGCTTGAACTGGAGCGCCTGGAACTGGTTGATCGCCTGGCCGAAAGCCTTGCGCTCGGCCGTGTAGGCGAGCGCCTTGTCGAGGGCGGACTGCGCGCCGCCGAGCGAGCAGGCGGCGATGTTGAGGCGGCCGCCGTCGAGGCCGGCCATGGCGATGGAGAAGCCGCGCCCTTCGCCCGACAAGAGGTTCTCGGCCGGAACCTTGCAGTCCTCGAAGATCACCTGACGGGTGGGCTGCATGTGCCAGCCCATCTTGTTCTCGACCGCGCCGAAGGAGAGGCCGGGCGCATCCTTCGGCACCACGAGCGTCGAGATGCCCTTCGGCCCGTCCTCGCCGGTGCGCGCCATGACGACGTAGACGTCCGAGGCGCCGGCGCCGGAGATGAACTGTTTTGCCCCGTTGAGCACGTAGTCCGATCCGTTGCCGCCGGCGCGCACGGCCTTCGTCTTCAGCGCTGCGGCGTCCGAGCCCGAGCTCGGTTCTGTCAGGCAGTAGCTCGCGAGCTGCCGCATCGAGGCGATGTCGGGCAGGAACCGCTGCCGCTGGGCGTCGTCGCCGAAGCGGTCGATCATCCAGGCGGCCATGTTGTGGATGGAGATGAAGGAGGAAAAGGCGGGGTCTGCGGCGGCCAGCGCCTCGAAGATCAGCACCGCGTCGAGCCGACCCAGCCCCGAGCCGCCGACGTCGTCCTTGACGTAGATGCCGCCGAAGCCGAGCTCGCCGGTGGCGCGGATCACGTCGTCGGGGAAATGGCGCGCCTTGTCCCATTCGAGCGCATGCGGCGCGACCCGCTCGGCGGCGAAGGCGCGCGTCATCTCCTGGATGGCACGCTGGTCCTCGTTGAGCTCGAACTGCCCGGCCGTGTCGGCCACCGCGGCGTCCATGCCCGCCTCCCGTCGACGGCTTCCTGTCGCTGGCGGCGAGTTTAGCCCTTTGCGCCGTGCGCGCAACGCAGGGCGGGGCACGGCCGATGTGCGCGAAATGATGAACGGTGGTGCGCAAATCCGCTTGGGCCGGGCGGCTAGGCCGCCGCCTCGTGCGCCTTGGGCCAATAGGTGCCGAACGACCAGACATTGCCTTCCGGATCGCGGCAGACGAAATCGCGGCTGCCATAGTCGCGCTCCGTCGGCTCCTCGACAATCTCGGCGCCGGCCTTTCTGGCGCGCTCGTACACCGCGTCGGTGTCGTCCACGGCGACGTAGATAGACTTGCCGCCCTTGCCGTCCGGCCGGCCCACCATGCGCCCATACGCGTCGTCGCGGGCGTCGCCGCACATGATCATGGAGGAGCCGAAGGCAAGCTGCGCATGGACGATCCTGCCGTCTTTCTCGTGCCTGGCATGGACGGAAAAGCCGAATGCCTCCACCAGCCAGTCGATCATCCGGCTGGCATCGTTGAAGCGCAGGGCAGGGAAGATACGCGGGGCCTCGATGGCGGTCGTGGTCTGCATGGCGAAAGCTCCTCGGTGTCACGATTGGACCGAGCGTCGCACGGGCCGGCGGCCGCGGTCTTGAACAAATGTAACCGCCGTTCAGGGCCGTCCGGCCAGCAGCGAGGTGGGCGGGCGGCCGGCAAACTCCCTGAACTCGCGGACGAGGTGGGCCTGGTCGGCGTAGCCGCATTCCGCCGCGATGTCGGCCCAGCCGCCGCCGCGTCTCGCCAGCGCCAGCGCCCGGTTGAATCGCATCATGCGCGCCACAGCCTTGGGGCCGATGCCGATCTCGTTGCGGAAGCGGGCGTTGAGGTGCTTGCGGCTCCAGCCGAGGCGATGCGCGAGGTCTCCTACGCGCATATGGCCGCGCCGCGCCAGGATGGCGCCGAAGGCCCATTCCACCGCCGGGTCGCCGGGCTCGGAGACGAGCAGTCGGTCGAGCACGAAGGTCTCCGCGATATCGAGGCGATGCCGCCATGTCGGCGCGTCGGCGAGCCGCCGCCGCAATTCAGCGATCCCGCTGTCGCCGAGTTCGTCCAGCGTCACCATGCGCCCGGCGATCTCCGACATGGGCAGGCCGAAGAAGCGGAACGCGCCGGGCGGTGTGAAGTCGATCTGCACGCATTCGGCGCCGCCGGCGGAATTGATGAGCACGAAGCCGGGATAGAGGCCGGAGGTGAAGCTCCAGTAGCGGTCGCCCCGGCCCGGCGCGCGCCCCAGCGCAATCTCGAACGGCTCGGCGAAGCTGATGACGAGCGGGACGATGAGCGGCGCCATCTCGGGCGAAAGGCGCAGCGCCCGGCCGTGCTCGCGATAATCGACGATGTCCGTGACCAGCCCGTCGAGCCGCGGATCGAGCGGCCGCCGGTGCATCTCGGGCGCACCGCCCGGGGCGGCGGAGAAGGCGGCGCTGCCACGCCCCGCGCAGATGTCGAGTGGGTCGATACGCTCCATCCCGCCAAGCTAGGGCGAATGGGCAACCTCGAACAGGGCCGGCCGCAAGCCGGCCCGGTCGTCCGTTCGCCATGAGGGCTCCGGCCGGCGTCATGCCGCCGGCCGGAGGCGATCGTCTGCTCAGGCGCCTTTCAAGAGGCAGCCGACGACCAGGACCACGAAGGCCAGCGTCATCACCCAGAAGGCGGCGACAGGAATGAACGCGATCACGTTGAAGAACATCAGCAAGGCAATGACCGCGATCACCAGCGAAATGATGAAGACGATCTGAGTCGGTGCACTCAGGTTCATTGCAAACCCTCCCCGTAGTCGTGCAGTCCGGGCGAATCCGGACAGGCGAAGTCTACTACAAAAGCAGCGCCTGCCTAAGGGGATTGGTGGGATCGAGCAGGAGCCTGGCGGCGAGCGCCAGGCAGACCACGACCAGCAGCGGCCGGATCAGCCGCGCGCCGACCTTCATGGCGAGGCTCGCGCCGACGCGGGCGCCGGCGAACTGCGCCAGCCCCATGACCAGCCCGACCTTCCACGCGACGGCGCCGGCGAGGGCGAAGGCGGCAAACCCGCCGAGGTTGGAGGCGAAGTTGAGCAGCTTGGTGTGGGCCGTCGCCTTGAGAACGCCGAAACCGGCGAGCGCAACGAAGGCGAGCATGAGGAAGGAGCCGGTGCCGGGGCCGAACAGGCCGTCGTAGAAGCCGATCGCCGGCACGACCGTCAGCCCGAACAGGAAGGGCGACAGGCGCTGTGCCCGGTCGACGTCGTCCATGTTCGGCTTGAACAGGAAGTACAGTGCGATCGCGACAAGCAGAAGCGGCAGGATCGCGCGCAGCAGGTCGCCTGGCAGCGCGGTTGCAAGCACCGCGCCCACGGCGGCGCCAAGGAAGGACAGGACCGCAGAGGGCAGTTGCGTCCGCACGTCGACATGGCCCTTCGAGGCGTAGGCGATGGTGGCCGAGGCCGCGCCGAACAGGCCCTGCAGCTTGTTGGTGGCGAGCGTCTCGACCGGTCCGAAGCCGGCGATCAGCAGCGCCGGCACGGTGATCAGGCCGCCGCCGCCGGCGATCGCGTCGATGAAGCCGGCGGCGAAGGCGGCGAGCGCGAGCAGCGCGAGAAGTTGCAGCGAAATGTCGGCCATATGGGGAACCGGAGGGCGGGACGGCGGCTTGCACCACAGGCAGGCGGTTTCCGCAAGCGGGAAACCGTGCCGCAGAACTGTTCCGTATGACCCTGAAAGGCTCTAATCTTGGGCCAGGCGGGGTGCAGGATCTCAACCATGCCTCAAGGATTGCTGGCCAAACTGCGGGAACTGTTCGAAGGAAACCCGTCCGTGCGCAAAGTTGCCGACGATCCGGCCCTGATGGCGGAGCTGCTCCTGCTGCTGCGCATGGCGCTGGCCGACGGCCGCATGGCCGGGCCGGAGCTCGCGACGCTGCGGCGCATCGCGCAGGAGGCGTTCGGCATACCGGTCGCCGACATGGAGCCGGTGCTGCGCTACCTGGAGGATTTCGGCTTCGAGGTCTCGGTTCCGCAGGCCGTCGCGGTCTTCCGTGAGCTGGACCGGCCGCGGCGGCTGGCGCTGGCGCGCCATCTGGCGGCGGTCGCCAAGGCCGACGCGGAGCTGAGCCGCCACGAGGTGCGGCTGCTCGCCCGCATCATCGACATGCTGGACCTGACGCCGGCGGAGGTGACCGCGCCGGCCGCGCCGATCGACACGGCCGCGCCCGTCAGCCCGCCTCGGCCAGGCGCTGCGCGATCGCCCGGCTGAGGTCGGGCGCGGCCGCGACCAGCGCCTTCGCCGCGTCCGACCTGGGCCGCTCCAGCACCACGGCCGTCTCGCCTTCCTCGACGAAGCGGCCCTCATGCATGACGATCACCTCGTCGGTGATGGCGCGCGCCACGGTCAGGTCGTGGGTGATGAACAGGTAGGCCAGCCCGAGGCGCCGGTTGAGGTCGGCGAACAGGTCGAGGATCTGCGCGCGGATCGAGACGTCGAGCGCCGAGACCGGCTCGTCGGCGACGATCAGCTTCGGCCGCGTGATGATGGCGCGGGCGATCGACAGGCGCTGGCGCTGGCCGCCCGAGAACTCGTGCGGATACTTGTCCATGTCGGATGGGCTGAGGCCCACCTCGTGCAGCGCATGCGCGACCATGTCGCGCTGCTCGGCGCGGCCGGGGCGCTTCTCGGCCAGATGCAGCGGCTCGGCGACCAGCCGCTCGACCCGGTGGCGCGGATCGAACGAGCCGTAGGGGTCCTGGAACACCACCTGCATGTGGCGGCGGGCCGCCTTCATCCCGGCCGTGCCGAGGCGGGCGAGGTCCTGCCCCTCGAACACGATCTCGCCCGCCGTCGGCGCGTCGAGCGCCAGGATCATGCGCGCCAGCGTGGACTTGCCGCAGCCGGAGCGCCCGACCAGCGCCTTGGACTGGCCGGCGGCGAGCGTGAAGGAGACGCCGTCCACGGCGCGGAACGTGCCCGCCGGGCCGAAGAGCGAGCGGCGGCGCAGCGGATAGTCGCGCGTCACGCCGCGCAGCTCGAGCAGCGGCGCCGTGCCATGCGGCCTGTGGGCGGGCCGCTCGGGCACGTGCACCGAGGCCATGGCGAGCTGGCGCGTATAGGGGTGGCGCTGCTCCGACAAAGTGCGCGCGGTCTCGCCGGTGTCGAGCACCTCGCCGGCGCGCATGATCGCGACGCGGTCGGCCATCTCGGCGACGACCGCGAGGTCGTGCGAGATCAGCAGCAGGCCCATGCGGTCCTCCCGCACCAGCCCCTGCAGCAGCTCGAGGATCTGCTTCTGCAGCACGACGTCGAGCGCCGTCGTCGGCTCGTCGGCGATCAGCAGCTTGGGCCGCAGCGCGCAAGCGATCGCGATGACGACGCGCTGGCGCTGGCCGCCCGACAGCTCGTGCGGATAGCGGGAAAGCGGGAACTGCGCCTCCGGCAGGCCGACGCGGTCGAGCATGCGGCGGGCCTCGCGCTCGGCGTCGGCGCGGTTCGAGCCGCGGTGCCAGCGTATGCCCTCGGCGACCTGCTCGCCGATCGTCTTGAGCGGGTTGAGCGCCGTCATCGGCTCCTGGAAAACCATGCCGATGTCGTCGCCGCGCAGCCGGTTCATCGCGGCTTCCGGCGCCGCCAGGATGTCGATGCCGTCGAAGGTGACGCGGCCGGTGGCGCGGGCCGCGTGCGGCAGGAGCTGCATGATCGTCAGCGCCGTCATCGACTTGCCGGAGCCGGATTCGCCGACAAGCCCGAGCACCTCGCCCGCGTCGAGCCGGAGGTCGACGTCCCTGAGGATCGGAGCCTTGCCGATCGAGAGCGACAGGTCCTCGATCTCGAGCAGGCTCATCGCTCGCGCCTCAGCCTCGGGTCGAGCACGTCGCGCAGGCCGTCGCCGAGCAGGTTGAGCCCGAGCACGGTGGCGATGATGGCGAGGCCGGGCACGATGGCGAGGTGGGGGGCGAGCGCGACCAGCGTCTGCGCGTCGGCCAGCATCTTGCCCCAGCTCGGCACCGGCGGCTGGGCGCCCAGCCCGACATAGGCGAGGGCGGCTTCGGCGAGGATGCCGAGCGAGAACTGGATGGTGCCTTGCACGATCAGCAGGTTGAGGATGTTGGGCAGGATGTGCTCGACCGAGATGCGCGCCGCGCCCTTGCCGGCGGCGCGGGCGGCAAGGATGAACTCGCGCGTCCACAGGCTGAGCGCAGCCGCGCGGGAAAGCCGGGCAAAGACCGGGATGTTGAAGATGCCGATGGCGATGATGGCGTTGATCGCGCCGGGGCCGAACACCGAGGTGATGAGGATGGCGAGCAGCAGCGCCGGGAAGGCGAAGATCAGGTCGTTGCCGCGCATCACGATCTCGTCGATCAGCGAGCCGCGCAGCGCCGCCGCCAGAAGCCCCAGCGGCACGCCGACGCCGACGCCGAGCCCGACGGCGACCAGCGCCACGCTGATCGAGGTGCGCGCGCCGACGAGCACCTGCGAGAAGACGTCGCGCCCGTACTGGTCGGTGCCGAGCCAGTGGGCCGCCGAAAGGCCCTGCAGCTTGTTGGGGATGTCCTGCGCGGCGTAGTCGTAGGGCGTCCAGACGAAGGACAGCAGCGCGGCCAGCACGACGAGCGCCGACAGCAGCGCGCCGATGACGAAGCTCGGCGAGCGCGCCGCGGTGCGCCAGAACGCCTGCGTCTCCAGTGCCTCGGCGGACAGGCTCATGCGCGCCTCCGCAGCCGCGGGTCGACCAGCACGTAGGCGATCTCGACGAGGAAGTTGACGAAGATGACGGCGAAGACGAGCAGCATGATCACCGTCTTGACGGTGATCAGGTCGCGCTGGGTGATGCCCTGGAAGGTCAGGCGGCCGAGACCGGGCAGGTAGAACACGTTCTCGATGATGATGCCGCCGGCGAGCAGGAAGGAGAACTGCAGCCCGACGATGGTGAGCACCGGGATCAGCGCGTTGCGCACGGCATGCTTCCACAGCGCCTGCGCGCGCGGCAGGCCCTTGGCGCGGGCGGTGCGGATGTAGTCCTCGCCGAGCGTGTCGAGCAGCGAGGAGCGCATCACGCGGGCCAGGATCGCGGCCTGCGGCAGCGCGAGCGCGATGGACGGGAGCAGCAGGCCCTTGAAGCCCAGCCATATACCCTTGTTCCAGCCGGGGAAGCCGCCCGCCGGGAACCAGTGCAGGATCACCGCGAAGATCCATACCAGCATGATGGCGAACCAGAAATTGGGGACGGCGATGCCGAGCTGCGTGGCGCCCATGACGGCGGCGTCGGTGGCGGAGTTGCGCCGCGCGGCGGCGATGATGCCGGCGGGCAGGCCGATGATCACGGTCAGCGCCAGCGACAGCAGCGCCAGCGGCGCCGAGACGCCGATGCGCTGCGCGACGAGCTCGGAGACCGGCGTCCTGTAGGTGTAGGAGATGCCGAAATCGCCGTGCAGCATGCCGAAGATCCAGGTGAAGTAGCGGATCAGGGCCGGCTCATCGAGGCCGAGCTGCGTGCGCAGCGCGGCCAGCGTGTCGGGCTGCGCGTTGAGGCCGAGCATGAACTGCGCCGGATCGCCCGGCACGACTTCGATGACGAGGAAGATGACGATGCTGGCGACCACGAGGCTGATCAGCAGGGAAGCCAGCCGGCCGGCGAGATAGGAAGCCATGTTCGCGCTGTGCGATGCCGGTCGGGAGAAGGGCGGCCGGCCGGTGCCGACCGCCCCGCCGGTCCTATTCGGACCAGGACATCTCGCTGATCGGCATGGCCGGGATGGGCTGGTTCTCCCACAAGCCCTTGAGGTCCTTGCTGGCGATCGTGATGAACGGATACTCGAACAGGAAGCCCGCCGCGAAATCGTTGGCGAGGATCTTCTGCGCTTCCTGCTTCAGCTCGACCTGCTTCTTGGGATCGGTCGTGTTGCCGATCTCCTCGACCACCTTCTTGTAGGCGTCGGACTTGTAGGCGAAGTAGTAGTCGTCGCGCGCGAAGATGCCGTAGTCGTTCGGCTCGACATGGCTGATGATGGTGAGGTCGTAGTCCTTCTGCTTGAACACGTTGCTCAGCCAGTCGGCCCATTCGACGTTGCTGATCTCGACCTTGATGCCGACATTGGCGAGCTCCTGCTGGATGATCGGCCCGGCCGCCCGCGCGTAGGATGCCGGCGGCAGCTTGAGCGACAGGCTCAGGTTGGACACGCCGGCCTCGGCCAGCAGCTTCTTCGACAGCTCCGGGTCGAAGTTCGAGACCGAGGTCAGGTCGATATAGGCCGGGTCCGACGGCGGGAAGAAGCTGCCGATCGGCGTGCCGTATCCGAACTGGGCGCCGTCGATGATGGCCTTGCGGTCGATCGCGTGGGCAATCGCGGCGCGCACCTTGACGTTGTCGAGCGGGGCCTTGCCGTTGTTCATGGCGAGCACCGTCTCGCCGTTGGTGGCGCCGACGATGATCTGCAGGCGCGGATCGGCCTTGATCTGGGTCAGCGCCTCGGGCGCCGGGAAGCCGCCGAAATAGTCGACGTCGCCGGCCAGGATCGCGGCGACGGCCGCCGTCGGCTCGGAGATGAACTTCATCGTGGCGGTCTGGATCGCCGGCTTGGCGCCCCAGTAGTCCGGGTTGGCGGTCAGCGTGACGTGGTCGCCCTTGACCCATTCGCCGAGCTTGTAGGGGCCGGTGCCGACCGGGTTGGTGCCGTTGGACGCGGCCGTCTTCTCCGAGACGATCACCGCGTCGCCCCAGCCCATGTTGTAGAGGAAGTCGCCCTGCGGCCCGCTGAGCGTCACCTTGACGGTGTGGTCGTCGACGGCGTCCACCGAGGCGATCTTGGCGAAGAGCTGCTTCTGCGCGTTCACCGACTTCTCGCCGCGCGCGGTGTCGAGCGAGTACTTGACGTCGGCGGCCGTCAGCGGCGTGCCGTCCTGGAACTTGACGCCGTCCTGGAGGTGGAAGGTGTAGGTCAGCCCGTCGTCGGAGATGTCCCACGACTTCGCCAGCAGCGGCTGCACGGCGCCGGCGCTGTCGATCTTCGTCAGGCCCTCGAAGATGTTGCCGTAGGTAACGCTGCGGATGGCCGCGGCGGCCCCGCCGGTGGTCGGGTCGAGGCTCGGCGGCTCGAGCTGCATGGCGATCGTGACGTCGGTCCGCGCGGCCTGCGCCGCACCGGTGACGAGCGCCAGCGCCGCCGCCGCCATCAGGGCTTTGAACAGTTTCATGGAGTCACTCCCGGCAATTGCATTGATCCCGGCCGCATCAAAGCGCCAATTTCGACGCGAGTAAATCTGGATTGTGGAACCTCAGGCAGACGCACCGCCGCGCAGCAGCGCGTCGAGCGCCATCGCCATGATCTTGGCGGACTCGACCATGTCGACGATGCCCACCCATTCGTCGGGCCGGTGGGCGAGGTCGAGGATGCCCGGCCCGTAGGCGACGCAGTCGTGCAGGTGGCCGATGCGCGAGACGTGCTTCTGGTCGTAGGTGCCGGGCGAGCAGATGTATTGCGGCTCCCGGCCGAGCACGAGGCGGATGGCATGCGCCAGCGCCGTCGGCACGGGCGCGTCGGCCTCCGTCATCAGCGGCAGCACCTCCATCAGGTCGCGGATGCGGTAGTCGAAGCGCGGCCGCTCGCGCTTCAGCCGGTCGAGTATGTCGGTGACCTCGCGCTTCACCTCGTCGACCGGCTCCTCGATCAGGAAGCGGCGGTCGAGCACGAGGCGGCAGGAATCGGCGACGTTGGGCGCCGGCAGGCCGGGACGGAAATCCTCGGTCTGGCCGCCATGCACGGAATTGAGGTTCAGCGTCGAGCGCCGTGCGCCCTCGGGGACGACGGGCATGTTTGTCTGCTTGCGGTCGAGCGCCGGGAACAGCTCCTGCTCGAAGGCGTCGAGCACGGCGCCCATGTGGCGGATCGCCGAATCGCCGAGGAAGGGCATCGAGCCGTGGGCGATCGAGCCCTTGGTCTCGATCTCGGCCCACCAGACGCCGCGATGGCCGAGGCAGATGCGGTCCTTGTTGAGCGGCTCGGGGATGATGACGCGGTCGACGCGCGGCTTCGAGAAATAACCTTGCCGCGCCAGATAGGCGA
>JAFKJY010000121.1 GCA_017305835.1 Hyphomicrobiales bacterium
GAGATCGGCGGCGCGTTCGGCGGCGAGAAGGAGACCGGCGGCGGCCGCGAGAGCGGCTCCGACGCCTGGAGGGCCTACATGCGACGCGCCACAAACACCGTCAACTACTCAACCGCCCTGCCGCTCGCTCAGGGCGTCTCATTCGATATTGACTGACACCGCCGGCAGGGGCGCACTTGTCCCGAAGCGCCCTCTGCCCGAAAATTGACGCAAGGGATCGCAGACTGCATCCGGGACGGAGACGGGTGATCGCGTTGTCGTGGGACGTTGCGTGAGCGGAGAGACGGACGATGCTTCGGCGCGCAGGCCGGGCACGCGCGGCCGGCTGCGGCGCGGCGCGATCCTCGTCGCGCTCGCCGGCCTCGTCCTTTCCGGGTGCGGCGGCGACCCCACGCGCTTCGCCTCCATCGCCACGCAGGTGGCCGAGACGACGACGCCCGACGCCGCCGGCCGCGCCTATGGCAAGCAGTTCGCCGCGCTGATCGCGCGCGACGGCCACGACCGGCTGGTCAAGGCCAACGGGCTCGGCCCCGGCCGGCAGGCGGCCGATCTCGGGCCGAAGATCCGCACGGCCGAGCGCACGCTCTCCGACCTCGCCGAGCCGACGACGCGGCAGGATGTCGCCCGGCTGCCACGGACGGCCGAGCGTTCCGGCACCTTCGGCACCGGCTGGCGGGTCGCCCGCTCGACGCTCTACCTGGCGCCCGCCGGCCCGAAATCGGGCACGGCGCCCTTCGCCTTCTCCGGCCTGCAGGCGCGGCGGGCGGAGATCGCCGTCGTCTCCGTCGGCGACCGCCCCTACCGGCTGCTGCTCACCTGCGACGGGCCGATGACCGTCGACGGAACCACGGGGCTCGCCACCCATCGCGCCGGACAGACGATCTCGATCGCCAACGACGATCCCGGCCCGGGCGGCAGGCAGGTGGTGCTGCGGCCGGGCGATCGCCTGAACAAATGCACTGCGGTCGCCCGGATCGGCAAGGACAGCCGCAGCTTCGAGATCGTGCGCGAAGAGAAGGTCCGCCCCGACGTGGCCGCGCTCGACCGCCGCTTCGACGTCTGCCCGCTGCCCGACGCCAGCCGGCTGACGCCGCTGCAGCGCGCCTTCTATTCCGGCCGCTGGCTGTCGGAGACCTGCCCCTTCGCGCCGGGCGGCATCGACATCCTCGCGAGCGAGGAGGACGGCTTCAACGCCAAGGTCAAGGCGCTGCTCGGGCGCGACCTGCCGCCGGGCTTCCTGAAGGCCGGCAATCCCGACGCGCCGCTCGACTACGGCCGGGCGCCGAAGCTGTCGCTGATCTACGTCTCCTATCTCGACATCAAGGCCGACTTCTCCGGCCGGGTGATGGTGCGGCTGCTGCGCCACCATGCCCGGCGCGGCGCCGTCGTGCGCATCATCGCCTCGGACGTGCTCACCCGCGACAAGGACCGCGACCAGCTCGAAAGCCTGGTGGCGGACAACCTCAACATCGAGCTCAGGCGCTTCCGCTGGCAGCCGCCGTCGGGCGCGCAGCCCTCGGAGGCGCTGTCGCGCTTCCACAAGGTGCACCACGTCAAGATGCTGGCGACGCTGTCGCCCGAGTCCGGCCGCTCGACCGCCATCCTCGGCGGCCGCAACATCCATGACGGCTTCCTGTTCCCCGAGCCGGTGGACCTGTCGGCCTTCCCCGAGCTTCAGCACTACAGCCGCAAGCGCGGGCTGACGCTGAACTACTATTCCAACTGGCGCGACATCGACATCGCCTTCCATTCCGACACGGTGGTGCGCACGCTCGCGGCGCACATGTCGACCCTGTGGAACGACGATGCGCGCACCTCGATGCTGCGGCCCTTCTCGGTGCCGGCGCAGGGCGGGAAGGCGGCGGACGGGCCGGTCGCCCGCCACTTCATCTCGGTGCCCTATGCGGACGACCGGGCGCTGGAAACCTATTACGTGCAGGTCATCGACGCGGCGCAGCGCTCGATCGAGATCATGAACCCCTATCTCAACCTGACGCCGGCGATCGAGGCGGCGCTGCGGCGCGCGCTCGACCGCGGCGTGGCGGTCACCGTCATCGGCCGCGTCCACATGGACGGCGACCTCGGCGGCGCGGTGCTGACCGCGCTCAACGGCGAGTTCGTCAACGCGCACGCCGATCGCATCGCCATCTACGACTACAAGGACCCGAAGTTCCTGCTGCACGGCAAGCTGCTGATGGTGGACGGCACGCTCACCGTGCTCTCCTCCGTCAACCTCAACAACCGCAGCTTCATCCACGACAGCGAGAACGGCGTGGCGGTCATGGATCCGGGCTTCTACCAGCGCATGAAGGCGGTGTTCGAGGACTACAAGCGCGCCTCGGTGCGGCTCGACAGCGCCAAGGTCTCGGCCTTCTGGAAGCTGCTGCTGAAGATCAGGACCCTGCGCGAGGCGATGTAGGGAGAGCGGCTCAGGCGGCGGCCTGCTCCTCGACCGCGACGACGAGCGCGGCCGGGTCGAGCGGCTTCGACAGGAAGCCGTTGGCGCCGTGGGTCAAGACCGACTGGCGCGTGTCCTCCTGGCCGTCGGCCGACAGGACCAGCACCGGCACCGGCGGCAGGCCGCGCTCGGCCTCGTGGCGGCGGATGCGGGAAATGGCCTCCAGCCCGTCCATCAGCGGCATGTGCAGGTCCATCAGCACGACGTCGTAGCGGCGCGCCGGCGCCGTCAGCGCGTCGACCGCCGCCCGGCCGTTGCCGACCACGTCGACCTCGTGCCCGGCCTTCGACAGGGCCGCGCGCGCGAGCACGGCATTGATCTCGTTGTCCTCGGCGATCAGCACGCTGAGGCGGGTTGCTGCCGTCGCCGCGCCCTGGCGCTGCTGGCCGTCGTCAGGCGCGGCGAGGTCGAGGCCGGCGCGGCCGGCGATCATGATCTTGAGCAGCGTACCGCCGCGCACCGGACGCGGCAGGAAATTGCGGTAGCCGGCGCGCTTCAGCTTCTGCAGCTTGCCGCGGTCGCCGGGCGCGATCAGCGTGATGGCCGAGGACGGGTCGATGCCGGCCGCGCGCAGGCCCTTCAGCACGGCGGCGTCGGCATCCTCCAGCGCGGCATCGACGACGACGGCGTCGAAGCGACGGCGGGCCCGGCCGGCGAGGTGGCCGGCCTCCTCGACGGTCGCCGCGCGCGCCGCCTCGCCGCCATTGGCGCGCACCGTGCGGGCGATCGCCTCGGCCTCCATGCGGTTGCGCGACAGGATCAGCACACTCGTCCCGTCGAGCGCGGCGTCGGGGATCGTCGGCGCGGCCGCCTCGGTCCCGAGCGGGATCTCGACGGTGAAGGTCGCGCCCTTGCCGGGCTCGCTCTCGACGGTGATCTGGCCCTTCATCGCCTCGACGATGCGGCGCGAGATGGCGAGGCCGAGCCCCGCCCCGCCGTGGCGGCGGGTGCGGCCGCCCTCGGCCTGCTCGAACTCGCGGAAGATGCGCTCCATGTCGGCTTCCGCGAGGCCCGGGCCGGTATCGGTGACGGCGATCACAAGCCGCGACCCGGCCTCGTCGGTACGGACGCCGACGTCGACCAGTATGCCGCCCACCTCGGTGAACTTGATGGCGTTGCCGATCAGGTTGAGCAGCACCTGCCGCAGCCGGCCAGGATCCATCATCGCCCGCTCGGGCACCTGCGGCGCGATGTGGCAGCCGAGCCCGATGCTGCGGCTGAAGGCGCGCGCCGCCATCAGCTCCACCACATGCTCGATCAGCTCGCGCGGCGAGATCTGCTGCGGCTCGAGCTCGAACTTGCCGGCCTCGATCTTGGAGAAGTCGAGCAGATCCTCGATCAGCGCGAGCAGCGCGCCGGCCGAGGTCGAGACCGCGCTGATATAGGTCTTCTGCTCGGGCGTCAGCTTGGTCGCGCCGAGCAGGCGCGCCATGCCGATGATGCCGTTCATCGGCGTGCGGATCTCGTGGCTGACGGTCGCCAGGAAGCGCGACTTGGCCTTGCTGGCGTTCTCGGCGCGCTCGCGCGCCCTGACCAGCGCCAGCTCGGCGCGCTTGCGGTCGGTGATGTCGCGGGCAATCGCGCTGTGCGAGATCGTGCCCGTCTCCTCGTCGCGGACGGACAGCTCGATCCAGGAGAACCAGCGCGTGCCGGCGGTGGTGCGCACCGCGACGTCGGCCGAACTCAGGCACTCGCTTTCGGCGAAGGCCGCGTCGGGCACCAGCCCGATGTCGATGCCGAGCTCGGCGAGCGTCTGGCCGACGAGTTCCTCCGGCGTGCGGCCGAGCAACCGCGCCAGCACCGAATTGGCGCTGACGATGCGGCCGTCGCGGTCGCGGTGCACGACGATGTCGCCCAGCGCGTCGACAAGCCCGCGGAAGCGTTCCTCGCTCTCGCGCAGCTCCCAGACGCGGTCCGACAGCCGCTCCGCCTCGCGGCTGGCCGCCTCGTAGGCGTCGAAGCGCCGCGCGGCCGAGGTGCGCTCGGCCCGGCGCACGAGGATCGAGGCGCCGGTGGCGACCGCCCCGAAGCCGATGAGGCCGAACACCACCCAGAGCGGCGCGCCGGCGGCCGCGGCGAGCGAGGCCGACAGCAGCACCACCACGGACATGGCGGCGTCAAGGCCGAAATGCAGGCGGCGGAAGTGGGTCTCGTCCTCGTAGCCGGGCTTCCGGCCGGCCGGCGCGGCGGGCGCGCGCGCAGGCTGCAGCGACGCGGGCGTCCACGCCGTCTCGTCCAGCCAGAGCAATTTCCTTCCCGCCACCATGCGGCCAAGATTAGCCGGGCTGCCTTAGGGAAGGATGTGACCGACCGCTCAAATTTTAGCGGCCGGCCGGAAAGGCGGGGCTACATCTCGACGACGATGCGGCCGCGGACCCTGCCCTCGACGATGTCGCGCGCCGCCGGCAGCACGCCCGAGAAGGGGATGACCGTCGTCAGCGTCGACAGCTTGGCGTGGTCGAGGTCGTGGACGATGCGTTTCCACGCCTCCAGCCGCAGCGGCTTGGGCGCCATGACGGAATCGACGCCGAGCAGCGAGACGCCGCGCAGGATGAAGGGCGCGACGGAGGCCGGCAGGTCCATGCCCTGCGCCAGCCCGCAGCAGGCGACCGCGCCGCCATAGGAGGTCTGGGCGAGCACGTTGGCGAGCGTATGGCTGCCGACGGCGTCGACGCCGCCCGCCCAGCGCTCCTTGCCGAGCGGCCGGCCGGGCGCCGACAGCTCGGCGCGATCGATGATCTCGGCGGCGCCGAGCTCCTTCAGGTAGCCGGCCTCGGCGGGACGGCCGGTCGAGGCGATGACGTGATAGCCGAGCTTGGACAGCAGCGAGACCGCGACCGAGCCGACGCCGCCGGCCGCGCCGGTGACCACGACCGGCCCGCGCTCGGGCGAGATGCCGTGCCGCTCCAGCGCCATCACGCACAGCATGGCGGTGTAGCCGGCGGTGCCGACCGCCATCGCCTGCACGGGAGTGAGTTCGCGCGGCAGCGGCACCAGCCAGTCGCCATTGACGCGGGCGCGGCCGGCATAGGCTCCCATATGGGTCTCGCCGACGCCCCAGCCGTCGAGGACGACGCGATCGCCGGGGTGCCAGTCGGGGTGCGAGGAGGACAGCACCGTGCCGGCGAAGTCGATGCCGGGAATCATCGGGAAACGCCGCACCACCGGCGACTTGCCGGTGATCGCCAGCCCGTCCTTGTAGTTCACCGTGGTCGCCTCGACACGGACGGTGACGTTGCCTTCCATCAGCTCGGCCTCGGTCATGTCGACCTCGGCGACGGACTGGCTCTTGTCCTCGTTGCGCGTGATCAGGATCGCCTTGAAGGTATCGGACATGTCGTTCCCTGCGTTTCTTGCTGCTGGTCGGGTAGAAGCTTGCGGCCACCGCCGCGCCGGGTCAACGCCGCTCAGCCGGCCGGCGGCGATTCGGCGCGGGAGCGGCGCCACTCGACCAGCTCCTCGAGGATCACCAGCGCCGCGCCGACGCTGATGCAGGCGTCGGCGAAGTTGAACACGGCGAAGGCCCAGTTGCCGGTGTGGAAGAGGACGTAGTCGACGACGTGGCCGTAGGAGATGCGGTCGACGAGGTTGCCCGCCGCGCCCGCGACGATGAGGGCGAAGCCGGCGCGCGCGAAGACCTGCCGCGGCGGCGAACGCCAGGCCAGCCAGCCGATGAACAGCGTCACCGCCAGCGCCATGGCGATGAGCTGCCAGTCGGCCATGCCCGACAGCCAGGAGAACGAGATGCCGGTGTTGTAGGTGCGGAACCAGGCGAGGAAGGGCAGGACGTCGACCGGCTCCTGCATCGGCAGCCGCGTCTCCACCAGGTACTTGATCCACTGGTCGATCGCGAGGGCGGCGAGGCCCAGCCCGCCATAGGCGAGAAGCGCGCGCATCAGCTCCCGGCCTCCGGCAGCGCGGCGCGCCGGATCTCGTAGAGCATGACGCCGGTGGCGACGGCGAGGTTGAGCGAATCGGCACGTCCCGCCTGCGGGATGCGCACCAGCCGGTCGCAGGCGGCGGCGAGGCTGTCGGGCAGGCCCTGCTGCTCGTTGCCCATCAGGAGCAGCACCGGCCCCTCGCCGTAGCCGCCTTTGCGGTAGTCGACGGCGCCCTTCAAATGCGTACCGATGACGAGGCCGGAGAAGTCCCGGCGCCAGGCAAGGAAGGCGTCCACGGCGGTTTTGGCGAGCGGCACGGCGAAGATCGAGCCCATGGTGGCGCGCACCGCCTCGATGGAGAACGGATCGGTGGTCTCGCCGACGAGGATGACGCCGGCCGCGCCCACCGCGTCGGCAGTGCGGATCACCGTGCCGAGATTGCCGGGGTCGCGCACCCGGTCGAGCGCCACCCAGACGTCGCCAGCCTTCGGGCGGATGGAAACGAGCGGCACCAGCCGCTGCTCGAACACGCCGACCACCATCTGCGGGTTGTCGCGCCGCGTGATGCCGGAAAGCACCTTCTCGCTCGCCTCGAGCACCAGCCCGCCGGCGGCGACGGTGCGGGCGGCGGCCTTCTGCACGGCGGGGTTGTCCCTGGCGTTCTTGGCGAAGACCAGCGCGCGGATCGTCCAGCCGGCGTCGAGCGCGTCGATGACGAGCTTGAGACCCTCGGCCATGAAGGCGCGCTGCTGGTCGCGGAACTTCTTGAGCGCCAGCGCGCGGATATCCTTGACCAGCGGATTGGCGAGGCTGGTGACCTCCTTCACCCGGCCCGGCGCGCGGGTCTCGCCGCCGCCGCTCATTGCGCCACCCAGCGCGAGAACAGCGAGGTGGAGAGCCGGCGGCCGGCGGCCTTCTCGACGATCACCAGCTCGCCCGATTCCACCGCCCCGCCCATGCCGGCGAAGGCGTCGCGCATCAACGCGTGGATGGCGAAGAAGGAGGCGCGGATGGAATAGGCAGTCAGCACCACGGCGAGCGGCTTCGGCGTCAGGATCTCGCGGCAGGTGTCGACCAGCGCCGGCAAGTCCCCGAAGAGCTGCCAGACCTCGCCCTTGGGGCCGCGGCCATAGGCCGGCGGATCGAGCAGCACGATGTCGTAGCGGCTGCCGCGCCGCACCTCGCGCTCGGCGAACTTCACCGCGTCCTCGACGATCCAGCGGATCGGCTTGTCGCCCAGCCGTGCCACCTGCTGGTTCTCGCGCGCCCACTGGACCGCCTTCTTCGAGGCGTCGACATGGGTCACCTCCGCGCCCGCGCGGGCGGCCACCAGCGAGGCAAGCCCGGTATAGCCGAACAGGTTGAGCACCTTCACCGGCCGGCGCGCGGCGCGGATCAGCCCTTCCATATGCGCCCAGTGGGAGGCCTGCTCGGGAAAGACGCCGACATGGCGGAAGGAAGTGAAGCGGCCGAGATAATCGAGCCCGTCATGGCGCATCGGCCATGTCTCGCCGAGCGGCGCCTTCGGAAAGCGCCAGCGGCCCATGCCCTCCTCGTCGGTGTCGCCGGTGAAGACCGCGTCGACGTTCGCCCAGTCGCGTTCCGGCAGGGCCGGCTGCCAGATCGCCTGCCCTTCGGGCCGCACGATGCGGTAGGGGCCGTACTGCTCGAGCTTGCGGCCGGCGCCGGAATCGATCAGCGCGTAGTCGGCGTTCGGCGCGACCTCGAGGATCACCGGCAGCCGTTCCGCCGGCAGCGCGCCCGCGCGCCGCGCGGCAAGCCGGGGCGCGGCCGGGGCGGGCTGCTGCGGGCGCTCGCCGGAGCGGGGCGTGTCGCGGCGCTTGTCGCGCAAGGGGTTCAATCGTGTCTCCAGCAGGCCGGCCGAGCGTCCCGCTTCTGCCACAGGGGCCAGACGCGCGCAACAAAGCGGCGGCCAGCCTTTCGGATCATGCGGAGCGGCTGGCCGTGAGGGACGCCACGACGCCGGCCGCGAGCCCGGCGAGCTTGATGACGGCCATCGCGGTGTGCCCCGTCTCCCAGCGGTCGCGCACGGAGGCGAAATCGCCGGGAATCGGGCCGCGCGTCCATGTCGCCAGCTCGGCATTGGCGGGCGCGACCACGGCCAGCCATACCGCCAGGCTGATCGTGAACAGCACCGTCGCGGCCAGCGCCCAGCGGAACGGCGCCGTCTCCCCGCGCAGGACGAAGGCGAGAGCGGCGCCGAACAGGATGGCGGCGACGTCGAACGGGCCGCCGACGATGGCGAACCACATGAACTGCGCGTTGAAGACGGTCGCCTCGCGCCAGAGCTCTGGCGGCCAGATGCCGATGCGCGGCCCTGCCTCCAGCAGGTGCGCCCAGGATGGCGCGAGGCTCAGCGCCATCACCAGGATGGCGAGGAGACATAGAACGAGGCGTGGGCGCGGCATCGTCGGAGCGGCCTTCGGGTTCGCGATGCCGGACAAGATAGGCCGCGACGTGGCCATGGCCAGCCCGACAGCGCCCAGAGGCGCTTCAGCGCCGCGGTGCGGCGCCGGCGATCCTGCCGTAGACGGCGGTGGCGGCCGCGAGGTCCTCGATCGCGGCGCCGACCGACTTGAAGAGCGTGATCTCGTCCGCCGAGCGGCGGCCGGAGGCGTCGCCGCGAACGAGCTCGGCGAGGTCGCCGCGGATGTCCTGTGGCTTCAGCGCGCCCTCGGCGATCGCCTGCACGACGTCACCGGCCTCCTTCAGCGCGCCGGCGCGCGTGTCGACATAGACGCTGGCGCGGGCGAAGGCGGCCTCGTCGCTCTCGCGCATGGCCGGCGAAAAGGCGCCGACCAGGTCGACATGAGTGCCCGGCCGCAACAGCTCGCCCCTGACCAGCGGCACGGTCGAGATGGTGGCGGAGGTGACGATGTCGGCATCGGCGAAGGCGGCGTCGAGGTCGCCCGCCACCTCGGCCGCGAAGCCCTCGGCCTGCAGGCCGGCCACGACCTTGCCGGCATTGGCGGGCGTGCGGTTCCAGACGGAAATGCGGGCGATCGGGCGCACCGCCGCATGGGCGCGGGCGAGGAAGGGCGCCAGCGCGCCGGCGCCGATGACCAGCAGGCGGCTGCTCTCGGGCCGCGACAGGTAGGTCGAGGCGAGCGCGGAGGCGCAGGCGGTGCGCCACAACGTCAGGCGCTGGCCGTCGATCAGGGCGACCGGCTCCAGCGTGCGGCCGTCCATCAGCAGATAGACGCCCATGACGGCGGGCTTGCCGACGAGATTGTTGTCGGGCGAGACCGAGACGATCTTGACGCCGACGAAGCCGTCACGGCCGGCGGACTTGAAATCGGTCCAGGCCGGCATCAGCAGCAGGGTCGAGGCAGCGCCGTCGGGCCGCTCGACCAGATGGTGGTGGCGGACCGGCTGCACCGCGCCGGCGGCGAAGGCGCCGCGCAGCGTCTCGACGAGGCCGGCATAATTGAGTGCGGCGTCGACCTCGGCAGCGGAGATGGTCAGCATGGGATCGCCCCGCGCCGGCCGAAATCACGCGCCGGGCTTCGGCAGCGTGGGCTGGGGCGGCGTCGCGCGCATCGCCTGGTCGCGCAGGGCGCGTACCTCGCTCGCCCGCTCGCGGGCGGCCTTGCGGTAGCGGCCCTGCCGCAGCCAGGTGGCGGCGCTGCCGAGCAGGAGGCCCACGCCCAGCGCGACGAACAGCAGCACGAACAGTGGCCATTCGACCGAGAGGCCCGGGTTGCCGGGGTTGAACGGGTCGATGGTGAAGGTGGCGGCGCCGCGATTGGCGACCGCCAGCGCGATCAGGATGATCGCCAGCGGCACCAGCACGACGATGGTCAGGACACGGTTCATCGCAGCATCACCCGGCGTTCGGCTTCACTGACCGGCCTCAGGCGGCCTCACTTGCCGCCGTTGAGACGCTCGCGCAGCTCCTTGCCCGTCTTGAAGAAGGGGATCCACTTCTCCTCGACCTGAACGGATTCGCCGGTGCGCGGGTTGCGGCCCACCCGCTCGGGCCTGTTCTTCACGGAAAACGCGCCGAATCCGCGCAGTTCCACCCTGTTGCCCTCCGCCAGCGCGTCGGTGATCTCCTCGAAGATCGCGTTGACGATGTTCTCGACATCGCGCAGGAACAGGTGCGGATTGCGATTGGCAATGGTCTGCACCAGCTCGGACTTGATCATTGCGACTCCCCTCGTAAAAGCGCCGATCAACTATTATCAGAATGATTTTCTTGAAGTTTTGGACCGGTCAGTGACCTTCCGCAGGTTGCCAGACCGACACGAGACCGTCAAGGAAGATACGGTCGGCGCCGAGTCCGGCGAGAATGTCGGAGCCGGCGGCGGGCAGGCCCAGCCAGGCGGCGAGCGCGCGCATCGAGGACTGCCCGAACAGCCAGCCGGCGCTGTCGCGGCGCGGCTTCCATTCGACCAGGTCGAGCTCGGCCGGAACGCTCTTGGTCGCCAGCCAGGCGCGCGCCGTCTCGACGCCGCCGAGCTCGTCCACCAGCCTGTTCTTCAGCCCCTGCCGGCCGGTGTAGATCGAGCCGTCGGCGAGCGCCAGCGCCTGGTCGTGGGTCAGGCCGCGGCGCGTCTCCACCAGCCCGACGAACCAGTCGTAGCTGTCCATCACGAGGTTGCGGATCATCGTCCGCTCCTCCTCGGTGGTCGGGTTGAAGGGCGACGGCTCGGCCTTGAGCGGGGACGACTTCACGCCCTCGAGCTTGACGCCGACCTTGTCCATCAGCCCGGTGACGTCGGGATACTGGAACAGCACGCCGATCGAGCCGACGATCGAGGACTGGCGCGCCACGATATGGTCCGTGGCGCTGGCGATCATGTAGCCGGCGGAGGCGGCCAGCGTGCCGACCTGCGCCACGACGGGCTTGGCCTCGGCCAGCTTGCGCACCGCCTCGTAGATCGCCTCGCCGCCGGCGGTGGTGCCGCCGGGCGAATCGACCGTCAGCACGACGCCCTTGACGGAAGCGGACTTGGAGACCCTGTCGAGCAGCTCAAGCAGCCGGTCGTCCTCGGTGATCGTCCCCTCGATCCTGATGCGCGCGACGTGGTCCTTCGCGGTCGCGCCCTCCATGTCGCCGTAGAACCAGGCGGCGGTCCCGGCGATCGCGGCGGCCAGCACGAGCAGGGCCGCGACCCGCCAGAAGGTCAGCTTGCGCCGCAGCCTGCGGCGGTCGATGATGTCGTCGGTGCGTGTGGCCATGAGGCTCTCCCTCGGCACGAAGGTTGCGCGCCGCCCTGCTCTAGAGCGTTTCGCGGCCGGCTGGAAGCGGGCGAAAGGCCGCTGCGGCCAAGACGGAAGCGTCCGGCTCCCCCGGTCGGCGGCGCCACGGCCCCTTTGCGTGCGGCGCAAAATCACCATATTGGGGTGCGAAGCGACGCGATCGTCCACCTCGGCAGCAGGGATCGTCGGCGGGCGGGCGCAATGTTATGATCCCGGCCACGCCCGCGAAGACGAGGCGGGGCCGGCCCCGCCGTGACCGAGAGATGACCGAAAAGGCGTTGCAGCAGTCGAACCGGAACAGGATCGCGACCGAACTGGTGTTCGAGCGCGAGCGCCGTCGTTCGCGCAACGTGCGCCGGCTGAAGTTCGCGCTGCCGGTTCTGGCGGCGCTGATGGCGGCCGGGCTGGTCGGCAAGTCGCTGCTGGCGCGCATGGGCGAGGTGTCGATCGACATCGCCGGCACCTCGATCCAGAACGGCCGGCTGATCATGGCCAATCCGCGCATGGCGGGCTTCAATTCCGAGAACCGGCCCTACGAGATGCAGGCCGCGCGCGCCGCGCAGGCGATCTCCAACGACGACGTGGTGGAGCTTGAGACCATCGGCGCGAAGCTGCCGGTCGGCACCGACCAGTGGGCGACCGTCGACGCGGCCTCGGGCAAGCTGGTGAAGTCGCAGAACAGGCTGGAGATCGACAGCCCGACCCTGGTCAAGACCACGGACGGCCTGGTGGCGCGGCTGCAATCGGCCATCATCGACATCGCCGGCGGCAACATGCAGACGGGCGATCCTGTGCACATCGACCGCAAAGGCTCGACGATCACGGCCGATTCGCTGACTGTGACGGAAGGCGGCTCGGTCATGCTGTTCGAGAACCGCGTGAAGGTCCATATCAAGGGCAAGCAGGTCGACACCGCGTCGGCGACGGGGAGCGGGAATGCTGACAATGCGCAGGAGTGACGCGGCGATGCGGCTGGCGGCCGCGCTGCTGTTCGCGGGAACGGCCGCGCCGGCGCTCGCCCAGTCCGGCCAGCAGGCCCAGGGACAGGGCCAGACGTCCTCCTCCGGCTTCCAGTTCGGCGGCGACGGGCCGATCGAGATCGAGAGCGACAAGCTCGAGGTGCGCGACCACGACAACATCGCCATCTTCACCGGCAACGTTCAGCTCGTGCAGGGCAAGCTGCTGCTCAAGACCGTCAAGATGACGGTCTACTACAAGAATTCCGGCGGCGGCGGCTCCGACAACGCCCAGGTCGACCACATGGAGGCGGAGGGCAAGGTCTACATCAAGCAGAACGACCAGGTGGCCACCGGCGACCAGGGCACCTACGACATGGGCACCGGCGTGCTGGTGCTCACCGGCAAGGAGGTCGTGCTGACGCAGGGCGACAACGTCGTCGTCGGCTGCAAGTTCGTCTCCAATTCCAAGACCGGCCAGTCCAAGCTCGACGGCTGCGGCAAGGGCGGCGACAGCGGCCGCATCAAGATGCTTCTCCAGCCGGGCTCGCAAAGCAACTGATGGCGAAGCTTCGTTCGCTCTTCTCGCGCGCGGGCAAGCAGGCGGGCGATGCGGCGCCTGCCGAGCCGCAGGACCGGACGCGCTACCAGGGCACGCTGATCGCGCGCGGACTGACCAAGAGCTACAAGGGCCGGCAGGTGGTGTCGGGCGTGTCGCTCGGCGTGCGCGCCGGCGAGGCGGTGGGCCTGCTCGGCCCCAACGGCGCCGGCAAGACCACCTGCTTCTACATGGTGACCGGCCTCGTGCCGGTCGACAGCGGCACGATCGAGATCGACGGCTTCGACGTCACCTCGATGCCGATGTACCGGCGCGCCCGCCTCGGCATCGGCTACCTGCCGCAGGAGGCCTCGATCTTCCGCGGACTGACGGTGGAGGGCAACATCCGCGCCGTGCTGGAGGCGGTCGAGAAGGACCGCGCCGAGCGCGAGCGGACGCTCGACGAGCTGCTCGAGGAATTCCACATCACGCATCTGCGCAAGTCGGCCGCCATCTCGCTGTCGGGCGGCGAGCGGCGGCGGCTGGAGATCGCCCGGGCGCTGGCCAGCAAGCCCAACTTCATGCTGCTCGACGAGCCCTTCGCCGGCGTCGACCCGATCGCGGTGTCCGACATCCAGCAGCTCGTGCGCCACCTGACGCGGCGCGGCATCGGCGTGCTGATCACCGACCACAATGTGCGCGAGACGCTCGGCCTCATCGACCGGGCCTACATCATCCACACCGGCAAGGTGCTGACCCACGGCACGCCGGAGGAGATCGTCGGCAATGCCGACGTGCGCCGCTTCTACCTCGGCGAGCAATTCACCCTCTGACCGCACCTTCCGGCTGCACCGGCGCGGCGCTAACCCTCCGGTAAGCGGATGGGTCTAGCTTCGGCATTGACATGCAAGAGCCGGGCCAGTTTCATTCCGGCGCTCCGCGCGCCTGGCGCGGCCCGAGATCGAGGTATCCGCGTCCGCATGGCTCTGTCGGCCAAACTCCAGCTCCGCCAGTCGCAGTCGCTGGTGATGACGCCGCAGCTCATGCAGTCGATCCGGCTGCTGCAGCTCGGCCATGCGGAGCTGGAACGGTTCATCGACGCCGAGATCGAGAAGAACCCGCTGCTGGAGCGCATCGGCGACGATGCCCCTGCGGCAGCGGACGCGCCCGCCGGCGACGAGGCGGGCGACTGGAGCGCGCAGGCGATGTCGGACCGGCTCGACACGTCGCTGGAGAACGTCTTTCCCGACGATCCCGGCCGCAACGACGCGATCGCGCCAGATCTCGCCGCACAGTGGAAATCGGCCCCGGCCAGCAGGGCGACGGGCGGCGGCGAGGCGCCCGACCTCGAGGCGACGGCCGCCGCGCCCGTGACGCTCGCCGACCACCTCGCCGGGCAGATCGCGCTCACCTTCGCCGACCCGGCCGACCGGCTTATCGCGGGCGAACTCGCCGGGACGCTGAGCGATGCCGGCTATCTGGAGGCGGACACGGCAGAGCTGGCGGCGCGGCTCGGGGTCACGCCGGAGCGGGTGGAGGCGGTGCTGGCGCGCTGCCAGACGCTGGATCCCGCCGGCGTCTTCGCACGCGACCTCGCCGAATGCCTGGCGCTGCAGCTCGCGGCACGCGACCGGCTGGACCCGGCCATGGCCGCGCTGGTCGGCCATCTCGACCTGCTGGCGCGGCGCGACTTCGCGGCGCTGCGGCGCATCTGCGGGGTCGACGACGAGGATCTGGTCGACATGCTGGCCGAGATCCGCACGCTCGACCCCAAGCCGGGCGCGGGCTTCGCCTCGGGAACGGCCGATCCGGTGGTGCCGGACGTGCTCGTCTCGCCCGCCCCGGACGGGAGCTGGGCCGTCGAGCTCAATTCCGACACGCTGCCGCGCGTGCTGGTCGACCAAGCCTACCACGCCCGCATCGCCGGGGCGGCGCGGGACGCGGCCGAGCGGGAATTCCTCAGCGAATGCCTGCAGAACGCCAACTGGCTGACGCGCAGCCTCGACCAGCGCGCCCGCACCATCCTCAAGGTGGCCGGCGAGATCGTGCGCCAGCAGGACGCCTTCCTGACCCACGGCATCCGCCACCTGAAGCCGCTCAACCTGCGCACGGTGGCGGACGCCATCGGCATGCACGAATCGACCGTCAGCCGGGTGACGGCCAACAAATACATGCTGACGCCGCGCGGCGTGTTCGAGCTGCGCTTCTTCTTCACCGCCGCCATCGCCTCGGCGGAAGGCGGCGAGGCGCATTCGGCCGAGGCCGTGCGCGACCGCATCCGCGAGCTGATCGAGGGCGAGAAGCCGGTCGACGTGCTGTCCGACGACACCATTGTGGATATCCTGAGGAAAAGCGGCGTCGACATCGCCCGGCGCACGGTGGCCAAGTACCGCGAGGGCATGAACATTCCCTCGTCGGTGCAGCGGCGGCGCGAGAAGCGGGCGCTGATGGCGGCGAGCCGCTGAGAGCCGGGCGCCGGCTGGCGTTCGGGCCGGCCCGGGGTGGCTTCGTTGACAAGCCCGCATGAACCGAATAGAAGCGCCGCCGCAACGGCGGGCGGCCTCGACGAGGCAAAGCACTGAGCCATATAGACCGGGGCGCGGAGCGCGCTCGAACCGATCGATCGAATGCTTGTGCCTGCCGCCCACGGGTATAAACTTCACCGCCACAAGCCTGAAAGTAAGAAGGTCCGCTTTGATGAACCTGCGCATTTCGGGTAAGCAGATGGATATCGGGGATGCGTTCCGGGCGCGCATCGAGAACCGGATCGGCGAGGCGATCGAAAAGTATTTCGACGGGGGATTCTCGGGCAAGGTCACCGTCGAGAAGTCGGGCTCCCGCTTCGGCGCCGACTGCGTCATCCATCTCGACACCGGCATGGCCTTGCAGGCGGCCGGACAGGCCCAGGACCCGCAGGGCGCCTTCGATGCGGCCGCAGAGCGCATCGAGAAGCGGCTGCGCCGCTACAAGCGGCGGCTGAAGTCGCACACGCCGTCCGGCCCCGCCGCCTCCGAGACCATCGATCTCGCCTACAGGGTGATGGCGCCCGTGGCCGGGGACGACGAGGAGGTGGCCGAAGACTACGCGCCGACCGTCGTGGCCGAATCGACGCTGGCGCTGAAGGCGATGACCGTGGCGGATGCGGTCATCGAGCTCGACACGAAGGACAGCCCCGTCTTCCTCTTCCGCAACGCCAGCAACGACCGCGTGAACATCGTCTATCGACGGCCCGACGGCAATATCGGGTGGATCGACACGTCTTCCGCTCCGCGCCAGTAGCCAGCAACCGCCGGCCCGAGGGCCGCGGACGCGTCCGGAATGCTGCAAAGGGATAACCAGTGATGGACTTGAGCGATCTGATCGAGGTTTCGGCGGTCATGCCGACCTTGAAGGCCAACTCCAAGAAACAGCTTCTGCAGCTCCTGGCCGAAA
Organism: Hyphomicrobiales bacterium; assembly: GCA_017305835.1. Classification (GTDB taxonomy): domain Bacteria; phylum Pseudomonadota; class Alphaproteobacteria; order Rhizobiales; family Rhizobiaceae; genus RCIO01. The sequence goes on from JAFKJY010000121.1 coordinate 16,492, forward strand.
AGGCCTCCGAGGTCACCGGTCTGACCGAGCGCGAGATCTTCGATACCATCCTGCAGCGGGAACGGCTCGGCTCGACGGGCGTCGGCAACGGCATCGCCATCCCGCACGGCAAGCTGCCGGGCATCAAGAAGATCACCGGCGTGTTCGCCCGGCTCGACCCCCCGGTCGCCTTCGCAGCGCTGGACGACCACCCGCTCGATCTCGCCTTCCTGCTCCTGGCGCCCGAGACGGCCGGCGCCGACCATCTGAAGGCGCTCTCGCGCATCGCCCGCGTCCTGCGCGACCCGGAGACCGTCTCGAAGATCCGCGGCTCCAGCGACGCGGCCGCGATCTACACCTTCCTCGCCCAGACCCCCGCCTCGCACGCGGCGTGAGATCGGCTTGAGGTTCAGCCGGCGCCACCGTGGCGCCGACATGCTTGTCATCTGGAACTCAATGAACGCTGACGGGCGTCAGGTCATTCTGCATGGCTCCGGCCAGCGCGCTGGCGCGGGCGTCGGCCAGGAGGATCGGGCGGCCATCGGCCGCGAAGACGGCCCACAGCTTGGTCCCGGACGCCATCTGCGGCATGTTCGGGAAGCGGCCCTTCAGATCGTCCGAATCGAACTCCCTGAGATAGGCGACCACCCCCTCGCCGATATGGGCGAGCTCGTCGGGCGTGACGACGGTTCTATCTTCATGTTCAGTCATGTCAGCCTCCTATTGCGCAGGAAGTCCTGAAAGACCAACCCGCGACAGAGCTTGGTGGTTCCGGCGGGAAGACGATCAGTCTTTCACCGAAATGTTGATTTTTTGTACCAGCCGTTCGGGCTGGGGGCGGTCGAGGTCGATCGCGAGCAGGCCGTTCTTCAGCTCCGCGCCGGTGACGCGCATGCCGTCGGCCAGCACGAAGGCCCTCTGGAACTGCCGTGCGGCGATGCCGCGATGCAGGAACTCGCGCTCGGGGTCGTCGCCCTGGCGGCCACGCACGAGGAGCTGGTTCTCCTCGACGGTGATGTCCAGATCGGCCTCTGAGAAGCCCGCCACGGCGAGCGTGATGCGCAGGCGGTCGGAACCGCCGTCCTCGCCGCGCATGCGCTCGATGTTGTAGGGCGGATAGCCGTCGGCCGATTTCGCCAGGCGCTCCAGCGTCTTTTCCATCGAATCGAAGCCCAGCAGCAGCGGGCTCGAGAAGGGCGTCATGCGGGTCATATGCCGTGTCCTCAAAGAGCGACGTGGATAGACGGAAACCCGGATGGCATTCCCGTCCGTGCCCCTGATATGGTTCGGAAAATCCGCCACTTCAAGAGTTCGGGAGCCGCCCGTGCAGGCACGCAAGATCATCATCGACACCGATCCCGGCCAGGACGACGCCGTCGCCATCCTGCTCGCGCTGGCGAGTCCGGAGCTCGAGGTGCTGGGCATCACCGCGGTGGCCGGCAACGTGCCGCTGCGGCTGACGCAGCTCAACGCGCGCAAGATCTGCGAGCTGGCCGGCAAGCCGGAGACGAAGGTGTTCGCCGGCGCGATCCGGCCGATGGTGCGGCCGCTGGTGACCGCCGAGGAGGTGCACGGCAAGACGGGGCTGGACGGCCCCGACCTGCCGGAGCCGAAGATGCCGCTGCAGGAGCAGCACGCGGTCGACTTCATCGTCGAGACGCTGATGGTCGAGGAGCCCGGCAGCGTCACGCTATGCCCGCTCGGGCCGCTGACCAATATCGGGCTGGCGCTGGTGCGCGAGCCGCGGATCGCCAAGCGGATCGGCGCAATCGTGCTGATGGGCGGCGGCTTCTTCGAGGGCGGCAACGTCACGCCGGCGGCCGAGTTCAACATCTATGTCGACCCGCACGCGGCCGACGTCGTGTTCCGCTCCGGCGTGCCGATCACGATGATGCCGCTCGACGTCACCCACAAGGCCCTGACGACGGGCAAGCGTGTCCAGGCCTTCCGCAAGCTCGGCACGCGCGTCGGCGACGCCACCGCGCAGATGCTGGATTTCTTCGAGCGCTACGACGAGGGCAAGTACGGCACCGACGGCGGGCCGCTGCACGACCCCTGCGTGGTTGCCTGGCTGCTGAAGCCGGAGCTGTTCTCGGGCCGCCACGTCAACGTGTCGATCGAGACGGGGTCCGAGCTGACCATGGGCATGACCGTCATCGACTGGTGGGGCGTGACCAAGCGGCCGAAGAACGCGCAGGTGATGCGCGACATCGACGCCGACGGCTATTTTTCCCTGCTCGTCGAGCGGCTGGGCCGGCTCTGACGCGCCGGCCGGTGCTCAGTTCAGGTAGGAATTGACCAGCAGTTCGCCGCGCGGCGTGCGCTGGATGTCGATCTCCACGCCATAGGCGCGGCCCGTGTCGGGCGCCCGCAGCACCTCCTCCGGCGTGCCGTCGGCGGCGATGCGGCTGTCGTTCAACAGCAGGAAACGGTCGGCGAAGCGGCAGGCGAGCCCGAGATCGTGCAGGGCGGCGACGGTGACGATGCCGCGCTCGCGGGTGACGCGGCGGACGAGCTCCATCACCTCGAGCTGGCGGCGCAGGTCGAGCGCGCTGGTCGGCTCGTCGAGCAGCAGCACGTCCGGCTCGCGCACCAGCGCCTGGCACATGGCGACGAGCTGCTGCTGGCCGCCGGAAAGCTCGGTGACCAGCCGGTCGGACAGGTGGTCGATGCCGAGGCCGGCCAGCATCGCCTCTGCGCGGTCGATCTCCTCGGCCGTCGCCTTGCCGCCGCGCCAGCCGCGCATGGCCAGAAGCACGACGTCGAAGACGCCGAGCGCGGCGCGCATGGCGGTGTGCTGGGTGAGCAGGAAGATGCGCTCGGCGCGACGCCGGCCGCCCATGGCGGCGGTGTCGTCGCCGTCGAGGCGGATGACGCCCTGCGAGGGCGCGAGAAGGCCGGCGACGAGCCGGAACAGCGACGACTTGCCGACGCCGTTGGGGCCGACCAGCGCGGTCAGCTCGCCGCGCTTCAGCGGCTCGGTGTGGAGGCCGTCGAGCAGCTTGTGGTTGCGGTAGCCGAAGGTCAGGCCGCGGATCTCGAGGCTCATCTCCAGGTCTCCTTGCGGATCGACAGGATCAGGCTGACGAAGAACGGCACGCCGACCAGCGCGGTGATGATGCCGATCGGGTAGATGACGCCCGGCGTGATGGCCTTGGACAGCGTCGAGGCGATGGACAGGATCAGCGCGCCGGCGGCCGCAGAGGCCGGCATGAAGTAGCGCTGGTCCTCGCCGACCAGCATGCGCGCGATGTGCGGGCCGACGAGGCCGATGAAGCCGATCGTGCCGACGAAGGCGGTGGCGGTGGCCGCCAGCAGCGAGATCGAGGCCAGCATTTCCAGCCGCAGCCGCGCCACCGGCACGCCGAGGCTGGCGGCGCGCTCGTCGCCCATGGCGAGCGCCGTCATCATCGGGTTGCGCACCCAGGCGAGCGGCAGGATCACGGCCAGAAGCAGCAGGCAGATGCCGATCTTGGTCCAGGTGGCCCGCGCCAGCGAGCCCATCATCCAGAAGATGATCTGCTGGAGCTGCGCTTCCGACGACTGGTACTGGATGAAGGCCAGCAGCGCGTTGAAGGTGAAGAACAGCGCAATGCCGACCAGCACGAAGGTCTCGATGGTGACGCCGCGCATGCGGGTGAAGAAGAACAGCACCAGCGAAGTCGCCAGCGCGAAGACGAAGGCGTTGCCGGCGATCAGGAAGTTGCCGCCGACGGGCCACAGGCCGACGCCGAGGGCGATCGCGAGCGCGGCGCCGAAGCTCGCGGCCGACGAGATGCCGAGCGTGAAGGGGTCGGCCAGCGGGTTGTGCAGGATCGTCTGCATCTGCGCGCCGGCGACGCCCAGCATGGCGCCGATCATCACCGCCATGACGGCGACCGGCATGCGCACGTCCCAGACGATGATCGACAGCTTCGGCTCGACGCTGCCGGGCGAGAACAGCGCGGTCAGCACCTCGACCGGCGTGTAGCGGCCGGGGCCGACGCCGATGTCGACGCAGATCGCCAGCGCCAGAGCGGCGAAGGCGGCGAACACCATCATGGTCTTGCGGAAGACCCGCCGGCGGTAGAGTTCTCCCGCGCGCACCATCGTCATATCCGTCATCTCAGCCGCTCCGGAAACGGGAGCGGCCGCCCTCGCGGGCGGCCGCATCCCTGTCAGTCCAGCGTCGTCCAGAAGACGCCGCTCACGTCGATCGGCAGGAACTTCTCGTGCAGTTCCTTGAAGGTCGCGTCGGGGTCGAGGTCGGCGAACTTGTCGGGATGCAGCCACTTGGCCAGCGCCTGCACGGCGACGAAGTGGTAGGGGCTCTGGTAGAACTGGTGATAGATGGCCATCACCTTCTTTTCCTTGACCGCCTTGAGCTCGGGGAAGCCGGTGCGCTCCATCAGCCCCTTGAGCTGCTGCTGGGCCTTGGCCTTGTCGGTCTCGTAGCCGAGCCACACGGCCGTGTTGCCGGGGTTGGAGTTCGACCAGTTGGCGCCCGTCACCAGGATGTAGTCCGGGTCCTCGGTCACCAGCGCCTCCGGGTTCAGCACGCCGCTGACGCCGGTGAAGTACTTGGTGCCGACGTTGAAGCCGCCGGCCTCGGCGACGAACTCGCCGAAGTTGAAGTTGCCGAAGGTGTTGCAGCAGACGGCCGGGTCGAGGCCGGCCGCGCGCTCGGCGAACACGCTCGGGCGCTCGTTCGGCTTCAGGCGGTTGGCCACGTTGTAGACCTTGCGCATCTCGGCCATGTAGAAGTCGGCGAAGGCCTGCGCCTGCGCTTCCTTGGCGAAGATGCGGCCGAGCAGCAAGACCGACGGAACCGTGTTCTGGGTCGGGCGCTCGCGGAAGTCGACGAAGACGGTGGGAACGCCGGCCTTCTCGAGCTTCTCGATGATGCCGCTTTCCTTGATCTTGTCGTAGAAGCCGAGCGTCACGACCAGCACGTCGACATTGAGGTCGAGCGCCTTCTCGACGCTGAAGTCGGCGGAAGCCGCGGCGCCGATCATCGGCACGTCCTTGGCTTCGGGGAAGCGGGCGAGATACTTGTTCCAGGTGTCGGGATCGAACTTGGGCAGGTCGTCGCCGATGGCGGCGAGCTGCTCGAACGGCTTGTCCTTGTCGAGCACGACGGTCGCATAGAACATGCGGCCCTCGCCGAGGATCGCCTTCTTGGCGCCGTGCGGCACCTCGACGGTGCGGCCGGCAAGGTCGGTCACGGTGATCTTGTCCTGCGCGCTCGCCATACCGGCGGCGGCGAACAGGCCGACCGCCAGCCAGGCGGCGGCCAGGAGCGGGTGGCGCGCGGCTGCCCGCATGCGGCTCATGATTTCCAGCATCCAGTCCTCCAATCGGGTCATGCGGCGTGCCGTCCGGGCGGGACGGCCTCCGCTGTCAGGTTTTCCGGTTTGCTGGCTTGGATCGCGTAGCGGTCCTGGCTGGCTCGATCGATCCGCTGGTGAAGCGGCATGTGGCGTCCCTGCGCCTTGCGGATGGGCGCGAAGACACGATCAATGACGATGTTCTCGAAGCCGGCGGCGGCGAGCAGCGCGGCGACGTCCTCGGCGCGGGCGCCCTTCGAGAAATGGACCTGCTCGAGAATGCGGTTGTGGCGCTCGCGGTCGATGCCCGGCATAGCGGCGGGCGGGGCGAAACGCTTGAGGAAGGCGGCGATGCGGCGCAGCAGCCGGGCGCCGAAGCCGCGCGCCGTCATGTCGGCGTCGACGATGAGCACGCGGCCGCCGGGCTTGAGCACGCGGAACCAGTCGGCGAAGGCTGCCTGCGGATTGGGCAGCGTCCACACCAGATGGCGTGTCATGATGACGTCGAACGCATCGTCGGGCAGGCGCGTGTCCTCGGCGTCGCCCTCCATGTAGCGGGCGTCGAGGCCGCGGGCCTTCGCCTTGGCCTTCGCACGCTCGAGCATGGGCTCGGCGAAGTCGAGCCCGGTGACGGAAAAGCCCTTCTCGCACAGCAGGCGCGAGATGACGCCGGTGCCGCTCGCCAGATCGAGCGCCTTGCGGCCGATGCCGCTGCCGAGATGCCGCTCGATCAGCGCATGCCAGGCGCCGCGCTCGTCGTCACCGAATATCTCGTGGCCCACCGACAGGTCGAAGGTCTCGGCCCGCGACGACCAGTACTCGCGGATGTCGTCCTTGACGGTCCAGTTCTGTTGGCTCACGCGGCACCCCCGGCTTCGGCATTCGCGCCCCCTATATTAAAGTTGACCGCCTTGGTCCACTAACAATCTCGCGAACGGCAACGAGCCTCTGCGGCTCGCCTCCGGCGCGCCGCCGCGCCCTCGCCAGGGGAGCGTCCGGGCAATTAGCCGTTGACCCAGCGCTCGGACCGGCCATAGTTTGCCGGCTCACCGTTATTCACTGAGGTTCGTTCGGAACATCCAAGGGAGGAAATCGTGAAGTTCTCGCCCAAAGCAACGATCGCGGCCGCGCTGATGACGCTCGCCGCCGCCAGCTCGGCCCACGCGCTCACCGTCTATTCGAGCGTCGACGAGGAGAACGCCAAGAAGCTGCTCGACGCCTTCACCAAGGCGACGGGCGTCGAGACCCAGATGGTGTTCCTGTCGTCCGGCCCGGCGCTGTCGCGCATCGAGGCGGAGAAGGCCAATCCGCAGGCCGACGTCTGGTTCGGCGCGCCGAGCGAGAACCACATCCTAGCCAAGGAGCGCGGCCTGACCGAGCCCTACGCCTCCGCCAACGCGTCGGCGCTGTCCGACGAGTTCAAGGACAAGGAAGGCTACTGGCACGCCATCTACACCAACCCGCTGGCGGTCGGCGTGCGCACCGACATCCTCGAAAGCCGCAAGGCGCCGGTGCCGGCCTCGTGGGAGGACCTGAAGAACCCCGCCTACAAGGGCCTGATCCAGATGCCGTCGCCGCAGTCGTCCGGCACCGCCTATGCGGTGATCCTGACGCTCATCCAGCAGCGCGGCGAGGACGCCGCCTTCACCTACCTCAAGGAGCTGAACCCGAACATCCAGACCTACACGCAGTCAGGCACCGCGCCTTCCGGCGCGCTCGGCGTCGGCGAGACGCCGCTGGCAATCCAGTTCACGCCGGGCTTCCTCAAGCTCGCCGACGAGGGCTATCCGGTGAAGGTCGTGTTCCCGTCCGAGGGCGTCGGCTACGAGGTCGCCTCGATGTCGATCCTGAAGGGCGCCAAGAACCTCGACGACGCCAAGAAGCTCGTCGACTGGATGACCTCGAAGGACGGCCAGGGCGCGCTGTCGGCGACCAAGACCTACTTCCTGCCGATCCGCAGCGACGTCTCGGGCGGCACCGGCGTGCCGACGCTCGACCAGATCAAGCTGGTGGCGAGCGACCCGAAGTTCGCGGCAGAGAACAAGAAGCGGCTGGTCGAGCGCTGGGCGAAGGACGTGCTCGGCCAGTAGGGACGGCGCCGCGTTGGCTCGCAACGCCCGCACGGAGCTGCGGCTGCTCGCGCGCGATCCGGTCCTGCTCGTCCTGCTGGTCCTGATCGCTGCGTCGGTCGCCATCTTCGTCGTCTATCCGCTGGTCCGGGTGCTGCTGGCCAGCGTCCAGGTCGACGGGAGCTGGACGCTCGAAGGCTATGGCGAGCTCGCGGGCCGGCGCCTTTACCGCAACGCGCTGGTCAACAGCCTCGGCGTCGGCGCTGTCGTCGGCGTCGTCAGCGTGGCGGTGGGCT
>JAFKJY010000122.1 GCA_017305835.1 Hyphomicrobiales bacterium
TGCTTGCCGGCTGCAAGACCGGCTACACGCTGACGCCGACCGAGACCATCGTGCAGGGCTTCGTGGCCGACCAGCAGACGCTCGACCAGATCCCGGTCGGGTCGAGCCGCGAGCAGGTGCTGCTGGCGCTCGGCACGCCCTCGACCACGGCGACCTTCGACAACGAGGTGTTCTACTACATCTCGCAGACGCGCAAGCGCAGCTTCGCCTTCCAGAATCCGCACCTGGTCGACCAGCGCGTTCTCGCCATCTATTTCGGCGCCGACGGCCGCGTCGAGAAGCTCGCCAATTACGGCCTGCAGGACGGCAAGATCTTCGACTTCATCTCGCGCACCACGCCGACCGGCGGCAAGGACCAGAACTTCCTGATGCAGCTCATCAGCGGCGTCGGCAATTTCGGGCCGAGGCTTCCCGGCCGGTAATCGCGGCCCCGGGCCGCCCTCCCCGGCCGGCCCCGGCGACACAAACGAAAGCCCCGCGGGATCGCTCCCGCGGGGCTTTTTGCTTGGCCTTGCAGCCGGCTCAGTGCGCGAGCACGGCGAGCAGCAGCAGGGCCATGATGTTGGTGATCTTGATGGCCGGGTTCACGGCCGGGCCGGCGGTGTCCTTGTAGGGATCGCCGACGGTGTCGCCGGTGACGGAGGCCTTGTGGGCCTCGGAACCCTTCAGGTGCTTGACGCCGTCCTTGTCGGTGAAGCCGTCCTCGAACGACTTCTTGGCGTTGTCCCAGGCGCCGCCGCCCGAGGTCATCGAGATGGCGACGAACAGGCCGTTGACGATCACGCCGAGCAGCGAGGCGCCGAGCGCGGCGAAGGCCGAGGCCTTCGAGCCCGAGAGCAGCAGCACGCCGAAATAGACGACGAGCGGCGCCAGCACCGGCAGCAGCGACGGGACGATCATCTCGCGGATCGCCGCCCTGGTCAGGATGTCGACCGCACGCGCATAATTCGGCTTGGTCGTGCCGGCCATGATGCCGGGATTCTCGCGGAACTGCTTGCGCACTTCCTCGACGATCGAGCCGGCCGCGCGGCCCACCGCCGTCATGGCGATGCCTCCGAACAGGTACGGGATGAGGCCGCCGAAGATCAGGCCGGCCACGACGTACGGGTTGGACAGCGAGAAGGAGACGTCGCCCATGCCGGCGAAGTACGGGAACTTGTCCCCGTTGGCGGCAAAGTAGGCGAGGTCGTTCGAGTAGGCCGCGAACAGCACCAGCGCGCCGAGGCCGGCCGAGCCGATCGCGTAGCCCTTGGTGACCGCCTTGGTCGTGTTGCCGACCGCGTCGAGCGCGTCGGTCGAATGACGCACTTCCTTCGGCAGGCCGGACATCTCGGCGATGCCGCCGGCATTGTCGGTGACCGGGCCGAAGGCGTCGAGCGCCACGATCATGCCGGCCAGGCCGAGCATGGTCGTCACCGCGATCGCCGTGCCGTAGAGGCCGGCGAGCTGGAAGGTGGCGATGATGCCGCCGACGATGACGATGGCCGGCAGCGCGGTCGACTCGAGCGAGACGGCCAGGCCCTGGATCACGTTGGTGCCGTGGCCGGTGACGGAGGCCTGGGCGATCGAGTTGACCGGGCGCTTGTTGGTGCCGGTGTAGTACTCGGTGATGACCACGATCAGGCCCGTCACCACGAGGCCGATGAGGCCGCAGATGAACAGGTTGGTACCGGTGATCGCCATGCCGCCGACTTCGCCGATCTGGTCCCAGCCGATGGTCAGAGAGGTCGCCGCGCCGATGCCGACGATGGTGAGCACGCCGGTGACGATGAGGCCCTTGTAGAGGGCGCCCATGATCGAGCCGTTGGCGCCGAGGCGCACGAAGAAGGTGCCGATGATCGAGGTGATGATGCAGGCGCCGCAGATGGCGAGCGGGTAGAGCATCACGTTCGACAGCACCTCGGTGCCGGCGAAGAAGATGGCGCCGAGGACCATGGTGGCGACGACCGTCACCGCATAGGTCTCGAACAGGTCGGCCGCCATGCCGGCGCAGTCGCCGACATTGTCGCCGACGTTGTCGGCGATGGTGGCCGGGTTGCGCGGGTCATCCTCGGGGATGCCGGCCTCGACCTTGCCGACGAGGTCGCCGCCGACGTCCGCACCCTTGGTGAAGATGCCGCCGCCGAGACGGGCGAAGATGGAGATCAGCGAGGCGCCGAAGCCGAGCGCGACGAGCGCGTCGATGACGGTACGGTCGGCCGGGGCGTAGCCCAGCGGGCCGGTCAGCACCCAGTAGTAGACGGCGACGCCGAGCAGCGCGAGGCCGGCCACCAGCATGCCGGTGATGGCGCCCGACTTGAAGGCAATGCCAAGGCCCGCCGAGAGGCTGCCGGAGGCCGCCTGCGCGGTGCGCACGTTGGCGCGGACCGACACGTGCATGCCGATGAAGCCGGCGGCACCCGACAGCACCGCGCCGACCAGGAAGCCGATCGCGGCGATGCCGGACAGCAGCCACCAGGCGAGCAGGAACACCACGACGCCGACGATGGCGATGGTGGTGTACTGGCGGGTGAGATAGGCCTGCGCACCCTCGCGGATGGCGCCGGCGATTTCCTGCATGCGCGCATTGCCCTGATCGGCCGCGAGGACCGACTGCGTCGCCCAGATGGCGTAAAGGACAGAGAGCAGGCCGCAGGCGATGACGACGTAAAGCATGGTCATTGCCAGATATCCCTTGAAGCTTGGTCCGAAAGAACCCCTCAGCGGACCGTTCGACGAAGGGAGCGCGGATTTCCGGCAACCTCCCTTTCGCGGCGGCTTATGCGCAAGCCACCGGGCAACGTCAAGGTTTGGTTCATTTTTTGCCCCGAAATCGACAGAAAGTATGGTCCCGGGACGGCACCCGCCGCCCGGAAGCCGTCCGGGCGCCGTGCGGGGCAACGAAGTGCGGAGAATCGGGCGGCGCGGCGGCCGGTCACCCCGCGCCTCCCCTCGCCCGTCGCGGCGGCGGACAGGACCTCGCCAGCCGCCGCGGAAGCGTGTCCCTCAGGGCAGTTCGTGGTCGGGCTGGTTGACGAAGATCAGCACGGCCAGGATCGTGACGTAGAACTTGAAGGCCGCCTCCTGGCCGTTCCAGGTCTGCGACTGCCACATGGCGAACCACTCGCCGCCGATGACCATGAAGCCGAGGAACCAGACGAGGAAGCCCATGGTGGCGGCCACGACGACGCCGGACTTCGCCGCGTTGAAGGCGGCGGCCGAGCCGTTGCGCGCGCCCCACAGGCGCCAGGCCGCGACGAGGAACAGGATGCAGGTGATGCCCTCGCCCAGGATGATCAGCCAGTAGGCGAGGTTCCATATGAACGGGCTGGTGATCGAGCGGTACATCAGCGCGTTGCCGGGGAATGTCGTGTCCATGCTCAGCACATGCTGGACGAAGGCGTAGTTCGAGCCGTAGTCGGTGATGTTGCCGAAGGTCACGAGAAATGCGAATGCCGCAAGGCTGAGGCACATGATGATCTTGGAAAGGCGCAGGGCCATGGTGGGTTCTCCTCGTCTGCCAGCCGCCGGCGACGGCGGGGATGCCGCTGGCCGTTCTCCCATGGCGACGAACGCCGGCGCCGCCATCCGACTCACGACATCGGCGGAACGGTACGCCAAGGCCAACGGGCTGGAAACGGCGCTGATGCGGGCCCGGCTCGGCGCGACGGTGGCCACGGGCGACCTCGTGACGATCGAGGCCGAAGGCCGCCGCCACGACTTCTCCGTAACGCAGCGGCGGTGGATCGTCTCGGCAAACGCGACCCATCTCGAGCTGACGCTCGATCATCCGGCCCGGCGGGGCGGCTAGCGGCTGTGGTTTCTTGCAGTCCCGCTTTCTGATATCCATTTCAGGCGGGTCGCAGGAGCCGAACCATGAAGTTCAAGATCATCGTCCATGAAGCGGAAGAAGGCGGATACTGGGCGGAACTGCCCGCGATCCCCGGCTGCGCGTCGCAAGGCGAGACGATGGACGAGCTTCTGGCCAACATGCGCGAGGCGATCGAGGGCTGCCTCAGTGCGGACCTCCCTCCGCAGGATGAGGTCGCCGGGTCGACGCGCGTCCTCGAAATCGCCATTTGAAGCCGGTCACCGGCAAGGAATTCATCCGCGTGCTGGAACGCCACGGCTGGACCCTGCTGAGGATATCCGGCAGCCACCACATCTACGGAAAGGCCGGGAAGGCCGTCCGGCTGTCAGTTCCCGTTCACGGAAACCAGCCGCTCAAGACGGGGCTCCTGCGGCACTTGGCGAAGGCGGCCGAGCTGCCGGAAGATTTCAGCCGATAGCCGGGCGGCGCAGGCGCAGGACCAGCAGGCCGAGCGCCAGCAGGCAGACCGCCGTCACCGGCAGCACCACCCAGTTGAGCATGTCCCAGCCCCACGCATTGTACACCTGGCCCGACATCAGCGAGGCGAGCGCGACCGAGGAGAACAGCACGAAGTCGTGGAAGCCCTGCACCTTGCCCTTCTCCTGCGGGCGGTAGCTTTCGGCGACGATCGCGGTGGCGCCGATGAAGCCGAAGTTCCAGCCGAGGCCGAGCAGGACCAGCGCGGTCCAGAATTGCCACAGTTCGATGCCCGAGAGCGCCACGACGGCGCAGCCGGCGAGCAGCAGCAGGCCCGCCGCCACGATGCGCTCCTTGCCGTAGCGGGCGATCAGGCGGCCGGTGAAGAAGCTCGGGCCGAACATGGCCATGACGTGCCAGGAGATGCCCAGCGTCGCCTCGTCGGGCGTGAAGCCGCAGCCGACCATGGCGAGCGGCGCGCCGGTCATCACGAAGGTCATCAGGGCGAAGCTGGCGATGCCGCACAGCATCGCCACCGCGAAGCGCGGCTCGGTGACGATCTCGCGCAGCGGCCGGGCCGGCGCGTCGGCCGCGACGCCGCCGCCGTGGGCGCTGCCGTCGCGCACGCGCAGGAAGGACAGGATGATGCCGCCGACGATCGCCACGCCGATGATGGCCGCGAAGGAGCCGGCGAACATCACCGGCGCCAGCGTCTCGCGCGTGAAGATGGCGATCTGCGGCCCGAGGATGGCGGTGACGACGCCGCCCGCCAGCACCCAGGAGATGGCGCGCGCCTTGAAGGCCGGAGGCGCATTGTCTGCGGCGGCGAAGCGGAACTGCTGGACGAAGGCGCTGCCGATGCCGATCATCAGGAGGCCGGCCGCGAACAGCCAGAAGCCCGACCGGAACAGCGCCAGCGCGGCGAGCGCGCCGCCAAGGCCGGTGATGACGGTTCCCGACATGAAGCCGTTTCGCTGGCCGAGCGCGCGGATGATGGCGGCGGCGGGGATGGCGCCGACGGCGACGCCGACGTTGAAGGCCGTCACCGGCGCGGTCGCCAACGACTTGTCGGGGCCGAGCAGGTAGTCGCCGGCGAGCGCGCCGAGAGAGAAGCAGATCGGCCCGGCCGAGCCGATGACGGCCTGCGCGGCCGCCAGGATCAGCGTGGTGCGGACCGCGTCGCGGGAGAGGCCGGCGTCCGCGTTCATGCCGGGTCGCGTCCCCTGCCCTCGCCACGGGCGCGGCGGGCGACGCGGTCGAGCACGGCGTTCACCAGCTTCGGCTCGTCCTCCTCGTAGAAGGCCTTGGCGATGTCGACATATTCGGACACCACCACCGGCACCGGCACGTCGCGGCGCAGCATCAGCTCGTAGACGCCGGCGCGCATGATGGCGCGCAGCGTCGTGTCGAGGCGCGACAGCGGCCAATCCTCGGTCAGCGATTCGCGGATCACCGGGTCGATCGTCTTCTGGTGCTCGACGACGCCGGCCAGGATCGCGCGGAACCATTGCGGATCGGCCTCGCGGTAGTGCTCGCCGTCGAGCTCCTTGCCGAGCCGGAACGCCTCGTACTCGGCCGCCGTCTCCAGCACGCCGCTGCCCGACAGGTCCATCTGGTAGAGCGCCTGCACGGCGGCCAGCCGGGCGGCGCCGCGCTTGTTGGCGCCCCGCTGGTTCGGTCCCGTTCGCTCCGGTTCCGGCAAGGTCAGGCTCCCAGCTTCGCGCGCAGCGCGATCATGGTGAGCGCGGCGCGCGCCGCGAAACCGCCCTTGTCGCCCTCGGAGACGCGCGCGCGCGCCCAGGCCTGGGCCTCGTTCTCGACGGTGAGGATGCCGTTGCCGATGGCCGCGGACTCCGCGATCGCGAGGTCCATCAGGGCGCGGCTCGATTCGTTGGCGACGATGTCGAAATGGTAGGTCTCGCCGCGGATGACGCAGCCGAGCGCGACGAAGCCGTCGTAGAAGGTGCCGCCGTTGCGGCCGCCGTCGAGCGCGAACGCCATCGCCGCCGGGATCTCCAGCGCGCCGGGCACGGTGACGACGTCGCAGGTGGCGCCGGCCTCCTCGATCGCTGCGCGCGCGCCGTCGAGCAGCGCGTCGGCGAGGTCGTCGTAGTAGCGCGCCTCGACGATCAGCAGGTGGGCCTTTTCGGGGCGCATGAACGCCCTGCCGTGCTCTGGGGTGCCAGCCATTCGGGTCTCCGGAAAGCGCCGTCGTTTAAGCCGAACCGGCAGCAGGCGCAAGCTCTCCCGCGCGCATCGGGCCAAACCGCCGCGGCCGGGCGGAGCGCAGGCGCCACGACCGCCGCTGCATGCTTCGACGCCTCACCAATACCGTAGGCGGCCGTCGCGGTTTCCTGTACTGTCGCACGGTCTGGGCACGGCATGGGGGATGCTATGCAACTGGCGGCAATCGTCCTTTTCATGATCGTGCTGCCGATCGTATCGATCGCGGTCGATGTCGCCTACGGCACGGCGCTGGCCGTCGCGCTCGGCAAATGGTTCGTCTTCTGGGGCGTCGGGTGGCGCCTCGCCACGGCGGCCGTTCGCCAGCTCATGCAGCCGGCCTTCACGGCCGAGCACATCTTCGAGATCAGGGATCCGGCGGCGACCGCCCTCGTCCTCGAAATCGGCTTCGGAAACCTCGCGCTCGGCATTCCTTCCATAGCGAGCCTGTGGTTCCCGGCCTGGGTGCCGGCCCTCGCCCTTGCCGGCGCGATCTTCTACGGCCTCGCCGGGCTGCAGCATGTCAGGAACAAGGCGACGACCCGCGCGGAGATCGCCGCGATGGCGTCGGACCTCGGCATCGCCGCGGTCCTGATCGTCTATCTGGTCTGGCTCGCGGCAGGTTAAGTCGGCCGGTCGGCTTCCATCAGCCGGGCGGCGTAGCGCGCCATCGTGTCGACCTCGAGGTTGACGCTGTCGCCGACCCTGCGCTCGCCCCAGGTGGTGACCGTCAGCGAGTGGTGGATGAGCAGCACGTCGAAGCGGTTGCCCGCGACGCGGTTGACCGTCAGCGAGGTGCCGTCGAGCGCGACCGAGCCCTTGGGTGCGATGAAGCGGGCCAGCTCGGCCGGCGCCTCCAGCGTGAAGCGCACCGCGTCGCCCTCGTCCTTCCTCTCGACGATCGTCGCCATGCCGTCGACATGGCCGGAGACGATGTGGCCGCCCAGCTCGTCGCCGATCTTCAGGGCGCGTTCGAGGTTGATGCGGGTGCCGGCGCTCCAGTCGCGCGCCGTCGTCAGCCGCAGCGCCTCCTCCCAGGCCTCGACCTCGAACCAGCGGGCGTTGGAGCCAACCTCCGGCAGCGCCACCACGGTCAGGCAGACGCCGGCGCAAGCGATGGAGGCGCCGATGGCGATGGTGGCGGGGTCGTAGCCGGTCTCGACGCGCAGGCGCACGCCCTCCACCAGCGGGCGCACGGCGCCGACCGTGCCGATGTCGGTGACGATGCCGGTGAACATCAGGTCTGCCTCGTGAATTCCTCGTAAGCGTCGTCGCCATAGCGCGCGGCGCGGGCAAGCGCGAATCCTTCCGGGATGCGGCCGCGCACGACCGGCGACAGAATGCCGCCGGTGCCGATCGTGCCGGGGCCGGTGAACAGCGCGATGCGGTCGACCAGCCCCTCGGCGAGGAAGCGCCGCGCCGTCTCGGCGCCGCCCTCGACCATCACGGTCGAGACGCCGCGTGCGGCGAGATCCTCCATCAGCTCCGGCAGCGCGATCGCGCCGTCGGCCATCTCGACGCCGATGAACTCGACGCCGAGTGCGGCCAGCGCGCCGGCGCGGGCGGCATTCGCCGGCTCGGCGGCGACCAGCACCGGCACGTCGCGGGCCGTGCGCGCCAGCTTCGAGCCGGCCGGCAGCCGCACATGCGGGTCGAGCACGATACGCAGCGGCGAGCGTCGCTCCAGCCCCGCCAGACGGCAGGTCAGCTCCGGATCGTCGGCGAGCGCGGTGCCGATGCCGACCAGGATGGCGTCGCTTGCCGCGCGCATCAGGTGCACCTGCGCGCGCGCAACCGGGCCGGTGATGGCGACCTGGCCCTCGCCCGTCCGGCCGATCATGCCGTCGACCGAAACCGCAAGCTTCAGAGTCACTTCCGGCCGCTTGCTCGCAGATCGAATCAGATAGCCGGCCATCAGGTCGGCGGCTTGCGCCGCAAGCACGCCCTCGACCACCTCGATGCCGGCGGCGCGCAGGATGGCATAGCCGCGGCCGGAGACGCGCGGGTCGGGGTCGCTGGCAGCTCCCACGACGCGGGCGACGCCCGCCGCGACCAGCGCCTCGGCGCAGGGCGGCGTGCGGCCGTGATGAGCGCAGGGCTCCAGCGTGACATAGGCGGTGGCGCCGCGGGCGAGCGCGCCGGCTTCCGCCAGCGCCTGCGTCTCGGCATGCGGCCGGCCGCCGATCGCGGTGATGCCTGAGCCGACGATCGCCGGACCGGCGCCGTCGTCGCGCACGATCAGCGTACCGACGGAGGGGTTGGTGCCGGTCAGGCCGCGGTGGCGCGCCGACAGGCGCAGCGCGGCGGCCATGAAGCGGCGGTCGAGCCCGGCGTCAGCCATGTCTCAGCCCGCCTCGTCCTCGCCCTTGAGCTCGCCCAGCAGCTCGTGGAAATCGCGCGCCTCGCGGAAATTGCGGTAGACGGAGGCGTAGCGCACATAGGCGACGTCATCGAGCGACTTCAGCGCCTCCATGACCAGCTCGCCGATGTTCTCGGACGCGATCTCGGCCTCGCCGGAGCTCTCGAGCTGGCGCACGATGCCGGTGACGGCGCGCTCGACGCGCTCCGGCTCGACGTTGCGCTTCCTGAGCGCGATGTCGAAGGAGCGCATCAGCTTGTCGCGGTCGAACGGCACCTTGCGGCCGCTCTTCTTGACCACCATCAGGTCGCGGAGCTGGACCCGCTCGAAGGTGGTGAAACGGCCGCCGCAGTCGGGACAGACGCGCCGGCGCCGGATCGCGGCGCCGTCCTCGGCAGGCCGCGAGTCCTTCACTTGCGTGTCGAGCGACTGGCAATAAGGGCAGCGCATGGATCAATCCGTTTCAGGAGAAATGAGTTCGACCGTGGGGAAGTAGGTGCGGAACCGCCGGGCATCCCGCGTCAGCACTGCGGCACTCGACACCGCCGCCTGCGCACCTATGAAGAAGTCCGGAAGCACGCTCGTCCGTGTTCCGCCTGCCCGCCGATAACGCAAGTGCGTCTTTGCCGCCAGATAGAGGGCAGACCTCGGCATCGGCACGATCTTGAGTCCCACCTCCGCCACGAAGTGATCGAGCGACTCGATCGTCGGGAAACCCACGGCCAGTTCGGCATAGACGATATCGTTGATCAGGAGGCCCCCATCGGCCGTCGCCGCCTCGATCGCCGCGCTCGACCAAGGCCCCCATTTCGGGTCCTCGGTCAGCGCATCCAGCAGGGCGTTCGAATCGACGAACGTCAATCCTCGCCCCTCGTCAGGGCCATGATCTCGTCCGTGGTCATCCCGCCCTTGAGAAATCCGCGATATTTTTCGAAACGGCTGGCAGGTTTCTCGCCCTCGGCCGGCTCGATGACGATGTCGCCCTGTTCCGTCCGCCTGAACCGCACCTTGCTGCCGGGGACAAGCCCCAGCATCTCGCGTACCCCCTTCGGGATTGTCACCTGCCCTTTGGTGGTCACCGTCGTATTCATCGCAGCCTCCGTAATACCCAATCTAAAAAGGTATTACCTTTAGCACGGGATCGCAATGACGCACCGATTCCGGCCGTCGAAATGTCACCCCAGATACGAATACAGCGGGAAGCGGTCGGTCAGGGTCGTGACCTTCTTCTTCACGGCGGCTTCGACGGCGGCATTGCCCTCGTCGGAGTTGGCCACCTTCAGCCCGTCCAGCACCTCGGCGATCAGCTTGCCGATCTCGCGGAACTCGGCCTGGCCGAAGCCGCGCGTGGTGCCGGCGGGCGTGCCGAGGCGGACGCCCGAGGTGACGAAGGGCTTTTCCGGGTCGAAGGGAATGCCGTTCTTGTTGCAGGTGATGTTGGCGCGGCCGAGCGCGGCCTCGGCCCGCTTGCCGGTGGCGTTCTTGGGCCGCAGGTCGACCAGCATCAGGTGGTTGTCGGTGCCGCCCGAGACGATGTCGAGCCCGGTCTCCCTGAGGCTCGCGGCGAGCGTCTTGGCGTTGGCGACGACGTCGGCCGCATAGGCCTTGAAGGACGGCCGCAGCGCCTCGCCGAAGGCCACCGCCTTGGCGGCGATGACGTGCATCAGCGGGCCGCCCTGCAGGCCGGGAAACACGGCCGAGTTGATCTTCTTGGCGATCTCCTCGTCGTTGGTCAGCACCATGCCGCCGCGCGGGCCGCGCAGGCTCTTGTGGGTGGTGGTGGTGACGACATGCGCATGCGGCAGCGGCGACGGATGCTGGCCGCCGGCGACCAGCCCGGCGATGTGGGCCATGTCGACCATCAGATAGGCGCCGACCGCATCCGCGATCTCGCGAAAACGCTTCCAGTCCCAGATGCGCGAATAGGCGGTGCCGCCGGCCAGGATCAGCTTCGGCTTGTGCTCGTGGGCCAGCCGCTCCACCTCGTCCATGTCGAGCAGATGGTCGTCGCGGCGCACGCCGTAGGAGACGACGTTGAACCACTTGCCGCTCATGTTGACGGGCGAGCCGTGCGTCAGGTGACCGCCGGAATTGAGGTCCAGCCCCATGAAGGTGTCGCCGGGCCTGAGCAGCGCCAGGAAAACCGCCTGGTTCATCTGCGAGCCGGAGTTCGGCTGCACGTTGGCGAACTTGCAGTCGAACAGCCTCTTCGCCCGTTCGATCGCCAGCTCCTCGGCGATGTCGACGAACTGGCAGCCGCCGTAGTAGCGCTTGCCCGGATAGCCTTCCGCGTACTTGTTGGTCATCACCGAGCCCTGCGCCTCGAGCACGGCGCGGGAGACGATGTTCTCCGAGGCGATCAGCTCGATCTCGTGGCGCTGGCGACCGAGCTCCGACCGGATCGCGCCGAAGATCTCCGGGTCGATCTCCTCCAGCGGCGCGGTGAAGAACGTGCCGGCGGATGCCGTCTGGGCGGTCGCTGTGGCCATCGGTGTTCAGCCTTTCGGACTAGCTTGTCGGGAACGTGCGAGCCGGGCGCATATCACGAATCGGAGAGGGCTGCCACGCGCCGAGGCGCGAAATCCCCGCCCCGCGACAACTGGCTCGCCGGCACTTGGGGGCAGCCTGTGCAGATGGGGTGTCCGGGGGGCTCTTCTGCGGCCGGATCGCACCGAAACACGACGCGAGGAGAGTTCCAAAGCGGTTTCCTTCGGGCTATATCCTCGTATCAAGGACCCGCGATGCGAGATCCGAAATAAAAAAACGGGAGACCTCAATGAGAACGAAACTGACCTTTGCGGCCGCGTTGCTCGCTGCAACCGTCATCGGCGGGACAGCGCAGGCCAAGCAGTTGGTCTATTGCTCGGAAGCCTCGCCCGCAGGCTTCGACCCGTCGCCGTGGAGCGGCGGCAACGATTTCGATGCATCCTCGCGCACCATCTATTCCCGCCTGGTCGAGTTCGAGCACGGCAAGACCTCCATCATGCCCGGGCTGGCCGAGAGCTGGACGGTCTCGGCCGACGGTCTCGAATACACTTTCAAGCTGCGCCCCGGCGTCAAGTTCCAGACCACCGACTACTTCAAGCCGACCCGCGACCTCAACGCCGACGACGTGATCTTCTCCTTCGAGCGGCAGTGGAAGAAGGACAGCCCCTGGTACGAATACCTGCCCGGCACCGGCTGGGAGTATTTCACCGGCATGGGCTTCCCTGAGCTGCTGAAGGAAATCGTCAAGGTCGACGACCTGACGGTGAAGTTCGTGCTCAACAAGCCCGAGGTGGCCTTCCTGCCCGACCTCGGCATGGACTTCTCCTCGATCGTCTCGAAGGAATATGCCGACCAGCTCCAGAAGGCCGGCACGCTGCAGCAGTTCACCCAGAAGCCGGTCGGCACCGGCCCCTACCAGTTCGTCGACTACCAGGTCGACGCGGTCATTCGCTATCAGGCATGGGACGGCTATTTCGGCGGCCGCCAGAAGATCGACGACCTGATCTTCGCCATCACGACCGACCCGGCCGTGCGCGCGCAGAAGCTGAAGGCCGGCGAATGCGATATCATGTCGTATCCGGCGCCCGCCGACATTGCGGGCCTGCAGGCCGACGCCAACCTCAAGGTCGACGAGCAGGAAGGCCTGAACATCGGCTACATGGCCTACAACACCACGCAGCCGCCGTTCGACAAGGTCGAGGTCCGCAAGGCCCTCAACATGGCCGTCAACAAGCAGGCCATCATCGACGCGGTCTACCAGGGCGCAGGCCAGGTAGCGGTGAACCCGATCCCGCCGACGATGTGGTCATACAACAAGGACATCAAGGACGATCCGTACGATCCGGATGCCGCCAAGAAGATGCTTGAGGAGGCCGGCGTCAAGGATCTGTCCATGAAGATCTGGGCCATGCCGGTCAGCCGCCCGTACAACCCGAACGCGCGCCGCGTGGCCGAACTGATCCAGGCCGACTACGCCAAGGTCGGCGTCAAGGCCGAGATCGTCAGCTACGAGTGGACCGAGTACCGCGAGCGCGGCAAAGCCAAGGACCGCGACGGCGCCTTCCAGCTCGGCTGGACCGGCGACAACGGCGACCCCGACAACTTCCTGTTCCTGCTGGGCTGCTCGGCCATCGGCCAGTCCAACTACGCGATCTGGTGCAACAAGGAGTTCGAGGACCTGCTGCAGAAGGGCAAGGCCACCACGGACGTCGCCGAGCGCACCAAGATCTATGAGGAAGCGCAGGTCGTGTTCAAGCGCGAGGCGCCGTGGCTGACGATCGCCCATTCCAAGGTGTTCATGCCGATGAACAAGAAGGTTCAGGGCTTCGTCATGGATCCGCTCGGCATCCATCGCTTCGACGGCGTCGACGTCGCCGAATGATGCCGCGCGCATGAACGGAAACGGCGGCGCTGGACATCTGGCGCCGCCGTTTTATCAAGGACGATGCTCCGCTATCTCCTCCACAAGCTGGCACTCATCATCCCGACCGTGTTCGGCATCTCGCTGGCGGCCTTCGCCTTCGTGCGGCTGCTTCCCGGCGATCCCATCCTGGCGCTGGCGGGCGAGCGCGGCGTCAGCCCCGAGCGCTACAACGAGCTGATCCACCAGTTCGGCTACGACCGTCCCTACGTGGTTCAGTATCTGGAATACCTCCGCCAGGTGCTGACCGGGGACTTCGGCATCTCCATCGCCACCAAGCGGCCGGTGCTGGGCGAGTTCCAGGCGCTATTCCCGGCCACGCTGGAACTGGCGACGGTCGCTCTCATCATCGCCGTGCTGATCGGCATTCCGGCCGGTATCTTCGCCGCCGTCAAGCGCGGCTCGTGGTTCGACCAGGCCACCATGGGCGTGGCTCTGACCGGCTACTCGATGCCGATCTTCTGGTGGGGACTGCTGCTCATCATCTTCTTTTCCGGCTATCTCGGCTGGACCCCCGTCTCGGGCCGCATCGGCCTGCAATATTTCTTCAGGCCGACGACCGGCTTCATGCTGATCGACAGCCTGATCTCGGGCCGGCCGGGCGCCTTCAGGTCGGCGGTCAGCCACCTGATCCTGCCATCCATCGTGCTGGCCACCATTCCGCTCGCCGTCATCGCCCGCCAGACGCGCTCGGCCATGCTGGAGGTGCTGTCGGAGGACTATGTGCGCACGGCGCGCGCCAAGGGTCTGTCGCCGCGCCGCGTCGTCGGGCTGCATGCCTTCCGCAACGCGCTGATCCCGATCGTCACCACCATCGGCCTGCAGGTGGGCACGCTGATGGCGGGCGCGATCCTGACGGAGACGATCTTCTCCTGGCCCGGCATCGGCAAATGGATGATCGACGCCATCGGCAAGCGCGACTACGTGGTGGTGCAGAGCGGCCTTCTCATCATCGCGCTGATCGTGATGGCGGTGAACCTGATCGTCGACGTGCTCTACGCCGTCATCAACCCGCGCATCAGGGTGCAGTGAGATGACCGACCAGTCCGCAGGCGAATCCGCATCCGGCGCGCTCGCCGCAGGCACGCGCCGACGCGCGCTGGCGGAGTTCTGGCACTATTATTCGGCGAACACCGGCGCCGTGATCGGCCTCTTCGTGTTCGCCGCGCTGGTGCTGATGGCGATATTCGCGCCGCTGATTTCGCCACACCTGCCGCAGGAGCAGTTCCGCGATTCCCTGCTCACCCCGCCGGCCTGGCAGGAAGGCGGCAAGCCGATGTTCCTCCTCGGCACCGACGCCGTCGGCCGCGACATCCTCTCGCGGCTGATCCACGGCGCGCGCTATTCGCTGTTCATAGGACTTGTCGTCGTCGTCTTCGCGCTCGTCAGCGGCATCGTGCTCGGCATCCTGGCCGGCTATTTCGGCGGCTGGGTGGACGCGCTGATCATGCGGGTCATGGACATCATCCTGTCCTTCCCCTCGCTGCTGCTGGCGCTGGTGCTGGTGGCGATCCTCGGGCCGGGCCTGTTCAACGCCATGCTCGCGATCGCCATCGTGCTGCAGCCGCATTTCGCGCGGCTCACGCGCGCGGCGGTGATGGCGGAGAAGAACCGCGAATACGTCACCGCATCGAGGATCGCCGGCGCCAGCCATCTCAGGCTGATGCTGAGGACCATCCTGCCGAACTGCGTCGCGCCGCTGATCGTGCAGGCGACGCTGTCCTTCTCGAACGCCATATTGGAGGCGGCCGCGCTCGGCTTCCTCGGCATGGGCGCGCAGCCGCCGATCCCCGAATGGGGCACGATGCTGGCGACGGCTCGCGAGTTCATCCTGCGCGCGCCGTGGGTGGTGACGTTCCCCGGCCTGGCGATCCTCATCACCGTGCTCGCCATCAACCTCGTCGGCGACGGGCTGCGCGACGCGCTCGACCCGAAGATGAAGAGGTCGTGACGATGGCGCTGCTGGAGATCGAGAACCTCGTCGTCGAGTTCGCCACCGCGACCGGCCCGTTCCGCGCCGTCGACGGGGTGTCGCTCACCGTCGACCAGCGCGAGGTGCTGGCCATCGTCGGCGAGAGCGGCTCGGGCAAGTCCGTCTCGATGCTGGCGGTGATGGGCCTGCTGCCGTGGATCGCCAAGGTCACCGCCGACAGGATGGTGTTCGACGGCAAGGACCTGCTGTCGCTGGACGACGCGGCGCGCCGGCGCATCATCGGCCGCGACATCGCGATGATCTTCCAGGAGCCGATGGCGAGCCTCAACCCGTGCTTCACGGTCGGCTTCCAGATCGTGGAGGTGCTGCGCTTCCACCTCGGGCTCGACCGCAAGGCGCGCCGCCGGCGCGCCGTCGAGCTGCTGGAGGCGGTCGGCATCGCGCAGGCGGAGGAGCGGCTGTCCTCCTTTCCGCACCAGATGTCGGGCGGCCAGTGCCAGCGCGTGATGATCGCCATGGCGATCGCCTGCAACCCCAAGCTGCTGATCGCCGACGAGCCGACCACGGCGC
This sequence comes from Hyphomicrobiales bacterium, assembly GCA_017305835.1. Classification (GTDB taxonomy): domain Bacteria; phylum Pseudomonadota; class Alphaproteobacteria; order Rhizobiales; family Rhizobiaceae; genus RCIO01. The sequence continues at coordinate 15,761 of JAFKJY010000122.1, forward strand.
TCGACGTGACGATCCAGAAGCAGATCCTCGACCTCTTGATGCGGCTGCAGGCCGAGCACGGCATGGGCATGATCATGATCACCCACAACATGGGCGTCGTCGCCGAGACCGCCGACCGCGTGATCGTTCAGTACAAGGGCCGCAAGGTGGAGGAGGCCGACGTGCTGTCGCTGTTCGAGAGCCCGAAGAGCGCCTACACCCGCGCCCTGCTCTCGGCGCTGCCCGAGAACGCCACCGGCGACCGGCTGCCGACGATCGCCGGCCTGCTGGCGGAGAGCGAATTCATGACCACCGGGCCGAGGTAGGAACGATGGGCGCAAAGGTCCTCGAAGGCCGCGACATCAAGCGCGACTACATCGTGCCGGGCGGGCTGTTCCGCCAGCCGAAGGTGGTGCATGCGGTCAAGGGCGTCTCCTTCTCGGTCGAGAAGGGCAAGACGCTGGCGATCGTCGGCGAATCCGGCTGCGGCAAGTCCACGCTGGCGCGCATCATCACGCTGATCGACCCGGCGACGGCCGGCGAGCTCTATCTCGATGGCAAGAAGGTCGACATCGCGACCGGCCGGCCGGGCGCGGAGCTGCGCCGCAAGGTGCAGATCGTCTTCCAGAACCCCTACGGCTCGCTCAACCCGCGCCAGAAGATCGGCGACGCGCTGATGGAGCCGCTCGCCATCAACACCGACATGAGCGCGGCCGACCGCAAGGCGCGCGCCATGGACATGCTGCGCAAGGTGGGGCTGGAGACCGTGCATTACGGCCGCTACCCGCACATGTTCTCGGGCGGCCAGCGCCAGCGCATCGCGATCGCCCGGGCGCTGATGCTCAACCCCCAGCTCCTCGTCCTCGACGAGCCGGTCTCGGCGCTGGACCTGTCGGTGCAGGCGCAGGTGCTCAACCTGTTGTCCGACCTGCAGGACGAGTTCGGGCTGGCCTACGTCTTCATCAGCCACGACCTGTCGGTCGTGCGCTACATCGCCGACGACGTGATGGTGATGTATTTCGGCGAGGCGGTCGAGCAGGGAAGCCGCGAGGAGGTCTTCGCCCACCCGAAGCACGGCTACACGAAGACGCTGTTCGCGGCGACGCCGCGCGCCGACGTGGAAAGCATCAGGACCCGGCTGGCGCGGCGCGCCCGCGAGCGCGCCCCGGCCTGAGCCCGGTCAGAGCGAGCTGGAGAGCTGCAGCTCGTCGACGCCGTCCATGCCGTAGATGTCGTCGCGGAAATGCACCACGGCATCGCCCGTCGACCAGGCAGAGATGTAGACGAAATAGACCGGCACGGGTGCCGCCAGGTTGACCGGCATGTTCTCGCCGCTCCTGATCGTCTGCTCGAAGCGCTGGCGGTCCCAGCCGGAAGTGTCGCGCAGCAGCCAGGTGACGAGGTCGCGCACGTTCTGCACGCGCACGCAGCCCGACGAGTAGAAGCGGTCCTGGTCGATGAACAGGCTCTGCTGCGGCGTGTCGTGCATGTAGACGGCGTGGCTGTTCGGGAAGTTGATCTTCACCGACGACATCGCGTTGATCTTGCCCGGATCCTGCCGGAAGCGCAGCTTCGCCGCCTCCTCCGTCGACCAGTCGATCGACAGCGGATCGACCTCGTTGCCCTTGGAATCGAGGATGTGGATGCTGTTCTTCGACAGGTATTCCGGGTCCTTGCGGACCAGCGGGATGATGTCGCGCCGCACGATCGATTCCGGCGCGTTCCAGTACGGGTTGATGATGATCTCGTTGATCTTGGAGGACAGGATCGGCGTCTGGCGGTCGATCTTGCCGACGATCGCGGTGTGGCGCAGCACCACGCGGCCGCCCTCCACCGCCTCGATCTGGGCGGCGGGGATGTTGACCATGACGAAGCGCTCGCCGAGCGAGCCGGACATCGTCTTCAGCCGCACCAGGTTGGTCTGGAGCTGGGTGAGGCGCACGTCGGCCGGCACGTTCATCGCCGCGAATGTGTAGCGGCCGGTGGTGCCGTCGACCGGCAGGCCGTGGCGGGTCTGGAAGCGCTTGAGCGCCGTGTCGACGTAGGAATCGAAGGCCGAGCTGATGCCGGCGCTGGCAGCGAGGTCGCCGGAGACCATCAGGCGCTGGCGCAGCGCCTGCACGTCGGGGTCGACGACGCCGAGCTGCAGCTTCTTGGTGGCCGGCACGGTCTGCCAGCCGCCGGCGGCGACGATGCCCTGGTACTGGACGATCGCCTGCTCGACGAAGGAGATCGTCTCGGGGCTGAGGATCGGCAGCGTCGAGGCCACCTTGTCGCCGGCGCTGGCGCGGGCGTCGAACTGGTCGCCCCAGCCGCCGCGGCGCGGCGCGTTCAGCACCTGGTCGATCACCGTCTGGCCGAAGGCGGACGAGGCAAGGGCCGAAGCGGCGATTGCTCCGGCGCCCGTCAGGAAGCTGCGGCGTTTCAGCGACATCGGCGGATCTCCGTATGTGCGGCCGGCGGACGAGCCGACACCCCTCGTATCAATGCGAAAACGGCGAAGCCGGGCACGGCCCGCTTCGCAACACGACCCAAATCACGCACCCGGAACACATGGCGGCCAGGACGCGCAACTCCGCCGCTTCCGGCCTCGACCGGACGAGCTAAGGCCAGCCACCGGAATATGGCGGCAACGTGACGGAGCGCAACCGCTTTGCAACAGCGGCGGATAAATTGCGCGTGAAAAACGAAGAAGCCGGCGCGTTGCCGCGCCGGCTGCCGTCCCCTCCGGTCTTCGCGAAGCCCCCCGCGCCGAGCCGAAGGCGCGGCGACAGTCGCGGGCTTACATGCGATAGGCGATCGTGTCGTTCCAGAAGCGGTCGAGCCGCTGCAGCGCACGGTTCATCTGGCGGAACTCCTCGCGGTTGATGCCGCCGACCTGCTCGATCGAGCCGACATGCCGCTCGTAGAGATGACCGACCACGTCGGCGATCTCCTGTCCCTTCGGCGTCAGGCTGACGCGCACCGAGCGGCGGTCGATCCGCGAGCGCTGGTGGTTGATGAAGCCCAGCTCGACCAGCTTCTTCAGGTTGTAGGACACGTTCGAGCCGAGATAGTAGCCGCGCGAGCGCAGCTCGCCCGCCGTCAGCTCGGCATTGCCGATGTTGAACAGCAGCAGCGCCTGGATGGCGTTGATGTCGCTGCGGCCCTTGCGGTCGAACTCGTCCTTGATGACGTCCAGCAACCGGCGGTGCAGCCGCTCGACGAGCTGAAGGGATTCCAGATAGAGCGAACGGATCGCATCCTTGTGATCGTCGTTCGCAACGGCCGGCGATTTCGCCTCCTGACGCGAAGTCATCATAACACTTGCCTCTCGTTTGACGCCCGGTGATTTTTTTGTTTCTCACCTTGATCGCGACCCTATCGAATGCCTCTAAAATTCGACTTAAACCTCAGCCTTAACAGCGGGTTATGAAAGCGCAGAGGCAAAAGAGGCTAAACGTCGGGTAAACGCCGGCGCCGGCGCCGGCCGTCGTTCCGCGGGAATGCGCCGTCAGTCGTCCTGGCGGCGGCGGCGCTGCTCGACGAACAGCGCGATGCGGAAGGCGAGGAACAGCAGGCCGATCGTGGCGTGCGCGACGACCACCGGCATGCGGTGGCCGTAGAGCTCGGGGAAGCCGAGGAACATCACCGTCTCGGCCGCCGCGCAGATCAGCCAGATCACCGGTCCCCAGGAGGCGAGCATCCACAGGCCGCTGGCGGCCAGCGGATAGAGCACGGCGAGCGAGACGGCCGCGACCTGCCAGTAGGACGGCATCAGGTCGAAGCGCCACAGGTCGCCCTTGTAGTAGCCGACCAGCCGGACCCAGTAGAGCAGGCCGAACAGCAGGCAGAGCGCGGCGACCGCCCGGTGCAGCCATTGGTAGGCCAGCTCGACGGCCGAAACCCTGAGGTGCTGCCCGGCCATCGCGCCCATCGTCACAGGCCGAGCTCCCCGCCGGGGAGCGGCGCGAAGTAGCGGTCGACCGCGGCCGCATCGACGTCCGGCAAGCTGGGCGGACGCCAGGACGGCGCGTTGTCCTTGTCGATGACGACGGCGCGGATGCCCTCGTAGAAGTCGGGGCCTTCCAGCATACGGTTGAGAATGCGGAACTCCATCCGCATGCACTCCTCCATGTCGAGCGCCGCGCCCGCCGCGACCTGGGCGAAGGCGACGCGCAGGCTGGTCGGCGACTTGGTGCGGATCGCGGCCAGCGCCTCGGCCGCGAACGGGTCCTCGCCCGCGGCCGCCTCGAGGCTCGCCGCCACCGCGTCGACGCTGCCGAGGGAGAAGTGCTTGTCGATGGCGAAGACGCGCGCCTCGTTGGTCTCGGGCGTCGGCGTCTCGCAGAGCGCCTTCAGCGCCGCGTCGGGCCGGCCGTCGCGGACGATCGCCTGCGTCAGCTCGGCCAGCCGGTCGGAGCGCACCGCGTGCGTCGCCAGCCCGCAGCGCAGCTGGTCGCCCCAGCGTATGCGGGCGCCGGTCAGCGCGAGATAGAGGCCGAAGCCGCCCTTGAGGCGCGACAAGAGGTGGCTGCCGCCGACGTCGGGGAAGAAGCCGATGCCGACCTCGGGCATGGCGAAGGCCGCCTTCTCGGTCACGACCCGGTGCGAGCCGTGATAGGAAACGCCGACGCCGCCGCCCATGGCGATGCCGTCGATCAGCGCGACATAGGGCTTCGGCCAGGCGGCGATCTTGGCGTTGAGGCGGTATTCGTCGGCGAAGAAGCCGACCGGCGGCCTGCCGGCCCTGCCAGCATTGTAGATGTCGACGATGTCGCCGCCGGCCGAAAACGCGCGGCCCTCGGCCCGGATCACGACGGCCGCCACCGCGTCGTCGTTCCGCCACGCATCCAGCGCCCGCTCCAGCGCCAGCACCATCCCGTGGGTGACGGCGTTGAGCGATTTCGGCCGGGTCAGCGTGACGATGCCGGCACGCCCTTCGCGTCCGAAGCCAATCTCGTCGCCGCCGCCGAAATCCACGTCCACGCGGTCCCTCCCGGACGAATCCCGCCCTGTTTGTTACAAACCCGGCCGGCAGCGTCAATGAAGGGCCGCCCCCGCCTGCGGCGGCACGCCGGCTTTGTGCGCTTTGCACAAAGTGCTAAGACGCCGCCAACCGGAGTGAACAAGAATGAACCGCATCGCCCGCCCCCTGCCCTCTGCCTCCCGCAGGGTCGACGAGATCACCGGCAGCCGCCGGCTGCGACGCATGCGCAAGGCGGACTGGTCGCGGCGGCTGGTGCAGGAGACGCGGCTCACCGTCGACGACCTGATCTGGCCGGTCTTCGTCGTCGAGGGCGAGAACCGGCACGAGGAGGTCGCGGCGATGCCTGGCGTGACGCGCCTGTCGGTCGACCTGCTGGCGCGCGAGGCCGAGCGCGCGGCGAAGCTCGGCATCCCGGCGATCGCCACCTTCCCGAAGGTCGAGCTCGCGCTGAAGGACCAGACCGGCTCGGAGATCCTCAATCCCGACAATCTGATCAACCGCGCAACGCGGGCGATCAAGGAGGCGGTGCCGGAGATCGGCGTCATCACCGACGGCGCGCTCGACCCGTTCACCAGCCACGGCCATGACGGCATCCTGCGCGAGGGCATCATCGTCAACGACGAGACGGTGGCTCAAGTGGCGCAAGCCGCCGTGCTGCAGGCGGCGGCCGGCGCCGACATCATCGCGCCGTCGGACATGATGGACGGCCGCATCGGCGCCATCCGCGACGCGCTCGACGCGGCCGGCTTCCAGGACGTGGCGATCATGTCCTACGCGACCAAGTTCGCCTCGGCCTTCTACGGCCCCTACCGCGAGGCGATCGGCACGCAGGGCCTGCTCAAGGGCGACAAGAAGACCTACTATCTCGACCACGCCAACACCGACGAGGCGATGCGCGAGATCGAGCAGGACCTCGCCGAGGGCGCCGACATGGTCATGGTCAAGCCGGGGCTGCCCTATCTCGACATCATCCGCCGCGCCAAGGACGAGTTCGCCATGCCGACCTTCGCCTACCAGGTGTCGGGCGAATACGCGATGATCGAGGCGGCGGCGAAGAACGGCTGGCTCGACGGCGAGAAGGCGATGCTGGAATCGCTCGCCGCCTTCAAGCGGGCCGGCTGCGACGGGGTGCTGACCTATTTCGCGCCGCGGGTCGCCGCGCTGCTGCGCGGCTGACGCATGACCCCTTCCCGGTTCTTCATGGCGGCCGGCGGCCTCAGCGGCGCCGCGTGCGTGGCGCTCTCGGCGGCGGCCGCGCACCAGGGCGGCGGCACCATCGGCACGGCTGCCGCCATGCTTCTCGCGCACGCGCCGGCGCTGCTGGCGATCGGGCTCGCCGGCGGCTCGCGGCTGCTGCGCATCGGCGCCGGCGTCCTGCTCGCCGGGCTCGTCGTGTTCAGCCTCGACCTCGTCTCCCGCCAGTATCTCGGCGACCGGCTGTTCCCCTTCGCCGCGCCGACGGGCGGCACGGCGATGATCCTCGGCTGGCTGGCGATCGCCGGCGCCGGCGCGCTCTGGCCGCGCGCCAGGCCTGAAGGCTGAGTGAGGAGCCGACCTAGGAGGCTTTCCGCGCCCGTGCGTGGATCACCAGCGCCACGCCCGCCAGGATGATCGCGCCGGAGACGGCGAGCCGCGGCGTCAGCGCCTCGGACAGGATCAGCACCGCGCCGGCCGCCGCGATCACCGGCACCGTCAGTTGCACGGCCGCCGCCTGGATGCGCGACAGCAGCGGCAGCGCCGCGTACCAGACGATGTAGCCGAGCCCGGAGGCGACGGCGCCCGAGACGACCGCGAGGCCGAACCCGCCGCCCGTCATCGCCGTCGCACCGGGGAGCAGGAGCAGCGGCAGGCAGACGAGGCCGGCGCGTAGGAAGTTGCCGGCGGTCTCGCCGAGCGGATCGACCGCGCCGTGGCCGCGCAGCGAGTAGACGCCCCAGGCGATGCCGGCGACGATCATCAGCGCGCTGCCCAGCGGGTCGGGCGCGCGCAGGCCGGGTGCGAGCATCCAGGCGAAGGCGCCGAAGGCGACCGCCAGCCCGGCGACGCCCCGCAGGCCCGGCCGCTCCTTCCTGAGCAGGCCCCACAGGATCATCGTGAACTGGACGGTGGCGAACAGGATCAGCGCGCCGGTGGCCGCGCCGAGCAGCACGTAGGCGAAGGAGAAGGCCGCGGCATAGGCGAACAGCGCGAGCGCCGAAGGCCAGTCGCCGCGGCTCGCGAGCGCCTTCAGACCGCCGCCCCGCGCCCGCGAGATGAGCAGCAGGACCAGCGCGCCCGAGACGAGGCGGACGACCGTGTAGGCCGGCGCGGAAATCGAGGCGTCGGCGAGTGCGGCGCGCGCCAGCAGCGAGTTGGCCGCAAAGGCGATCATCGCAAGCGCGGTCAGCGCGGCGGCATGCATGGCTTCCCTCCCCCGCGCGCAGGCTGCCCCGCATTCGCCGGCCGGTCGAGCCCGACCATCGGCGGGCACGCGGCCCGCCGCAATGATGCCTTGCCAGCTTCACACAACTTTACATTGCCCGCGAACTGCCGAAACGCGGGGCCTCTAGAAGTGATCGCATCGCAGCAGCCGCTGCGGACAGCAGAAAGGACCAGGACCATGGAAAGCAACGATCAGCAGCCCGTCGCCGAGCCCGTCGCGGCGGCCCCCAAGGCGAGCGGCTGGAGCCGCAACCTGCTCATCGGCGGCATCGCCGTCGTCGCACTGACCAGCGTCGGCGTGGTCGGCGCGCTGAGCCGCGACTATGGCGGCGACCGCGGCTGGGGCGGCCCGCGCGCCCACCAGATGGAGATGCGCGGCGGACCCGGCGGCCCGATGGGCGGTCCCATGGGTGGCATGATGGGCGAGCGCGGCCTCGAGCGCATGATGGACGCAGTCGGCGCCACGCCGGAGCAGGCGGAGAAGCTGCGGACGATCTTCGGCAAGGTGCGCGACGAGCTGCGCCCGCTGCGGGCCGAGCTGCGCGACAGCCGCGACGACGTCGCCAAGCTGCTCGGCGCCCCGACCATCGACCGCGCCGCGGCCGAGAAGATGCGCAGCGACCGCTTCGCCCAGCTCGACCAGGCCTCGCAGAAGGTGACCACCGCCATCCTCGACGCGGCCGAGGTGCTGACGCCCGAGCAGCGCGCCAAGCTGATGGATCACTTCAAGGGTCCCGGCCCGCGCGGCCGCTGGTAATCTCGGCTTCGCATATGGAGCGGTTCGGCTTCACCGAATCGGCAGAACCGCTCTATATCTTTGCTTCAGCCGCATTTCCGGACGCAAAACCGCTTCGCACTTTTGCTGGAAATGCTCGAACGAATCGGAGCCGGGCGAGCATGGCGGATCAGGTCCTCATCGTCGACGACGACA
>JAFKJY010000123.1 GCA_017305835.1 Hyphomicrobiales bacterium
CGCCGTGATCGGCGCATCGCCAAGGAAACCGGCGCTCACGCGCCGGCCTCTGTAAACCGCCAGACCGGGATGCCGAGGCGACGGGCCTTGTCGGCCAGGTTCTCGGTGATGCCGGAGCCGGGAAAGACGATCAGCCCGTAGGGCATCACCGACAGCAGCTGGTCGTTGCGCCGGAACGGAGCGGCCTTGGCGTGCCGGTTCCAGTCCGGCTTAAAGGCGATCTGCGTGACCTTGCGGTTCTCGGCCCAGCACGCGGCGATCCGCTCGGCGCCGCGCGGGCTGCCGCCGTGCAGCAGCACCATGTCCGGGTGCTTCTCGCGGGCCTTGTCGAGCGCATCCCAGATCCGGTCGTGATCGTTGCACTCAAGGCCGCCGGCGAAGGCGATCTTGGTGCCGGCGGGCACGAGCACCTCGGTCTCGGCGTGGCGGCGCGCGGCGAGGAAATCGCGGCTGTCGATCACCGCCGACGTCATTGCCTGGTGGTTGACCTTGGAGCCGGTGCGCGGGCGCCAGGCCGATCCGGTCTGCGCCTCGTAGAGGTCGGCGGCCTCGTCGCGCATGATTTCGAGGACGTTGCGGCGCTCGATATAAGTGATGCCCTCGGCCGTGAGCCGTTCCAATTCGACGGACTTCACCTCGGAGCCGTCCTGCTCGCTCTGACTCGAACGCTGCGCGTCCTCGTTGCGGTCGAGGTTGCGGGCGACACGCTCGGCCGCGCGGTGGAAGACGTTCACGAAGGACCAGAGCAGGTCGTCGAGGTCGGGTTCGAGCCTGGTGTCGCCGAGCATGCCGGCAAAGGTCTCGACGATTCCCGCAAGCCCGGCGCGGATCATCTCATCGTCGGGCAGCGGCCGGGGGTCCGGCTCGTCCTGATGCGGTCGGTGGCCGTACATCTGCAGCTCGAGGATGACGCGGTCGGTCGGCGAGGAGGCGTGATAGGGCTCGTAGGCGTCGTCGAAAGGAAGCTCGTAGGTCATGGCGTGTCTCCGTCGGTTGTGGCCGCGCCTGTCGCGGCCTGACAGCGCATCCCGGCCGCGCCCCGGGCGCGGCCGCACCGAAGGCCGGAGCGAAGCGGAGGACGGCGCAGCCGTTGCGGCCGTGACCGGGGGGTGGCAGGGGATCGCCTCTCAGGCAGGCCGCGGGCGCGGTCTCTCCGGCGGACTGCCGCCATGGCCATGAAGCTTCCGGTGACGCCGGCTCTGCCCGCTTGTCGGCGGGCGCCATTCATCCGGACGGCAGGAAGAGACCGGCATCCTCCGGGACGAGCTGGTCGCTGAGCCACGCGGCGAGATGGGTCGGGCCGAGATGGCGCAGATCGTCGTTGAAGTCGCCGAGCTGCGGCCGCAGCGCCAGAGCGAGGATCCCGGCCTCACCCGCGCGCTGGCTGAGACGTTCGATGCCGTGCCGGCCGGCGGCGTCGGCGTCGGCCGCGATGTAGAGGCGACGGCAGCCAGTCGGGAAGGTGAGGCCGGCGAGGTGATTGGCAGAGGTGGCGGCGGCCACCGGCAGCGCCGGCATCACCGTGCGGAGCGACGCCATCGTCTCAAAACCCTCGCCGGCGGCCATGACCGGAACGGGCGTGCCGGGATCGAGACCGAGCCAGATGCCGTTGCCCAGGAGATGACCGAGCGAGCGGCGGGGGTCGGCAATCGGCGCCTTGCCAACCTTGCCGCTCGGATCGAGCCCAGAGGACAGATAAGTGCGCTGCAAGCCGGTGAGGCGTCCGTCGAGACTGGTGACGGCCGCGATCAAGGCGGGAAGGGTCTGCATCTCGCCGGTCACGAGATCGCGGTAGTAGCAGCCGGGGTGGAAGCGCAGGGCGCGCTCACGCGCGGTCAAGAGAACGCCGCGGCCGGCCAGATAGCGTTCGGCCAGCGTGCCGGTCACCGGCCGCGACATGCCGAACAGGCGACGCGCCGCTTCGGGGGAGCCGCGTGCCGCGGCAGGCTGGCGCTGCGCGCCGGGATTTTGGGCCTGCGGTCGCGGCATGGCGAGGAAGCGACGTGCTTCATCGGCGACATCGCGGAACTCGATGAGCCCGCAGCTTTCGCGGATGGCGTCGAGCAGATCGCCATGTTCCCCGCTTTGCTCGTCGACCCACTTGCCGGCCGGACCTTTGGCATTGGCTTTCAGCCGCACATGCATGGAGCGGCCGCGCGTGTTGCGCACGTCACCGACGATCCAATGGTTGCCGGAGCGATGGCCGTTGGAGAGATATTCGCGGCACACCGCCTCGGCGTGGTCGCCGAGACGGCGTGCCAGCTCGGAGGCCGAGCCGGTCATGGTCGCCTCCCTTCATGCCGCGGCCGACCGGTCGGTAATGCCGACCAGCGTGTGACGCTCGAGGAGGGCGGCGAGCATGGCCGAACCCTGCGCGCCGGTCGGGATGAACAGCCTGAGCTTCCAGGAGATGATCTCGGAGATGAGGCCAAGGGCCTTCAGGCGCGCGACCATGGCGTCGGTGAAACCGATCAGTTCGACGCGGTAGTCGTTCATGACCCGGCTGCGGCGCAGGATCAGGCCATCAGCAAGCTGCAGTCCGATCCGCCCATCGACTAGCCCGGTCCAGGCGTCCGCGGGCGCCAGCGTCAGGACATTGTCGATACCGAGATTGCGCAACATGGTCGCGACCAGCGTCGGCGCGATGTGACGGCCGATGATGCGTTCGCCGGCGTCGGTCTGGATGCGGTAGACCTGGCAATCATGGTCAGGCAGACGCCGCCAGATCGGCAGAAGCAGGCCGGTGACGATATGGAAGGTGCTGGTGGTGAACTCCGGAACCGCAGCCACTTCGGCGTTCCAGAGTTCACAGAACAGCTTTCGGTCCGTCGGCTGCCAATGAGTCTCAGCAAGGGCATCGAGACCGAAGCGCAGTTCGTCGGTGGGCCGAAGCAGGCGCACGCGGTGCTCGACCGTGCCGTCGTCGAGCATCAGGCTCACCGTCGGCAACTGGATCGCCGCGCGGTTCGATCGCGTGTTCACCAGCAGGACCGATTGCGGCTCCGCGCGCGCGATGGCCAGCGCGTCGGCCAGACCGAGAGGACGAACGCGGTCCTTGCGGGCGACGGTCAGCACATGCGATTGCGCGCCCGACACCGGGTGGGTGTAGACGGTCCGACGATCGGTAACGACGATGCTCTCTGCCGTGATCGTCTCCAGTCCCTTGTCGTAGGTGCCGGCGGCGATCGCGCCCTCGACCTTCGCCGCCATCAGTTGCTCAAACACCTCGAACAGCAGATTCTGCGTCTCGATGCGCAGCGCCAGCAGGCGGTTGAGCCAGGTCGTGATCGGCGGCAGCTCGTCGCGCAAACCGCCCTCGTCCGTGGTCAGCGACAAGCCGGTGACGGCCTCGAAGGTCGTGAGCGAGCACCCTTCGATCTTGCCCTGGTAAAGCAGCATGTAGAATTGCCGTAGTGCCGCGCGGGCATAGGGGCTTTCCAGATTGTCCTCGGACCGGAACAGCCCTGCGCCGCCGGTCTGGCGCTGGCCGCGCGTGATCGCGCCCAGCGTGTCGAGCCGTCGGGCGATGGTCGACAGGAATCGCTTGCCGGCTTTTACGTTTGCGGCCATCGGCCGGAACAGGGGCGGCTGCGCCTGGTTGGTGCGATGCGTGCGTCCCAGACCCTGGATGGCATTGTCGGCGCGCCAGCCGGCTTCGAGCAGATAGTGCTTGCGCAGCCTCTGGTTCTTTGCACCGAGATCGGCATGGTAGGAGCGGCCGGTACCACCGGCGTCGCTGAAGATCAGCACGCTCTTGTCGTCGTCCATGAACGCTTGCGTCTCGGCGAGATTGGCCGAGCCCGGACGGTTTTCGACGGCGAGCCGGTGAACGCCGTCGCGGCCGGTTTTCCTGACGATGCGCCGCGAGCGACCGGTCACCTCGGCGACGACATCCGTCCCGAAATGGTGGAGGATCTGGTCGAGCGCGCTGCCGACAGGCGGCAACGAGGCCAGCTTTTCGATCATCTCGTCGCGCCGGCGCACAGCCTCCCGGCACTGGACCGGATTGCCGTCCGCGTCGTGCACGGGGCGCGAAGTGACATTGCCCTCGCCGTCCGAATATTCCTCGAAGAGCTGCGTCGGGAACGAATGCATCAAGTACCCGCCGACATATTCCCGCGGCGTCACATCGACGTGCAAGTCCGACCATTCCTCGGTGGGGATCTCTGCAAGCCGCCGCTCCATGAGCGCTTCGCCGGTCGAGACGATCTGCACGACGGATGAATGACCGTCGGAGCGGTCCTGCTCGATCGCGCCGATCAAGGTCGGCGTCATCATCGACGTGATGAGATGGCTGAAGAAACGCTGCTTGGTGCTCTCGAAAGCCGAGCGGGCCGCCGCCTTGGCGTTGCGGTTCAGCGTGCCGGTTTCGCTGGTGATGTTGGCCGCCTCGAGCGCGGCGGTCAGGTTGTTATGAATGACCTGGAAGGCGTCCGCATAGGCATTGTAGATGCGGATCTGCTGTTCAGTCAGTTCGTGCTCGAGCAGGTCGTATTCGACGCCGTCATAGGAGAGCGAGCGCGACGTGTAGAGCCCGAGTGACTTGAGGTCGCGGGCAAGCACTTCCATGGCTGCAACACCGCCATCCTCGATGGCCGCGACGAACTCGGCACGGTTGGCGAACGGAAAATCCTCGCTGCCCCAGATGCCGAGGCGCTGAGCATAGGCAAGGTTCTCAACGGCGGTGGCGCCGGTGGCCGAGACATAGACGATACGGGCGTCGGGCAGCGCGTGCTGCAGACGCAAGCCCGCCCTGCCCTGCTGCGACGGTGCAACGTCGCCGCGCTCGCTCTTGCCGCCGGCGGCGTTGGCCATCGCGTGGGCTTCATCAAAGACAATGACGCCGTCGAAGTCCTTCCCCACCCAGTCGATGATCTGTGCAATGCGGGATTTCTTGCCGTCGCGCTCCTGCGAGCGCAGGGTGGCGTAGGTGGTGAAGAGGATGCCTTCGGCAAGGCGGATCGGCGTACCCTGCCGATAGCGCGAGAGCGGTTGGACGAGAAGACGCTCCTGGCCGAGTGCCGACCAGTCGCGCTGTGCGTCTTCCAGAAGTTTGTCCGATTTCGATATCCAGATCGCCCGGCGGCGGCCTTGCAACCAATTGTCGAGGATGATGCCGGCGACCTGCCGTCCCTTGCCGCAGCCGGTGCCGTCGCCGAGGAACCACCCACGGCGGAAACGAACCGCGTTCTCGGCGCCTTGGGGGGCGGCCGACACGACATCGCAGGTCTCGTCGACCGCCCAGGCTCCGGCGAGATGGCCGGAATGCGCCTCCCCGGCATAGATCACACTTTCGATCTGGGCGTCGGACAGCAGGCCCTCGTCGATGATCGCATCCGGCAGGAGGGGCCGATAGGATGGTTTTGGCGGCGCGACCGCGGCCATGGCGGCTGACTGGACCAGCGGAGTCGGATGGGGTTTGGCGCGCGCGATGTGGATCGACTGGAGCGCATAAGGCTCATAGATCGTGTCGGTCAGCCGGCCGCCCTCCTCCGGCATCCAGTCGCGCAGCTCGTAGACGAGCGGGACGGCAGGTGTGCTGGCGGCGATGTACGGACGGGCGGGCTTCGCCCGGACAAGGGGACGGACCGGCCGGATCGTCTTCGCAACCGACGCCTGAGCTACGATGGGCGCAGTTTCCGTCGCTGAGCGTGCAGCCATCTGCGTGGTGGCGTTGCGCAGGACGCCGTTGGACAGCGCGCCGATCGAGTCGGGGAAGCTGCCCGGGATCCGCGGCGGTAGGTCGGATATCCAGGAGAGCAGTGTTTCGACATCTGGGACCTTGCCCGGCGAAACGACGAATCCGGACGGGTCGGACGCTGGCGTCTTGTCGATGATGGTCAGGCGGGTTTCGGCCGTCGTGCCATGGCGAGCATAGACACGGCCGTCGATCGCGGCGGTGAAGACGACTGTGCCCTGCAGCTGGAGCCGCTCGAAGGCGGGCCGCCATTTGGGATTTTCGGGGGAAAGCCCGGTGCCGGTGATGGCGACAAGTCGCCCGCCGGGACGCAGACGGGCAAAGGCCGAAGACACGTGCCGCCATGCCGCATCGGCGACATGGCCGTCGACATAGGCGCCGACGGTGAAGGGTGGATTCATCAGAACGACGGAGGGCTCGATGGCGGCATCGAGAAGATCGTCGATATGAGCGGCGTCGTACCGGAAGACCGGAGCGCGCGGGAACAGCAGACCGAGCAGATCGGCCCGCGTGGCGGCGAGCTCGTTGAGGGCGAGTGAAGCCCGGGCAATTTCGGCATGAACGGCGAGAAGGCCGGTGCCGGCCGAGGGTTCGAGAACGAGATCCGAAGATGAGATCACGGCGGCGCGGGCGGTGACGAAGGCGAGCGGCAGCGGCGTCGACAGTTGCTGCATGGCCTGGCTCTCATCGGAGCGCCGTGTGTGGGTGGGAGCAAGATCGGCGATGCGTTTCATCATCGCCAGTGTCGCCTCGGGCGAGGTCGACCGGGATAGGATCGCCGGCCCGAAGCGATGCAGAAACAGAACCTGGGCGGCTTCGAGCGCCTCATAGGCGTTCTTCCAGACCCAGAAGCCTTGTGCGTCGGTGCCGCCGAAGCTCTCGGTCATGCTCGCGCGTTGCGCTGCGGTGGTGATGGGCTTGCCCTGTTCGAGAAAGGGCAAGAGCGACGCTGCCGCCTGGTGGATCGCCCGGGCGGTGTCGATGGCGTGGGATGCCGGCGCGGCAAGGGGAGCGACCGTCCGGGCGACGGGCGACGTGGTTGTGACGATATTCATGGAGATGTCCTTCGAGCGAGAGTGTAGGCCCAGCCGGCGCGCTCTCTGCGCCCCGGCAAGGCCGCACTCCTTCCGGCCCCGCTCTCCCTCCAGCGACGTGGACGAAGAGGAGCCAAAGGAATCTCTTGAGGGATTTGTTACATGGGCTCGGTCAGGCGAGCGTGTCAGTAGGACATCGCGGTTGATGTCTCGCGCCTCAACCAAGAAGCCATCGAGTGAGGGCATGAACCATGCTCACCTCGAACACCGTTTGACCTGAAGCTGATCGCGAGGTGGACGGTTGCACGGGACCGAAGTAAACGACCTTTGGATCCCCGCAAACGGATCGATACTTACCGAGGAACATGACTATGAAGCGGCCCACGCGACCTTTCGTCGTGGAAGTAAAGAAGAAGCGCGGCAGTCCTGCAAAACAGCGGTCGATCTGGGGTGATCTGGACCTTTCGGCTTTGGCGGCCGAACCTTTGGTCGCTACCAAGTTGACCTCTGAGCCGGTCGGGAACGATCCCGATCCGGCTGTCAAGGTTGATCGCGCGCGCAATGCCGGCTCCACCATCGAGTCACCATCGGAAGACGGTGATGCGTATGCCATTGCCGATGCAAACCATGCAGAAGCGCAACGCGCTGAGTTCGAGACGGAAGGCGTTGTAGAGGAGCCTACGCGGTCGCCTCGAAAACGTGTCAGACGTCGCGACGAACCAATTTTGCCGCGTGGGCAGCGTTGGAAACGTCGACTGCCAAAAGCGCTTCGTCGCTGAACTGACGAACGGTTTGCTCCGCAAGGATTCTGGTACTGCGTTGGTGCTGATCATGACCCTGGCGGCTCTGTCTGCACATCGGGATCGCGGCGTTCCTCGATGATCGCCCTTGCCTTCTCGACCGTCGCAGTCGCTTTTGGCAGCCAACGATCGAAATCCGCCCTGGATAGACCTGCTGGTCGGGCGACATAGACCAGCTGATCGAACAGCTCCTGGAAGTGTTCGGCCTTACGCTGGATCGTCTCATGAAACTGCGATGGAACGGTTGTTGACTCGACGCGGTAAGCGGTATCCGTCCCGGACCAGATGCCGGTGATGTATGTCTCACCAGCCGCTTCGTAGTCGCATTTCCCGGCGGACCAGTCGTCATCTCCGATGGCCTTGCGACAGGCGTCGGCAGGCGTCGCTGCATCGTAGGTGCGGTGCCGATATACGGGCAGATGGTAGGTGCTTTCGACAGTGAATTTGTGCATTGCAATTCCTCCTGGCATGGACGTGCGATATCCGCGCGCTAGAGCGCCGGACGTGGGTGAGATGTGTTGAGGGCACCCCGACCGCGTGGACGACCTGGCTTTGCCTCAGCGTCGCCAGTCAGGCGACAGAGCGGACGTCGAGCGCATTGTCTTCGCCCCGAAGTTGATTTGCCATGGCGCGAAAGTGGGCGCGATCGTCGGCCCCGCGCTTCACGCGGAAGGCATCGTCGACGACGCCATTAACCCGCGCCCACTGGTTCCATGCAAAGCTTCGTCCGAGACCGACCGTGGTCGAAGTGCTCGGGAAGCGATCCGCAGTGCGGACGAGCTCGTCCCAGGAGCCGCCGAACTCGACTTCATCGAAACGGCTGTGACGTCCGGTTAGCGCACTACGTTCAAGAATCAAGGCGCGCTCGAGGAGATCGGGATGATGTGCGGCCAGCCAGTACAGTTCCCAGATCTTTGATGCCGGGCAAAAAAAGCAGGCCGATTTTATCGGAACCATGTCGACACCGAGCGCATCGGTGATGGCGCGCACGCAATCTGTGCGGTTCCAGCCTAGAATCTGGAGCGGATAGGCGTAGTCGAAATCCGCATCGGCTTCCGGCAGGTTCCGAGAACGGCGCAGATCCGCGCGGCCGCAGTCGTATCCGATCAGCTTGACGATCCGAACGCCGCGCCGCTGCGCCTCGGTCCAGACGGGATGGGGCGGCGCAGCGTTGGGTCCAGATCTGGCGCCCTTGATAGCATGATCCTGCGGCTTCTGTTTCCATTTGATCGAGCACGATTTGAGGCCGAAGGCCAGTGACGGCAGCGTCTCGTTGGCAATGCAGTTGCCGTAGAGGTTCGAATAGCCTGTTCCGGGAAGCGTCTCTTTCCGGCACCGGACGATGGCAGGCCATGACCACTCGGCGAGAACACGGTCCATGCGATCGAGATGCTCGAGCGTTGGCGGCTTCTCGGCAGACAGGTCCGCGAAGGTGATGATGTCGGGGCGCAAGCCGGCCTGTTTCAGGGCGACCAGCATCGCGGTGGAATCAACGCCGGCGCCGTAGCAGACGGCCATGAGACGGTCCCCAAGTGCGGCCTGCAGCCGATGGCGTTGTCGGTGGGTGAGCGACATAAAGGACCTCGTTACCAGCGGTCGACGCCGACGAGCATCGGATGGGAAGTCACGGCAGCCTCGCGGATCATGGCGCGCTCCCCTCATCAGCGGCGGTCGTGTCTGGAGCGGTGCCGGCGTCTGTCTTGTGCTGTTCGAACAAGGCGTCGAACTCGGCCCGGCGGCGTGCGCGCGTTTGCCGGGCAACTTCCGGAAGCTTGCGCGTGGGAACCTCGGCGAGCCGATCGGCGGCGGCTTCGATGGAGGAGAGACTGAGATAACGCTGGAGATTGGCAGCGAGGCGGGCATTCTTGCGGGAACGTCGCAGGATCACCGTCGCCACCTCGTCGCCATCATAGTTTTCGAAGCAATTGTCGAAGGCGCGGGTCGGGCGTCGTCCGTAGGCGATAACCTTTGCCGCATAGTTGACGCGACCCCGAAAGTTTTCCGGATCATTCAGGCGTGACATGTGGTTTCTCCCTGTCAGGGGCCGGGGTACGAGCCCCAAAAATGCAAAAGCCCGGCGGCGCCGGGCACTGAGAGGCGGGTTGAAGAAGGGGACAGACGGCGGTCAGATCCGCTGATTGTTCGAGGACTGGTTGATCATATCTTCGAGCCAGTCGGCCGCAGATCGTGCAGCTTCGTCGACGGCTCCGCCGTTCTGCAGCCGGGACGAATTCTCTGCATGGATCGCGTCGCGCGCTGCGGCGGGAATCGCGAGGATGGCGTTCATCAACCTCGTGCGCGGCATCTTTGGAAACAAAGTCGCCGATCGCCATGGTGGAGCTTCTGTCGACGCCGTAGAGGGACCAGAAGGCACGAAACTCCCTGCCGGATTTCTGCGCCCTGGCGAGTTCGTCTGCAAACTCATCCTCGTCGCGGTAGGACGTCACCTGGCGATCGGCTTCGATGCAGGGCCTCACCTCCAAATATTCGAAGGCGAGCGTGTCACGCATCGTCGGCGAAAGGTGATCGCGAAACGATGGGCGAGTTGCAAGAGGTGGTATCGCCGCCTTCGACGTGTTGAGACCGATACCGCAGTCGCCGCAGACGTCATCACCGCGGTTCCAATGGTTCGACGGGCAGGCATCTGGCGGATGCGCAAAAGCCGCGCGTTGGTCGGATTCATCACCGGGCAGATAGTCGGCGGTGATTGGACCACGCTGTCGATGATCGGCGATCGTATCCGCGACGGATTCCCATACGATGAAGTTCGACACGCCGGACTGTTCGCCAAAGCTCGATTGTGCGAGATCGGCAACGACAAAGTGTCGATCCACCGGACCGGGTTCCGGCGTGTATGCCGCCTCATCGATGACGAAGGCGGCGAAGAAGGCTTTCTGGCCATGGTGGGTTCCTTTCGAAGAATGGAATGGAGCACAGGCCCGCGATCGCCGACCTTTCGGCGTCAAGGTGCCTATGTGATCAGTAGGGTTCTGGACGGTTGGGTTCGGCCGGTCGAATTCCGTCGACGACAAAGACCTCGTCCATATTGGCCTCGAACAGCATGAGGATGCGGTCGCCAACGGCGACGCACTCGTTGATCCAGTGACGATCGGTATCGCCGAACTTTGCAGCCCGGTCGGGCGGCACATAGACGACGGTGAAATGCGACAGCGTCTCGCCGGTTGACGCGGCGTAGAAGTATTCCTTCACCTCGATCACGACGCCACCGGTGCTGTAGGAGGTCGAGACCGTGTCGCCGGGCCTGACCAGATCGGCGACGGTCGGGGCACCCGGCGGCGTGCGCCGGTATCGGCGGCGATCGGGCACACCGAGGTCGGCCGTATAGGTCGAGTGCGCCTCCCAGACGTGTTTGGCCGTCGCGGACTGCTTATGATGGCTCCGCATCGCTCGACCCTCCCCTTCTCGACCGTGCTCGGACGTCCGGCATGCGGCTGTCGATCTCTTCGTCGGAGAGATCCTCCAGCAGCTTCAGGGTGGTGCCCTGCCCGGCGGCGTAAACAAGGATGGTCCGCTTGCCGTGATGCTCCTGCGGCCAGGCATCCGGGTTTGCCTCGCCGGCGATGCCTTTGAAGTCGGCATGGGTGGCGGACCAGATCGCCTCGAGCTTTTCCTCGCGCGTCATGCTGTCGACGGCGCCCGTCTCATGGGCAACGATCGCCGCGCGCATGGCGTCCGGACTGCGTTTGTCTGAGAGGTCGCAAAAGCCGTGGAACCACCGTTCGCGACCGCGGATCCTGATTGCGAAAAACAGGCTGGTAACGTTGCCGGCCTTGAATTCGGACATGCCGAACATGCCGGTCCGCTGGAACAACGGCGGCAGGAGCGCGAGCATGAAGTGGTATTGCTCGGCGGCAATCTCGAAATACTCCCCGGCATAGGGCGTGCCGGAAATTGGATCGATACCCGGGGTGTCTTTGTGCCGGTTGAAGAGCTGGAACATTTGCTCGCGCGTTGCGACGCCGTCGAACACCTTTCGGAATGGGGGATGAGTGGACATGGCTGCTCTCCGGAAATGGCCGGTCGCCAGCCACAGCAGCGCTGCAGCGGGTGACTGTCGGCGGTGATGGGATCGGTGGACCGGATTCACGCAGCCCGGCGTTCGGCATCACGTCCGATGCCGGTGATGGCACGGACAGCCGCTGCGAGCGCTGGAATGTCGTCGAGCATGGTCAACGCAACGAAGTGATTGGCCCCACCGGCAAAGTCCTTGCGGCCTTTGCAGGTCCTGATCAGGATGCCGTGTCCCGAGGACATACCGAACTGCCCGACTTGAATGTATGCTCGGTCATGGTGCAGGGTGACTTCACCGGATACGGCGATGCCCGCCTTGTTGGAGCGCAGGTCAAAACTGACCGGCGGCAGGGCAAGTTCGGCGGCGAGTTTCTTCAGCCGCGAACGGGCTGTCGTGTGGAAACGTCTCTTCTGCTGCTCGTCGTAGGAGCAGCTTCTGTTCCAGTCGAACATGTGGATCTCCCTAAAACGGAACAGGCCCGGCGATCGCTTTCGCGGCGCCGGGCCTGTCGTCGGTTGGTTTATGCAGTGAGGAAGTCAGGCGGCTGCGCGGCCCTCGATGACGTCGGCGCCGACCTCATCGAGATAGGCCCGGCTATACTGATTACTGGCGAGCCAGCGTTCGGCGGCTTGCCGATCCCGGGCGAGATGCAGGAGTTCGGGGCTGTCGCCGAGGTCCTGCAGGACGCGGACCATGCCGATCGTGGGACGCTCGACAAGCTCGAAACGCAGGTCGCTCTCCACGGACCAGGTGCGCCGGACGGAGACGACGATGATGCCGCCTTGCCCGAAATCGCCTTCATGCAGGGTAAAACAGGCTGGCGAACTGTAGGTCGGCCGCTCGCGCGGTGGTTCCTTCTTGACCAGGCGGCCGGTGCCGTTGCGTCTTTCCCAGTCAGCGACCTTCCTCGTGAACCGGGCTGGCGGCTTCGGAGCGCCGTCGAAGTAGCGGATCACGCTCCCCAGAGAGGCGCAATCGTAAATTGTATGTGCGGACATGCGTATGTCTCCATGTCACAAAACAATAAAGGGCCCGGCCGAGATGCCGGGCCCGGTGCGGAGCGGGAGGCCGATTACTCGGCGGCCTGGAGGTGGTCAGCTTCCTCGCAGGCGTCGGTCACCGGTTCATCGGAGGAGGTGCCGTCGGCGAGGTAGTCAGGCAACTCGACGGTCTCGCCGTCGAGCGTCGTCTCGTCCGTCACGTCGTGGGCGACCGCTTCGGCGCCTTCACCAATTGCGTCCTCGCCATCGAGGCGCACCGGCTCCGGCAGCCAGTTCGACCCTTCGAGAAGACGAGCGGCCTCACGTGCCATCAAGTCCTTCTTCATATGGTCGATCAACTGCGCGGAGTCCTCGCCACGTGCTTCGCGGACTGCCTGAACGATCCGGGCCTTGGTGACGCGGCCGAGATAGTTGTCCACTGTGGGCGACCAGCCAGCCTCGACCATGTCGAAGCCGAGCGTGGCGGCCAGCGCATCGGCATGAGCAAGCGCGGCCGGCCGCTTGCTCCAGGGCTCGACCACGGCGTTGAGCGAGAGCGACGCGCAGTGCGCGAACAGTGCCTTGCGGCTCGCCTCGTCGAGACCGAGCAGGAACTCCCAGAGATTATTGCTGTCCGGCATATCCCTGTCCCAGGCCTCGTGACGCTCGGTGATCTCCTTCGCCCAAGGTGTCTCGGCGAGACCCTGGACCTGACCGAAGCTGTTGCTGGTCAGGCTGATCTCAAGGCAGCTATCCTTGGCGAACCGATAGAACAGCTGCAGCACGAGGGAATGGAGAACCGTGACGAAAGCAATGTCGACATCACCCGCCAACGCGTTGCGCAGCGCAAGCGTCTTCTGCGCGGTGAGATCGAAGACGAGCCGTTCGGGCAGCGACTTGATCCCTTCATCCTCGGGCTCTTCGGTCGTGTCGGATCCGCCGTTCGTGGACCGGCCGTTGAAGACGACGCCATTGGCGCCGTCATCGTCGAACTGCGACGGGTCACTATCCCCGTCGCCGACCTCCTCACCATCATCGTCCGCCTCGGCCCGCAGTTCGTCCTCGGGACGGACAAAGCCGGCGTCAACCTGAAGCTGGCCATTGGCACCGAGGGTCACGAACGCTCCGGCGATGGCCCTCTGCGCCGGATCGTAGACCTGGGGACGATCGCTGAACGCGTCGAGTTCGGTGCCGAGTTGATCGAGCTTGTCCTCGATCTCCTGGTCGGCCTCCTCCATCTCCGCATACTTGGCGTCGAGCGCGTCATACTCGGCCTTCGCGGCGTCGTAGCGGGCGATCTCCTCGGCGCTCAGCTCCGCGGGCTCGGCATAGACACGCCGCATGCCGGAGGTGTGGCCATAGGGAAAGCTGATCGCCGCCTCGACCCACTGCCAACCGTCGGCGCGAACGGCCTCGGCATCGACCTTCAGCTTTTCGAAGACCAGCTGCTCGAGAAGAGCGGCATCCTGGAACCAGCCGCCACCATCCTGCTCGAACAGGTCGCGCAGGATGACGCCGCCGGCAGCCTCATAAGCTCCGGCGCCGACATAGACTGCGCGGCGATCGTCGGCACGCACCGTGGTCTCCGTCAGCAGGCGCCTGATGTAATAGGGCTCCTGCATATTCGGGTTGCCGGTGATGCGATCCCAGACCTGCTCCTGGCGGACATGGTCGTCGGAGATCGAGAACGCCATGATCTGCTCGAGACGGATTTCATCCTTCTCGTAAAGCTCGAGCAGTTTTGGCGAGACCGAGGCGAGCCTCAGCCGCTGCTTGACGGTCGCCGCCGACACGAAGAAGCGGGCTGCGATCTCCTCAACATCGAGGCCCTGCTCTCTCAGTGCGTTGAATGCGCGGAACTGGTCGAGCGGGTGCAGGTTCTCGCGATGCACGTTCTCGGCAAGCGAGTCCTCTTCGGCCGAGGTCGTTCCGCTGCGGTTGACAATGCAGGGGATCGGCTCGTTCTTCGCCAGCCGCTTCTGCTTGACCAGAAGGCCGAGCGCGAGATAGCGGCGGCCGCCGGCGGGCACCTCGAAGGTGCCGGTCTCCTCGCCGTTTCCGTTGAGGACGGGACGGACGTTCAGGCTCTGCAGGAGCTTGCGCCGACCGATGTCGTCGGCGAGCTGCTCGATGGTGACGCCGTCCTTTACCCGGCGGACATTCTCCTGCGACAAGACAAGCTTGTCGTAGGCGATGTTCTCCGAGGGGTTCATTGCGATCTTCTGAATGGCGCTTTTTGCCATGGTCAGGGTCTCCTTGACGGGCGGCGCGGGGACTCTCCTCGAACCTCCAAACCCGTCAGGAACCCTCCACTCCGCCCTCTGCCTCTCGCCGCGCCGCGCCGGCGCAGGCCGCTGACCTCAATGCGGTTCGGCGACATCGACCCGACCGGCCTTGCGCAACGCCTCAAGCATGCGGGCATGGTCCATGAGGATGTGGACGAGTGCCTGGCGATCCACTGTGACGGTCTTGCTGGTGCTGCGCGTGCGATCGTGCCGCTCATGCGGGGCCTCGAACTCGGCAAAAGTGGTATAGAGTTGCAGGAGAGGCCGGCTGCTCATGGCCCGGTCCTCCGTTCGGCTGGCGCGGGCAACGTTTCGACTTCGGGGATGTTCCAGATCTCGGCGCCGGCGGCAGCGTAGCGTGCGACCGCGTGCAACGGCGCATAGGAGAGGCCGTGCCAGGGTGCCGGCTCGGGCGCACGGCCGACGGCTACCAGCGGGCCGCCCAGCGTCAGTTGCACCACGACATCGAACGCGACACACCGGCTGTCGATAACCGGGAGGCCGGCGGCATTAGATTGAGCCTTGATCGCGTCGCAGTCATAGCCGGAAAGCATGGCGCCGTAGCCGTAGTGGAGGATGAAGCCGCCGCGACCGAGGGAAAGGTGACCTCCCGGTGTTTGCAGAGGGCGGCAATAGGACGCTTTCGTCGATCGCGGCCAGCGGTATGCGGTGTTGATGAAGCCAGATCACGAAGTGGCGGCAGCAAAATTCGTAAGCCTTCATGGTGGTCGGCGAGTAGCGCTGTTCACCGAGGTAGGCGATGAAGTCGCTCAAGCGCCGGAATCCTTCATCCAGCGAGGAAGGGTTTTCGATCCGGCCGCTTTCTTCCAGGAACTGCATGAAGTAGAAGATGCGTCCCTTGAACACCGGCTTGTGCATGTGGCGCGTTTGATAGCGCTCGCCGGGCGGTCGCGGACAATCGCAGCTATGTGTCAGGAACTGGCGCACGACATCGCCATCGACCGCATCAAGCCCTATGCCGTTCTTGTCCAGCCAGACAAGCAGGTGCTTTACGGGTCCGGGGAACTCCTGAAGGTATCCCGGTGCTATGCCGGCCTTGCGCAAATAGTCCAGGAACTCCATGACCAGCGGCCAGGATTGCCTGTTGCCACCCTCCGCAGAACATCCTTGTGCTGCCTTATCAACCATTGTCATGCTCCTCCGTTGTCAGACAGCGGGAGCATGCCGGCTAGGTTGAGCTAAGTCTGCTTGAGGTCTTGATTCACCGCGCGGGTGTTATGGACGACAAAGGATGCCGTGTTTGCTAAGGGTCGCCCATGCGAGGTGCGGTCGACACCTGACAATGTTGCAATCGAACGGAGCAGATGTTGCGGGAGTTCCTCGAACGGCATCAGGTCGGAATCTATTTTGCCAGCGTCGTAATAGGCGCAGCCGTGGCATGGGCGGTTGCGGGGACAGAGCGACTTGAAGCGCTCGTCAATCCGGCACTCGCGCTGATGCTCTTCGTGACCTTCCTGCAAGTTCCGCTTCGCGACATCGGCAAGGCGTTCCGAGATGTCCGCTTCTTGGCCGCGCTGCTCGTGTCGAACTTCGTTGTCCTACCGTTCCTCGTGTTCCTGCTGCTTCAATTCGCACCTGCCGACCCCATGGTGCGGCTGGGCATGCTGATGGTGCTGCTGACGCCGTGCATCGACTACGTCATAACTTTCTCCCAACTCGGACGCGCTGACGCACGGCTCCTGCTTGCGGCCACGCCGCTGCTGCTCGTCGCGCAGATGGCGCTGCTGCCGTTCTACCTTGCTGCGTTCCTGGGTGCTGAGGCTTCCGAACTGGTCAGCGTCGGCCCCTTCCTGCACGCTTTCGTCTGGCTCATCGCCGTGCCGCTCGTGCTCGCGGCGCTGGTCCAGTTCTGGTCCTCCCGCAACAGCGTTGGAAGCCGGATCGCCGATGTACTCGGGCTGCTGCCCGTGCCTTCGACGGCCCTGGTGCTTTTCCTTGTGGTCGCCGCGATGATGCCGCTGCTGGGGAGCGCGGTTGACCATGCGTTGGCGGTTCTTCCTCTCTATGTAGCCTTCGCGATCATTGCTCCCGTCCTCGGGTGGTTCACGGCACGCGCAATCAGGCTTGGAGTAGCGGCCTCGCGCTCGGTGGCATTCTCGAGTGCCACCCGTAACTCGCTGGTCGTCATGCCGCTGGCGCTCGCCGTGCCGGGAGCGGTTCCTGTGCTTCTGGCCGTCATCGTCACACAGACGCTGGTGGAGCTGCTTTCAGAACAGGTCTACATCCGCATCATGCCGTTCGTCGGTCGTTCGGCGGCCGAACATACCGCCTGAGTGCTCAGCACCGACAGCCACGGTCGCCTTCGGCAAGATCCTCGAGGATGACGCATTCGGCAGCAGGCCCGCCGGCGCACTCGATGTCGCAACGTTCAACGAATGCCACAAGGCTGCGCTCCAGCGCTTTCATCTCCGCGATCTTCTCCCGGACGCTGTCGAGATGGCCGCTGGCGAGATCGCGTGCCTCGAAGCAGTTACGGTCGCTGCTTGTCGACAGGATCACGAGATCGCGCACCTGTTCAACCGGAAAGCCGAAGTCCCGGCAGCGGCGGATGAACGTCAGGAGTTTCGCGTCCGAATCCGCGTAGGTCCGTCTGCCGCCATCAGTGCGGGCGGCCTTCGGGATGAGGCCGATCTCCTCGTAAAAGCGGATGGTCGGGACCGAGCATCCTGTGCGCTCGGCAAGTTCGCCAATGCTCAAGCTCCGAGCCTTCACCTTTTCGTGTCGCATTCGCTCTTGCTCCTCAAGTTACTTGAGGAAGTAGCTTCCGGCCATCGATCAATCAAGACCGGAGAACCGACCATGAGACCTATGACCGCAGCGCTGGCGCTTGGAGGTGCCTGCGCGGCCTGCTGCGCGCTTCCTCTTGCCGCCGGCCTCAGCATGTTCGCGGCCGCGGGTGGAGCGGCCTATGTCGGCGGCGCGGCAGGCATCGCCGTCGCAGCCGGTGCGGGAGCGCTCGCCTGGTATATGCTGCGACGCCGTGAGAGCACGGCACCCCCGGCCGCCGGCCGGCACGTGTCCGCCGGCGGGTGCGCGCCTTCGTCATCAAAGACGAACGAAAACACGGAAGAGGCAATCGCCTGCACGCTCCAGGGGGACGACTTCAAGAGCCGCGCCACGTGGATCAGAGGCATCGCCGAGCGGCATCTCCGGAAGTCGATGCGCTCGCCACTTACCCTCTATCTCGTCTACGGGCCGGAAGCGGTAGAGGACGTTCGCGAGATGGTCCGCAAGGAGCGCGAATGCTGCGCCTTCCTGCGCTTCGACCTGTCGGTCGCCAATGACGAGGTTCATCTCCTGATCACGGCACCGGAGGCAGCAAGGGAGGAGGCGGATATGCTCTTCGACCATTTCGCCCCGGACCTCGCAGCACAGCCGGCTTGAGCGGAAGGAATCGCATCAAGATGAATCGACGAGTATTCCTTGCAGTCGTGGCTGTTCTCGCACTCCCGCTTCCTGCCCAGTCCACCGAACTAACGCCCTTCAGCGCCGATGCTTTCGAGAAGGCGCAGGCGGAAGGCAGGCCGATCCTCGTCCATGTCACCGCGCCGTGGTGCGGAACCTGCCGGGCGCAGAAGCGTGTCCTGCCTGACCTTCTGGCCTCGCCCGAACTGGCCGGGATGCTATGGTTGGATGTCGATTTCGACACCCAGCCCGACATTCGCCGCGTGTTCGATGTCCAGCACCAGAGCACGATGGTCGTCTTCAAAGGCAGCAAGGAAGTCGCGCGCGCGGTGGGCGAGACCCGGCCGGACGCGCTCCGGGAACTCCTCTCCATGGCGTTGTGATGACAATAGCGCTGGCGTTTCTCGCAGGCGTCCTGTCGATCCTGTCGCCCTGCGTACTTCCCCTCGTGCCCGTCGTGCTCGGAGCGGCTGTCTCGGAGCACAGACTGGGTCCTGTCGCGCTGGCGGCAGGCCTGGCTGTCTCTTTCGTCGCGATCGGCATGTTCGTTTCCACGGTCGGTTTCTCAATCGGGCTTGACGGGACCTTCTTCCGCGCGATCGGCGGGGTGTTGCTGGCGGGTCTTGGTCTTGTTCTGCTCATTACGCGGTTCCAGGCCAACCTCGCGACGGCTGCGGGACCTGTATCCGACTGGACCGAACGGCAGTTCGGCGGCTTTTCGCGGAAGGGTGTTTCGGGACAGTTCGGTCTCGGGCTCCTGCTCGGAGCAGTCTGGGCGCCATGCGTGGGGCCGACGCTCGGCACTGCGATGATCCTGGCGGCGCGAGGTGAAGATCTCGGGCATTCGGCGCTCACGATGGGCGCGTTCGGTCTTGGATCGGCAATGCCGCTACTCGCGCTTGGCCTCCTGTCTGGGGAAGCCATCCTCCGGTGGCGCGGACGCATGCTGTCGGCGGGCTCCGGCATGAAGGCAGCACTCGGGGCGCTGCTGTTCGCTGCGGGAGTTCTCGTGCTGACGGGTTTCGACAAGGTTCTCGAAGCCGCCATGGTCCGGTCGGCGCCTTCGTGGCTGGTCGACCTGACGACCCGGTTTTGATTTCGAAGTGCAGACGACAATGCAGGAGGCAAACCCGCTCAGCAGTAGAAGGAGGCCGCTATGGCCACGTTTTCGAGAAGTGCCGAGGTCCGATGGACCGGCGATGTGATGCATGGCAGCGGCGAGGTCGTCGCGGCGAGCGGCGCATTCGTTGTGCCGATCAGGTTCCCAAGCACGCTTGGCGAGCCGCCCGGGAAGACCACACCGGAGGAACTGCTTGCAGCGTCACATGCGACCTGCTTCGGCATTGGTCTTCGCTCCGTGATCGGACGGCGCGGCGGCAGCGCTAGCAGGGTCATCGTGTCGGCTACGGTCACGGCGGAGAAAGGCTCCGCCGGAATACGCATCCTGTCGTCACATCTTGAGGGCGTCGTCGAAGGATTGGAGAAGATCGACGAAGCCGACTTGCCGGACATCGGGCGCGAGGTGGCCGAGGGCTGCACGATATCGGCTGCTATCCGTGGCACCGTCGAGATCACACCCAAGATCGGAGCCGCCGAGTCGATCCAGCCTGCATCCCGCGAGAGTCCAAGCAAGCCTGCGCGAGCCACATAGTTATGTGAAGTGATCCGGCCTCTGGCGCCGCCAAAAAGCCAGGCCGGATTGCTCGCTCAACAATCGCCTGCTCGACATAGTTCGGCTTATGTCGAGTTCAACATAAGCCGAAGCAAGTGTCGTTGTCTGCGTCGAGCTCGGTCGCGAGCCAGGTGCCGACGCCGACTGGATTGAAGAACTTGACCACCGGCACATGGTCGCGGCCGCTCTGGCGGCCATTGGCGAGAAGTTGATCGCGCAGATCAGGTGTCAGCAGCGGCATTGGGGTTTTGGCGGTATCGTGCATGGGTTGAGCTCCACAACGGGTGACCGAAAGACCACCTTCGATCTCGCAGCCCATCATGATGAAAAGCGCCGCCCTCCTGGCTAGGAGGACGGCGCCTTGCAGTGGTGATCGAAAGCCGCACAGTGCGATGTGCGAGATCGCTGTCAGGGCAGGATCAGTGGACGAGATCGAGAAGCTTCTTTGCCTTGCCTTCCAGCTCGAGCCGGACATCCTGATGCTGCTTGTCGCGAGCGACCCGTGTGATACCCTGTACGAAATCGAAGACCGACGCTGGCGGATGGCCTTCGTCGGTGAGCACGGCATCAATGATCTTCGTGGTTTCGCCCTTCGAGAAGCCACGCTTGCGCAGGAAACTGGTTCGATCGTCATCGTCTCGCGCGACGATCCGTTCCCGCGCTGCCTTGATGCCGTTAATAAAGGGCATGGGCGACGATTCAGCGAATTGGATCAGCGCCGGCTCGGCTTCGAGCGCAAAGCGAGATGCGGCATATTTGGAGTGCCGGATGGTGATTTCCTGGAAATCCTCGACGCCCCAGAGATTCCTGTTGCAGCATACTGCCCGTAGGTAAAAGCTCGCAATTCCAAGGGTTTTCGAGCCCACCTCGCTGTTCCAGGCGTAAAATCCGCGGAAATACAAATCGGGTTCGCCATTCGGCAGCCGACCGGCTTCGATCGGGTTGAGATCGTCGACCAGGAATACAAAGATGTCGCGGTCGGAGGCATAGAGCGTCGTCGTGTCCTTCGAAATATCGACGTTTGGGTTGTAGATGTGGGTCGACCAATCGAGCACGCCCGGCACCTTCCAGCGGGTGTCACCGGTACCGTTGCCGGCGATCTTCTGCACGGCTTCTACGAGTTCGTGGTCGAAAATTCTCCCGTAATCTGGCCCCGTTACTGCTCGAAGCTCGAGACGGCCGTTCTCGATTTCCAGCGTCTTCACCTGCTCGGCGCGGTGCGTGGAAAGGCCATATTGCAGATTGATGCCTGCGAGCGCGGCCGGAAGCTGACGCAGATAGGTCGCCGGCGCGCCGACCAGACTGGCGAGCTGCCCGAAACTCCAATGCGTCGGCGCGACCGGCGCGTGAGTATCGGGCAGCATCAATGTCAGCCGCTCGGGATCGTCGCGAGAGGCTTCGACGCGGATCGCCTCGCTTTCCACGATGCGGGTCTTGCTTCGTGCTGATCGCCTTTTCACCGAGTTGTGGAGATCGGTGAGGGACAGGTAACGTTCGTCGTCTGGCCGGTTGAACCATTCCGACGACACGCGGCCGATGCGCTGGCCGCGACTGACGTCGACCTTGTAGCCGTTGGGCATGATTCGCGTTGGCGCCTGGATTTCCGTCTGGGTCATGGACTTGCTCCGCGACGGGCACCGGGAGCCTCTCTCCCGGTCCTTCACCCGCCACCGGCAACCGGCCCCCCCGCTACCTCTGCAGGCAGCGACCCGTGCCGGAGAAGCACCGGCGCCGCGCGCCGTGCGCCGGTGCCTCACCGATAACCGCCCAAGCGCCTAAGACTGGTCGTATGCCGGTCTAAAGCGAAACTCGCAGCCCGATCCCGAAGGGAGATGCCCGAACTGCAACGCAGCCGGCTTGTTGGCTGCGGTGGAGCGCGAATGTACCCTCGTTTCTGCACCGATCCTTGCGGGTTGCAACAATTTGAAATCCGTGAATCAATGGAAGCCAAGGGA
Organism: Hyphomicrobiales bacterium; assembly: GCA_017305835.1. Lineage (GTDB taxonomy): Bacteria > Pseudomonadota > Alphaproteobacteria > Rhizobiales > Rhizobiaceae > RCIO01. Next base: position 21,884 of record JAFKJY010000123.1, read on the forward strand.
TGCGGCGGCGTCCGGAGCAATGGAGGCGATGCGACGTTTCAGACTTGCTGACCGGGTTATCGAGGAAACGTCCGCTGATCTGCCCGACGCGCTTGCCAAAGCGTATCGGCATCGTATCCGGCCGCTGTGCCTGTGCAGAGAGCCGGGACTTGCGATGTACATCGCACAGGTCGGCGATCAGTATATCGTCAAACGGATGCCGCTGTCGGGAAGCGAACATGACGCGGCCTGTCCGTCTTATGATGCGCCCGACGAATTGTCCGGGCTCGGTGTGCTTTTGGGCAGTGCCATCCAGGTGGATCCCGAGAGCGGCCTGTCGGCGCTTAAGGTCGGTTTCAGTCTGACGAGGGTGGGGGCACGCGCAATGCCTGTCGTTGGGGGGAACGGCGCGGATAGCGTGGCCGGCGACACGAAGAAATTGTCGCTGCGCAGCCTGCTTCACTATCTCTGGCATCGGGCTGAATTGACGGCCTGGACCTCACGATGGGCGGGCAAGCGTCATTGGTGGAACATTCGCTGGCATTTGCTCGAGGCTGCACAGCAGATGACGGTAAAGGGCGGCATGCTGAACGAAGTGCTGTTCGTGCCTGAACCGTTTCGCGCATCGGACAAGGCGGCGATAGAGCAGCGGCGGGCCGTGGCGCTGGCGCCTGCATTGCCGCCAAGGAGCGGGCCGCGGAAACTGATGATCCTGCTCGGTGAGGTCAAGGAAGTATTGCCTGCCCGTACTGGTCACCGACTGATAGTCAAGCATATGCCCGACTTCCCGTTCATACTGGATGAAGGACTTCATCGTCGGCTTCAGTCGAGATATGAGAACGAGCTGGCCCTGTGGGGTGCCGACAACGCTTCCCACCTCATGATGATCGCTACTTTCGGGCTTTCGCCGGTGGGGCTGGCGAACGTCGAGGAACTGGGGTTGATGGTGGTGGCGGAGAACTGGGTGCCTTATGAATCTGCTTATGAGAAAAAGCTGATCGATGCATTGGCGAAGGTGAATGAGCGGAGTGTCAAGGGGCTAAGGTACAACCTCTCTGCAGATAAGCCTACGGCGGCGGCAGTGTTGCAGCGTGAGCCTCTGCCGCTCGCGTTCTATATCGTTCCTCCCTCCGCCGATGAATACTATGAGGAAGCGCTTCGCGATTTGATCGCATTGCGACCCGAGCTTGGCGCCTGGATCTGGCGGCCCGGCGAAGGCGAAATGCCACCTCTGCCCTCTCATTGAAAAAGTCGTCCCTTTGGACAGCCGAGATCGCTCTCGGCGCGGCGTCATCCAGATCCTGTCTGCTGAACAAATTTGCGGTCAGCCCTGATTGCCCAGAGGAGACTGAGGTCATCTCAGCCTTGGGCGGAGACCATCCGCGACAACGGAACGATGATACTGAGGAGGATCGGCTGGTGTACGAGGTAGATCAGCAAGCTCCAATGTCCCATCCAGATCAATAGCCTGACAAGCGAGCCTTGAACCGGGGCGTCAGCGGGGGAATTTTGATCATGGCGGAGTAAGAACAGTTTGGCGCTTGCCATGCCAAGAAGCGTGACGCCGACCCATGGGAAAATAGGAACGAAATCATTGCTTGGAGGGGGGCGTTCTGCAAATCCCGTCCAGGCTAGCCAGCGCGTATTGAATTCAGACAGGTCCAGGAAGAGAGGCAGGCTCAACACAATCACTACGGCGGCCAAACACACCAGAATGTTGGCGCGCAGAAACAGCATGCCGAGAAGCGTAGCCGCTGCGATCGCGTGGAGGATTCCGAAATAGATGAAGCTCTCGGGGAAAGCGAACCAGGTGACGACGGTAATGGCCGCCGCGCATAGGGCGATCGTCAGCAGGCGGCGAATGAAAGCCCTTACGCGAATGGTGTCATGATGAGCGAGCACCAGACTGACACCGACGAGAAACATGAATGTCCCTGTGTGTTTCGGCGTGGAATAAGGACCCCGTTTCAGGGGTGATCGGCATCCAAAAGGGACCCCTGTAACGGCAGGTGTTTCACACTGCCTCCGGTTTGATCGGAGGCATTTGTTTTGGATGTTGGTCGTGGAGACGATTGCGAAGATACG
>JAFKJY010000124.1 GCA_017305835.1 Hyphomicrobiales bacterium
TGCGCCGGCGCGCGCATCTGTCAAGCTGTCCCTGCGCGGTTGCCACGGGCGATGGCGCTCGCTAGAGCAGGACGCGGCCATGGCTGCCTTTGCCGAAGGAGGATGCGCTTGGCGAAGATCGAGGCCGTTCCCGGCCGGACATACACCACCGAAGAGCTGTGCGGCCGCATCGTCGAGCGCCATCGCGAGCGCATCAAGGTTCGCAAGCCGGCGCTGGTCGTCGCCAACCTGTCGCGCATCGTCACCGCCTTCCTCAAGCTCTCCAATCGTCAGGGCTTCCACGCCACATCCCTGCGCGAGCTGGCCGAGGCCTCCGGGCTGAGCATGGGAGGCCTCTACACCTATTTCGACAGCAAGGAGACGCTGCTGCTGATGGTGCTGGACGAGGTCGCCGACACGATGCGCGAGCTGCTCGCCGCGGTGCCGGCGGAGGTCGCGGCCGACCCTCGCGCCCACCTGCGCTGGCTGATCGCCAGCCACGTCCGGCTGAGCGAGGCGATGCAGCCCTGGTTCGTCTTCGCCTTCATGGAGGCGAAGTCGTTTCCGCCGTCCGCCCGCCGCTCCGCGGTCGATTCCGAGATGCTGGCCGAGGCCGAGCTGACGGCCATCTTCGAACGCGGCACGCAGGCCGGCGTCTTCGCGGTCGCCGAGCCGCAGCTCGCCGCGGCGCTGGTCAAGCCGTTGCTGCAGGACTGGTACGTGAAGCGCGCCAAATACCGCAAGCGCGGCATCGGCATCGACGCCTATATCGAGGGCGTCACCGGCTTCGTCGAGCGCGCCACGCTGAAGGCGGGCTGAGCCGCCTCAGGCGCCCGCCTCCTCGATATGGCCGCCGAGGAACAGGCGGCCGACGCGCGGGTCGGCCAGCAGCCTGTCGGCGCGGTCGTGCATGCGGGTGCGGCCGAGCTCCAGCACCAGCCCGTAATCCGACATGGCGAGCGCGGCCTTGGCGTTCTGCTCCACCATCAGCACGGTCACCCCGTTGTCGCGCAGGCGCTTCAGCGTGGAAAAGACCTCCTGCACGAGGTTGGGCGACAGCCCGATCGACGGCTCGTCGATCAGCATGAGCTGCGGGTCGAGCAGCAGGGCACGCGCGATCTCGAGCTGCTTCTGCTGGCCGCCGGAAAGCTCGATCGCCTTGCGGTCGCGATGCTGGCGCAACATCGGGAACTGGTCCATCACCTCTTCCATGCGGGCCCGCACGCGCTGCTGGTCCGGCGAGGTGACGCCGCCGAGCTCCAGATTGTGCAGAACGGAGAGTTGCGGGATCACGTTGCGGCCCTGCGGGACGTAGGTGACGCCGTGGCCGATCATCCGCGCCGGGCTCTGGCGTGTCACGTCGCGCCCTTCGAGCAGCACCTGGCCGGAATGGATGTTGAGCAGGCCGAAGACCGCCTTGAACACGGTCGACTTGCCGGCCCCGTTGGGGCCGATGATCGTGGTGATCGAGGCCTTCGGAATGGAAAAGCTCACCCCGTTGAGGATGGTGATCTTGCCGTAGCCGCCGTAGACCTCCTTGAGCTCGAGCATCCGGTCAGCCTCCCAGATAGGCGTCGATGACGGTCTGGTTGCTGCGGATCTCCTCCGGCCCGCCTTCCGCGATCACCCGCCCCTCGGCGAGCACGATGATGCGGCTGCACAGCGACATCACGAATTCCATGTTGTGCTCGATGACCACGAAGGTCGTCCCGTGCTCCCGGTTGTAGGTGGAAAGCCGCTCCTTCAGGCCGGCGAGCATGGTCAGGTTGACGCCGCCCGCCGGCTCGTCGAGCAGGACGAGGCTGGGGCCGGCCATGAAGGCCATCGCCGCATCGACCAGCTTCTGCTGCCCGTAGGAGAGCGAGCCCGCCATCTGGTCGCGCAGGTGCGTCAGCCGGAAGAAGTCGATCATCCGGTCCGCTTCCCCCGCGAGCCCCGCGTCCGGCGCCCCGAACAGGCGGCCGAGCATGGTGCCGCGATGCTCCTGCCCGGCCACGATGATGTTGTCGAGAACAGTCATCTGCGGGAAGACGGAAAGCTGCTGGAAGGTGCGGCCGACGCCGAGCTTGTTCAAATCGCAGGCGCGCCGGCCCGAAACGTCGCGCCCGTTCACCTCGACGTGGCCGGTGTCCGGCTTCAACTGGCCGAGGATGCAGTTGAACAGCGTCGACTTGCCCGACCCGTTCGGCCCGATCAGCCCGAGGATCTCGCCCGGCCGCACGTCGAACGAGACGCCGTCGACCGCCTTGATCGCACCGAAGGTCTTGGACAGGTCGCGCACCGAAAGGACGGGGCTCGCCGCGCTCATAGCTGCGCTCCCGCCTTCAGGTCGCCCCGATCGACCGGCTTGCGCCGCACGAGGTCGCGCAGCTTGCGGCCGAGCCCGATCAGGCCCGACGGGCAGTAGATCATCAGCACGATGACCAGCACCGCGTAGATCATCAGGTAGTAGCCCTCGGTGAAGCGCAGGAATTCCGGCATCAGGATGACCACCGCCGCGCCCAGGATCGGCCCGAAGAAATATCCCGCGCCGCCCACCACGACCATCAGCAGGATGCGCAGCGAGTGGCCGAGCGCGAAGGAGGTCGGGTCGATATACTGCACCAGCGGCGTCACCAGCGCGCCGGCGAGCCCGCCGCAGGCCGAGCCGATGGCGAACGCCATCAGCGTCAGCCGGCGCGTGTCGATGCCGAGGCTCTCGGCGCGGATCGGGTTCTCGCGCAGCGCCTTGAAGGCGCGGCCCCAGGGCGAGCGCACGATGCCGTAGAACAGGCCGCAGAACACGACGAAGACGAACAGCGTGAAATAGTAGAAGGGCAGGTTCTTCGTCATGGCGAAGCCGAGCACGCTCGGACGCGGCATGCCCGATAGGCCGTAAATACCCCCGGTCAGCCACTCCTCGTTGCGGCTGACCAGGAAGACGAGCGAATTGAAGGCGAGCGTCACGAAGGCGAGGAAGTGCCCCTTGACGCGCAGCGCCGGGAAGCCGAGCAGCAGCCCGACGACGAGGCAGAGCACGACGCCGAGCAGCATGCCCACCACCCACGGCCAGCCGGCGAGCGTCAGGATCGCCGTCGAATAGGCGCCGATCGCCATGAACGAGGCCTGCGCCAGCGAGATCTGGCCGGCATAGCCGAGCGTCAGGTTGAGCCCCATCGCGGCGATCGAGAAGATGAGCCAGGACGACAGCAGGTAGATGACGTAGTTGCCCTGCCCCAGCGGGGCGACGATCAGCGCGGCGAGGCCGACGAGCAGGAGGGCGGGTTTCAGATAGGCGCGCATCAGACCTGCCTGCCCTCAGAGGTGCCGAGCAGCCCCTGCGGCCGCCACAGGATGATGATGATGAGCAGCACCAGCGGCAGCGCGGCGCGGTAGCTCGCGGTGACGTAGGTCGCCGTCAGATTGTCGAGCACACCGATCAGCAGGCCGCCGACCAGCGCGCCACGGATCTGGTTGAAGCCGCCGACGATCGCCGCGATGAAGGCGACGATGCCGAGCGTCTCGCCATTGGAGAACTTGGCGAGATAGACGGGAGAGATCAGCATCGAGGCGAGCGCGGCGAGTGCGGCGTTGATCAGGAAGGTGTAGAGCACCATCCGCCTCGTGTTGACGCCGAGGATCTCGGCCACCTGCGGGTTCTGCGCCGTCGCCTGGATGCAGCGGCCCGTGCGCGTGCGGTTGAGGAACAAGGTCAGCGCCACCACCACCGCCAGCGAGACGACGAGGTTGAGGATGTCCTGCATCGACACGATCGCGCCGCCGATCGACATCGTCGTCTGCGGGAACAGCGGCGGATAGGGCTGCGCCTCCGCCCCGTAGAACTGCTTGGCGCCCTCCTTGAGCAGGATGCTCAGCGCCATCGTCGCGATGATGAGCGGCAGGCCCGTGCTGGGCAGCATCGGCTGCACGATCAGCCGCTTGAACAGGTAGCCGAGCACCAGCACCGAGATCACCAACCCGAAGGCCAGCGCCGCCCACAGCGGCCAGCCGAGCCAGTGCAGCGCGATCAGCACGAAGAAGGCCGGCAGCATGACGAACTCGCCCTGCGCGAAGTTCACCGTCTGCGCGGCCTGCCAGACCAGCGTGAAGCCGATCGCCGCCAGCGCGTAGATCGATCCGGTCGCCAGACCGGAAAGCACGACTTGCAGGAACTCCGACATCGGCGCCCGGCCCCCAAGAGCATTTCCAGCAAAAAGTGCGAAGCGGTTTTGCGTTCGGAAATGCGGCTTGAACGATGAAATGGAGCGGTTCTGCCGATTCAGTAAAACCCGAACCGCTCCAATGCGTTATCGGCGCGCGGCGTCCGCTGGAAGCGGGCGCCGCGAACCCGTGCCGAAGGCAGGATCAGTTGGCCGGCACCATGCCGATGACGACCTGCTTGTTGTCCTTGACCTGGGTCATGAAGCTCGGCCGCGACAGCTCGCCGTTCTTGTCCCAGCTCGTGTCGAGCAGCATGCCCGGATGGTCGGCGACCTTCAGCGTCAGCCCGTGCAGCTTGTCGGCCAGCGCCTGGCTGTCGAGCTTGCCGTTCATTTCGGTGACGTACTTGATCGCGTAGACGCCGATATAGCCCTTGATGCCGTTGTGGTCGGTGTCGCGCTTGTACTTGTCCTGGAACTTCTTCACGAATTCCTGGATGAGCGGATCGGGCGCGCTGGTCGCGAGGCCGACATGGGCGAGCGCGCCCTCGGCCGCGCCGGCGGCGAGGTCGATCACCTTCTGGCCGGTCAGCGTCACCTCGCCCACCAGCGGGATGGTCAGGCCCTGCTTCTTGGCCTCGCGCAGCAGGCGGGCGGACTCTTCCTCGTTGACGTAGACGAACGCGGCTTCCGCGCCCGACTGCTTGATCTTGGAGACGTCGGCGGCGAAGTCGGCCTGGCCCTGCTCGCTCGGCACGTCGGCCACGACCTCGATGCCGGCGCCCTTCATCTCGTTGATGAAGACGTCGTGCCCGCCCTTGCCGAACTCGTTGTTGACCCACGCCACGGCGATCTTCTTCACCTTGAGCGTGTCCTTGAAATAGGCCGTCAGGGCCGGAACGCCCTTGGCCGAGCTCGACGCCGTGCGGAAGATGTAGGCGTTGCCCTTCTCGGTGATGCTCGGCGCCTCGGCGCCGGTGAACTGCGGGATGCCGGCCTGCTGGGCGACCAGCATGTTGACCACCGTCGAGCCCGAATAGACCGTGCCCATGATGGCATAGGCGCCGGCGTCGATCGCCTTCTGGACCAGCGCGCGCGAGGTCTGCGGATCGGTCTGCGTGTCGTAGTCGGGCATGTCGATCTTCTTGCCCAGTATGCCGCCGGCCGCGTTGATCTCGTCGACGGCGATGTGCGCGCCGTCACGGTAGTTCGTGCCGGAGACCGCGCCGGGGCCCGACAGCTCGCATACGCACGGCACGAGCACCGCGTCGTCCGCGGCCCATGCGGCCGCCCACGGCGCCGCGACGAACACCGACGCCGTCAGCGCGGTGGCCAGGATGGTTCTTCTCGACTGCATTTCCTTAGTCCTCCCTTGGAATCCGGCTCGCGCCGTCTGCATGAAAACTGTCCGGCGGGACGGCCGGCCGTCCCGCAAATCCCCTTCCATCGGGCCTCACGCCCCCGGCGTCTTGGCCCGTATGTCGTCGGCGAGCAGCTTGCGCAGCTCCGCCGTCACCTCGGGCGTGCGGCCGAACCAGTGGCGGAACCCCTCGCCCGCCTGGTGCAGCAGCATGCCCAGCCCGTCGACCGTCCTCAGCCCGCGCGCCTTGGCGGCCTTGAGCAGGTTCGTCTCCAGCGGCACGTAGACGACGTCGTGGACGATCGCATCCGCCGGGAGCCGCGACAGGTCGATCTCCAGCGGCGGCTGCCCGACCATGCCGAGGCTCGTCGTGTTGACCAGCAGGCGCGCCGACTTCATCAACCCGGGAAGCTCGTCGAGGCTGTGCGCGGTGACGCCCTTGCCGAAATGGTCGGCCAGCTCCTGCGCCTTCGCCACGGTGCGGTTGCACAGCGCGATCTCCATCCCGCGCTTGAGGAGCCCGTAGACGGCTGCGCGCGTCGCCCCGCCGGCGCCGAGGATCACCGCCCGGCCCGAACCGCCGTCCCAGCCGGGCGCCAGCTCGTCCAGGTTGCCGATGAAGCCGATCCAGTCGCTGTTGCCGCCGACGACCCTGCCGTCTTCCAGCCACAGCGTGTTGACCGCGCCGATCCGGCCTGCCGCATCGTCGATGCGGTCGAGATAGGGCATGACGGCGAGCTTGTGCGGGACGGTGACGTTGCCGCCGACCCAGTTGTCGCGAAAGCCGGCGAAGAAGGTCGGCAGGTCGGCCGGCGCCACGTCGGCCCGCTCGTAGCTGCCGTCGATGCCGTAGCGCTTCAGCCAGTAGCCGTGCAGCATCGGCGAGCGCGAGTGGGACACGGGGTGTCCGAGGATGAACGCGCGAGGCCCGCTCATGCGAGCGCCCCCATCTGCGCGCCGCGCACGCGACCTGCGCTCCGGTCCTTCCGCCGCACTGTCTTTTCCATCATTTCCTCGGCATGCCCTTCGGTCTCAGGTGCCGCTTGAGCGCGGCGATGCGGAAAGGTGCGTTGGGCGCGCCGAAGCCGCGATAGCCGTTGCGGCGCTCCACCACCTCGAAGAAGAAACCCTCGCCGTAGTTCGGGCTGTAGAACTGGAAGTACTCCCCATCGCCCTCGCGGTCGTAGAGGATGTTCTCCTCCCGCAGCCGGTCGGCGAGCTCGGGATCGAGGCCGAAGCGGGCCTCGATGTCGTCGTAATAGTTGCGCGGGATCTGCAGCGCGGCGAAGCCGTTGGCTCGAAGCGCGGCGGCGGTGGCGAAGATGTCGTCGGTGGCGAAGGCCAGGTGCTGGATGCCCGAGCCGAAGCTCTCGGCGATGAAATGGCCGGCCAGCGTCTTGTGGTTCTCGGCACCGTTGAAGGTGATCCGCAGCGCCCCGTCCGGGCTCTCCAACGCCTGGCTGCGCACCAGCCCGGCCGGGTCGGCGATGTCGAGCAGCGGCGTCTTCGAGACCTCGAAGATGGCGGCGTAGAACAGCAGCCAGCTCAGCATCTCGTCGCCCTGCATGGTCTGCGCGACGTGGTCGATGCGGGTCAGGCCGGCGTCCTGCGGCGCATCGGCGGCGGGGAGAGGCATGAAGTCGATCTCCCACAACCGGCCGAGCTCGGTCCTGTCGTCGATGAGGTAGACGAGCCCGCCGCCGACGCCGCGGATGGCGGGGATGACGAGTTCGCCCGGCCCGACTTCCTGCTCGAACGGCTCGGCACCCAGCGCCTTCGCCCGCTCGAACGCCGCGCCCGCGTCGTCGACCCTGAGCGCCATCGCATAGGCGGACGTGCCATGGACGAGGAAGGAGGAATGCGCCAGCCCCTCGCGCTCGGTGTTGAGCACGATGCGGATGTCGCCCTGCGAGAACAGCGTCACGTCCTTCGAGACGTGGCGGGCAGACGCCCGGAAGCCGAGCGTGCGAAACAGCGCGGCGAGGTCCCGCGCTTCCGCCGCGTTGGCCGAAAACTCGACGAAGGCGACGCCTCCGGCGCGGCTGCGCGCCGGCATGGCGGGCACGCTCATGGCGATCTGCGGCTCGCGCCGGCGCACCTCGTCCATCAGGTAGACGAGCGAGCGCTTTCCATCGACCGAGATCAGGCCCGGCGAGCCGCCACGGAACTGGTCGTTGAAGATCTCCAGCGACAGCGGCCCGTCATAGCCGGTGGCCGCGACGGCGCGCATGAAGTCGACCACCGGCAGGTCGCCCTCGCCCGGCATGTTGCGGAAATGCCGGCTGAGATAGAGCACGTCCATGTCGATCTTCGGCGCGTCGGCGAGCTGGACGATGAAGATGCGGTCGCCGGGGATCGCCCGGATCGAATTGACGTCGATGCCGCGCGTCAGCGTGTGGAAGGAATCGAGGATCAGCCCGATGTTCGGGTGGTCGGCCCGCCGCACGATCTCCCATGCGTCGCGGTGGTCGCTGATGTGGCGGCCCCAGGCCAGCGCCTCGTAGCCGACGCGCAAGGCCCGCCTGGCCGCCCGCTCGCCCAGCTCGCGAAAATCGTCGGCGGCGCGGTCGATGCCGCCGAGGCTGAGCGGCGAGACGTTCGAGCACACCAGCATCAGGTCGGTGCCGAGCTCCTGCATGATGTCGAACTTGCGCTCGGCGCGGTCGAACGTGCGCGTCCGCTGCGGCTCGGGCATGCCCTCGAAATCGCGGAAAGGCTGGAACAGGGTGATCTCCAGCCCGGCCTCGCGCACCAGCCGGCCCACCTCGCGCGGCGAGCCGTCGAAGGTGAGGAAATCGTTCTCGAAGATCTCGACACCGTCGAAGCCGGCGGCCGAGATGGCGGCGAGCTTCTCCTGCAGGGTGCCGCTGATCGAGACGGTGGCGATCGAGGTCTTCATCGGGCTGCCGCCTTGCGGCGCTTCACGCCACCACTTTCCTCCGGCGCCGGACTCGCCGCCGCCTCCGCCATGAAGCGCAGATAGGTGAGCAGGATCGGCACCTGCGCCAGCGCCATCTCCTCGCCAGTCTGGATGCGCGCGCCGCGGCGCCCCGCCTCGTTGAGCCAGCGCGTCACCACCGGCCGGGTGATGGCGTCGGCGAACACCGTCGCCTCAGGCAGCATCTCGAGCGGATAGGGATAGGGATCGTGTGGCGCCATGCCGGTGGGCGTGGCGTTGATGGCAATGTCGATCGCGCGGCCCGGCCGCACGGCGTCCGACACCGCAAGCCCTGGATAGAAGCGCTCGAGGTCCGCCATCAGCGCGCGCTGGCGCATCTGGTCCTGCTCCACGATGGCGAGGGAGGCCGCACCTTCTTCCGCCACCGCATGCGCGATCGCCGTGCCGGCGCCGCCGGCGCCGATCACCAGCACGTTGCGGCCGCCGAGAGCCACCCCGCGCTGCTTCAGCGCCACCACCATCGCCAGCCCGTCGGTCATGTCGCCGACCAGCTTGCCCGATGGTGTGCGCCGGATGATGTTCACCGCCTTGGCGCGGCGCGCCCGCTCGCTCACCTCGTCGGAGGCCGCGAAAGCGGCCTGCTTGTGCGGCATGGTGATGGTACAGCCGACGCAGTTCTCGGTCGCCTTCAGCACGTCGAAGAAGGCTGCCACGCGCTCGGGCCGCACGTCCATCGGCACCACGACCGCGTCGATCCCCTGTTCCGCGAACCACTGGTTCATCGGCCCGGGCGTCTTCACCTGTTCGACGGGATGGCCGACCAGCGGAATGATCGATGTCCTGCCCGTGACGGCGGGTTTCCGCGCCATGTCGACCGAGGCCCGAAGGCCACCTCCCTCGCGAAGCCGGTGCGCGGACCTTTTCGGCCTCTCGCTGGCGGGTCAGCCGACCCGTCGCGCGCTTCCGGCAATTTGGTCGCTCATTCAATGCACCGCCAAATCGGAAGCGCAAATACCAAAATTGCGGGAATACGTAACATCATGTTACTTTTTGGAGGTCATCGCTGCATCCAGAGGAAGCCCGGCAGCCAGCGTCATTTCGGTGCGTAGAAACTCGATGAAAGCCTCGGCATAGACCGAGAGTGCCACGTCGTTGCGATAGGCCGCATAGGTCTGGAACCCGCTCTCGGCGTCGATCTCCAGACACTTCACACCCGGCGTCCGGCCGCCCGCCATCGTGAACTCGTCGATGATGGCGATCCCGAGCCCGGCCGCGACGAGGCTCGCGACCATCGTGCCGAAGCGGGCCCTGATGTCCATCCGGTAGCTCAGCCCCTCGCGCCGGAAGATCTCGGTCATGACGCGGCCGTAGGGATCGTTGGGGTCGATGCCGATCAGCGGATGCGCGGCGATCTCCCGCGGCGCGATCGACATGCGCTGCGCCAGCTCGCTCTCCGCCGGCACGATGCAGACCAGCCGGCCCGCCGCCAGCGGCGCGAAGTCGATCGTCGCATGGTCCAGCCGCGAGCTGACGGCCACCACCTCGCCGCGGCCGAGCAGCAGATAGTCGATCGCTTCCTCGATCTTCAGGATGTTGATGTCGATCGCGAGCTCGGGAAACTGCCCGCGCAGCCGCTCCAGCGCGCGCGGCACCATGACGTTGGCGATGCTCGGCACCGAGGCGACCGACAGCTCGCGCCCCTCGCCCCGCTCCAGCCGGCCGATCGCGAACTGCAGGTCCTCGACCTTGCGGTAGACGCTGTCCAGCAGGTCGAAGATGCTGCTCGCCTCGGGCGTCGGCACGTAGCGGCCGTGGCGACGGTTGAACAGGCGCACGCCGAGCATGTCCTCGGTGTATTTCATCAGCCGGCTGATGCCGGGCGACGAGACGTTGAGCAGCTTGGCCGCGCCGGCGATCGTGCCGGTGACGAGGATGGCGCGGATGACCTCGATCTGGCGCAGCGTCAGCATGGCTCGTCCCTCCGCCCCGGCTGGCCTCAGCCCCCGTCCGCCGCGCCGAAGCCGAACAGCCGCCGCGGCGTCTCCCACAAAACGGCGCGGCGCGCGGCCGCGTCCGGCAGCAGCCGCTCGGCGAGCCGCACCAGCGGGCCGTAATCCTGCCGCTCGGTGGCGCGCAGATAGGGCCAGTCCGACGCCCACATGCAGCGCTGCGGCGTGAACGCCTTGAGCAGCGCGGTCACGAAAGGCCACGCGTCCGCGAACGGATAGGGATCGCGAGAGAACTTCGGATAGCCCGACAGCTTGACGAAGACGCGGCCCGTGTCGGCCAGCCGCAGCAGCGCGGCGAAGCCCGGCTGGGCGAGCCCCGCCTCCGGCGTCGGCCGCCCGCAATGGTCGATCATCACCCGCACCGGGATTTGCTCGATCCATGGCGCGAAGGCGAGGAACTGGTCGTGCTCGCACTGGAGCTGGACGAACATGTCGAGCTCGGCGAGCTTCTCCATCAGCCCGCGCGCCCCGTGATAATAGTCGGTCCCGTGGAAGGTGGGATTGAAGGCGATGCCGACCACGCCGCGCGCCTTGAGGTCGCGCAGCGTGCCCATGTCCGCGTCGAGATCGACGATGGCCACGCCCTTGAAGCGGCCGGGATGGCTGGAAATCGCGTCGAGCATGCAGCGATTGTCGCCGCCATAACCCGAATTGGGCTGCACCAGCAGCAGGTGGCGCACGCCGTAGGTGTCCATCACCTGCACGAGCTGTTCGGCCGTGCCGATCTCCTGGCCGGCCGGCTTGTAGGCGATGTCGCTGCCATAGGGAAACCGCGCGGGGTCCAGCACATGGGCATGGCAGTCGATCTTGGGTTCCTCGAAAATGCCCATGCCGTACCCCCCTGGCGACCTGTTCCGGCCGGCTTTATGGGACGGCGGCGGCCCGCCGCGCAATGCCGCTTTTCCGGTCGGGCACCCGAAGGTGCGACGCCCGGCACGGTTGACTGCACGGCGCGAGGCGGAAATGCTCCGCGCTCAGACGGAACCGGACCGATGAACGAAAAGCCGACGACCAGCGATTGCTGCATGCCCGCCGCGGCACCGCGCCCCGAACTGTCCGCGACCCGCGTCGCGGCTGGCGGCGGTGTCCACCTGATCGAGCAGGCGGTGCTGCCGGGCGGTACGTTCCGCATGGGCGACGCCAATGGCGACGGCAATCCCGGCGACGGCGAGTGGCCGGTCCACGAGGTGCGGCTGTCGCCCTTCTCGATCGACGCGACCAGCGTCACCAATGCCGACTTCGCCCGCTTCGTCGAGGCGACCGGCTACCGCACGGAGGCCGAGGAATTCGGCTATTCCGCCGTCTTCCACCTCGCGCTCCAGGCCGAGGACGACGACATCGTCGGCCAGCCGCCGCAGACGCCCTGGTGGCTGGGCGTCGCCGGCGCCGACTGGCGCCATCCGAACGGGCGCCTGAGCGGCCTCGACGGGCTCGGCGACCACCCCGTGGTGCATGTGAGCTGGAATGACGCGCAGGCCTATTGCCGCTGGGCGGGCCGCCGCCTGCCGACAGAGGCGGAATGGGAATATGCCGCCCGTGGCGGACTCGCCGGCAGGCGCTATCCGTGGGGTGACGCGCTGCTCGGCGAGGACGGGGGCTGGCGCTGCAACGTCTGGCAGGGCGTGTTCCCCGCGCGCAACGACCTCGACGACGGCTGGCTGACGACCGCGCCGGTGCGCACCTACGCGCCCAACGGGCTCGGCCTGTGGCAGATGATTGGCAATGTCTGGGAATGGTGCGGGGACTGGTTCGACCCCACCTACTACGCCCGCTCTCCGGGCGAGAACCCGCATGGACCCGACCGCGGCTCCCAGCGCAGCCTGCGCGGCGGCTCCTATCTGTGCCACCCCTCCTACTGCAACCGCTACCGCAACGCCGCGCGCTCCTCGAACACGCCCGACAGCTCGGCCGGCAATATCGGCTTCCGCACCGTCGCGGCCTGAGCGGTCGGCCACGGTTGCCACCGCACCGGCGCCGTTAACTCCGCAAAATGGCCATTGAAATCGATTTCATCGTATGATTTCGTAGGGTCGAGGTAACTTAGGGAGGTCCTCAAGTGAGCAAGTTTACCGCAATCGCACTTTCGACCGTCGCGGCGATCGCCGTCACGGCCTTCTCCGCCAACGCCGAGGATTTCAAGATCGGCCTGTCCAACGGCTGGGTCGGCTCCGAATGGCGCACCCAGATGATCGACGAGGCCAAGGCCGCCGCCGAGGCCTGGAAGGCCAAGGGCGTCAACGTCGAGGTCGTGGTGCAGAGCGCCAATGTCGACGTGCCGGGCCAGATCGCCCACGTCCGCAACTTCATCAATGAAGGCGTCAACGCCATCATCATCAACCCCAACAGCCCGACGGCCTTCGACCCGGTCTTCGCGCAGGCCAAGGAAGCCGGCATCCTGGTGATCTCCACCGACGCCGAGGTCTCCTCGCCCGACGCGCTCTATGTCGGCATCGACCAGACCGCCTGGGGTGCCGCCGGCGCCGAATGGCTCGCCAAGACGCTGAACGGCAAGGGCAACGTGGTCGCCATCAACGGTGTCGCCGGCCACCCGGCCAACGAGATGCGCGTCGCCGGCTACCGCTCGGTGTTCTCGAAGTATCCGGACATCAAGGTCGTCAACGAGGTCAACGCCAACTGGGATCAGGCGCAGGGCCAGCAGGCCATGCAGAACCTGCTTGCCACCTATCCCGACATCAACGGCGTGTGGGTGCAGGACGGCATGGCCGCCGGCGCCTGGAAGTCGATCATGGATGCGGGCAAGGCCGGCAGCATCGCCGCCACCGGCGAGATCCGCAAGGACTTCATCGACCTGTGGATCAAGGACAAGCTGAACTCCGGCGCCTCGGTGAACCCGCCCGGCGTGATGGCGTCGGCGCTCAACGTCGCCGTGCTGATGCTCCAGAAGAAGGAGCTCAAGGAGCCCGCGACGGCCGGCCAGTACAAGAACGCCATGTACCTGCCGATCCCGTTCATCGACAGTTCCAACGTCGCCGACGCCGCCAAGCAGCTCGACGGCAAGCCGGGCTACTACTCCTACACCGAGCAGCTCTCGATCGAAGACGCCGAAAAGCTCTTCAAGTAGGATCCTCCCGAGCCGGGAGTGCGCGGACCATGTCTGCGCGCTCCCGTGCCCGGTCCCCGGGGGTGGCATGTCGAAACTCAAGCTCAGCGGCGTGAGCAAGGCTTACGGCGCCACCTTGGCGCTCCGCCGGGGCGACCTCGAGGTGGAGGCCGGCGAGGTCCACGTCCTGATCGGCTCGAACGGCTCGGGCAAGAGCACGCTGTGCAAGATCGCGGCCGGCAGCGTCCGGCCGGATGCCGGCGAGATCACGCTCGACGGCCGCCCGGTGCACATCTCCGGGCCGCAGGGCGCCCGCGCCTTGGGCATCGGCATCTTCTACCAGGAATTGAGCCTCGCCGCGCACCGCACGGTCGAGGAGAACATCTGCCTGACCAACCTGCCGCTGAAGGCCGGCCTGTTCATCGACCGGCAGGCGCTGTCGGCGCGGGCCGCGCGCTACATCGCCCTGTTCGACGGCGTGGCCGGCGACGGCTTTGCGGCCGACGCGACAGTCGGCGACCTGCGGGCCGACCAGCGGCAACTGGTCGAGATCATGAAGGCGCTCGCAACGGAAGCGCCCATCCTCATCTTCGACGAGCCGACCTCGGCGCTCGACAGCGCCCAGGTGGAGCGTTTCTTCGACATCCTGCGCGGCCTCAAGGCCGAGGGCCGTGCGATGGTGTTCATCTCGCACCGCATGGACGAGATTTTCTCGATCGGCGACCGCGTCACCGTCATCCGCGACGGCGAGACGGTCGCCACCTCGCGCATTGCCGACACCGACCAGGCGACCGTCATCGGCCAGATGGTCGGCGAGCCGCCCGCCCGCGCAGCGCAGGCCGCGCCCGCCGCATCGGCCGCCGAAGAGGCAGCCGGCGAGCCGGTGCTGTCCGTCCGCGGCCTCACCGGGCCGGGCTATTCCGACATCAGCTTCGAGGTGCGGCGCGGCGAGATCGTCGGCTTCGGCGGCCTGCACGGCCAGGGCCAGTCGTCGGTGCTGCGCGCCATCTTCGGCGCCCACCCGGTTTCCGCCGGCGAGGTGACGTTGAAGGGCGAGCGCCTCGATGCCCGCTCGCCGCGCGCGGCGATCCTGCACGGGGCCGCCTACGTCTCCGGCGACCGCAGCCGCGACGGCATCATCCAGGGCCGGCCGATCATCGAGAACCTGACGCCGATCCACTATCTGCGCCAGCGCCTCGTGCTGGCGCGCCCCGCCGCTCTGCGCGAGAAGGCGCGGCCGGCGGTCGAGGCGCTGCACACCAGGTTCGCCGGCTACTCGCACCCGATCAATTCGCTCTCGGGCGGCAACCAGCAGAAGATCGTCATCGCCCGCTGGCTGATCGACCGGCCCGACGTGCTGCTGCTCGACGACCCGACCAAGGGCGTCGACCTCTCGGCCAAGAACGACCTGTTTTCGCTGATCCGTAAGCTGGCGGCCGAAGGCCTCGGCATCGTGCTCTATTCGTCGGAGGACGCCGAACTGCTCGCCAATGCCGACCGCATCCTCGTCTTCAACGGCGGCCAGGTGACCCGCGAACTGGCCGGAGACGAGCGCACCCGCTTCAACCTCTACCGCGCAGCCTACGAGGCGGCCTGATGGCGGGCGCGGCGCGAACCTCTTCGGGCGGCTTCCGGCGCTGGATGGAGCGCTACCCCTTCCTGCCGGCTCTCCTCATCCTCGCCGTCCTGCTGGCGCTCAACGGATTCTACCAGCCGCGCAGCGTCAGCCTCGTCGGCATCACCGGGCTGGTGAAGACCTATCTGGCGCTGATGCTGCTCGCCGTCGCGCAGACCTACGTCGTTTATGCCGGCGACATCGACTTGTCGGTCGGCGCGATCGTGTCTCTTGTCAACTGCGTCATCGTCGTACTGATGCAATATATGGGCGGCACGGCTTTCTCGGCCCTCGGCGCGATCGGTGTCGGCCTTGCCGTCGGGCTCGCCTGCGGCCTCGTCAACGGCCTGCTGGTCGCCACCTTCCGCCTGCAGGCGATCGTCGCCACCTTCGCCACCTCGATCTTCTTCACCGGCATCGCGCTCTATATCCTGCCGGTCGCCGGCCTGCCGGCCCCGGCCGCCTTCTGGCGCACCTATGGCGGCCGCTTCCTCGACATCCCCTTCGTCTTCTACGTCGCCGTCGTGCTCGCCGTGATCCTGTGGGCGATGGCGCGCACGCGCCTCGTCATGCGCCTGCTCGCGGTCGGCGACGATGCCCAGCGCGCCTTCCAGAGCGGCCTGCCGGTCACCGCCATCCGCGTGCGCGGCTACGTGATGACCGGGCTGTTCTCCGCGCTGGCCGCCTTCTGCGTCACCGGCGACACGGCCAGCGGCGACCCGCTCGTCGGCGGCAAGATGACGCTCTACTCGGTCGCCGCGGTCGTGCTGGGCGGCACCGCACTTTCCGGCGGCTACGGCACCGTGGTCGGCTCGGTGTTCGGCGCCCTGATCATCGGCCTCATCAACTCTCTGGTCTATTTCGTCGGCACGCCGTCGGAATGGCAGAACCTCGTGCAGGGCCTCGCAATCCTGATCGCGCTGATGGCCGGCGTGGTAGTCGGGCGGAGGGCTAGGGCATGAATGTCGGCGCCCTCGTCCGCCAGCCCCTCGTCGTCGCGCTGGCCCTCATCGTCGTGCTGCTCGCCTTCGGCGAGTGGCTGTCGCCGGGCTTCGCCGCGCCGCAGCAGATCCTCAGGCTGCTGATCGTCGCGGCCCTTCTGGGCATCGTCGCGGCCGGCCAGAACCTCGTCATCCTCGGCGGCCGCGAGGGCATCGACCTGTCGGTCGGTGGCGTCGTGTCGCTGTCGGCCATCGTCGCCGGCAACCTGATGAGCGGCGCCGATTCCGGCATCCCGCTCGCCATCCTCGGCTGCGTCGCCACCGGCGCGCTGTTCGGCCTGTTCAACGGGCTGGGCGTGACGCTGCTGCGCATCCCGCCGCTGGTGATGACGCTCGGCATGCTGGGCGTGCTGCAAGGGCTGCTCGTCGTCATCCGCCAGGGCATCCCGTCCGGCCGCGCCGCGCCGGCGCTGTCGCAATTCGTCTCGCAGCCTTTCCTGCTCGGCCTGCCCGGCATCATCTGGCTGTGGATCGCGATCGGCGTCGTCATGGCGCTGCTGCTGACCCGCACCGTCTTCGGCCACCGCGTCTACGCGATCGGCTCCAACGAGCACGCCGCCTATATGGCCGGCGTGCCGGTGCGGCTGATCCGCATCGCCATCTTCGTGCTGTCGGGCGTGTTCGCGGCCATCGCCGGCATCTGCCTGCTCGGCTATTCCGGCTCCTCCTTCGCCAATGTCGGCGAGCAGTACATGCTTCCCTCCATCATCGCGGTCGTGTTCGGCGGCACGCCGCTGTCGGGCGGCAAGGGCGGCTATACCGGCACAATGGCCGGCGCGGTGCTGCTCACCATCCTGCAGAGCATCCTCACCACCGTCCACATCGACGAATCCGGCCGGCAGATGGTGTTCGGCGCGACCCTCATCCTGCTGATGTTCTTCTACGGCCGCGGCAAGGCCATGCGCGCATGAACCGGGTCACATGAGCCAGCGTCCGCGCATCAAGGACATCGCCGAGCGCCTCGGCGTGTCGCCGGCGACCGTCTCGCGCGCGCTGTCCGATACCGGCCTCGTCGCCGAGCCGACGCTGAGCCGCATCCGCGAGGCCGCCAGCGAACTCGACTACCGCCCCAACGTCAGTGCCCGCAACCTGCGCACCCGCCGCTCGATGGCGGTGCTGATGGTCGTGCGCGACGTCGGCAACCCGTTCTACCTGGAGGTCATGAAGGGCGTGGAGGCGGCAGCCCGCGAGGCGGGCTACGCCGTGCTGATGGGCAACACCGAGGGCAATGCCGACCGCGAGGCGAGCTATTTCGACATGCTGCGCGACGGCCACGCCGACGGCATGATCCTGATGACCGGCACGCTGCCGGCGCGGCCCGGCTCCGGCGGCGAATGGCCGGACGACCTGCCGGTGGTCGTGGCGCTGGAGATGATCGAGGGCTCCGCCCTGCCGCATGTGCAGATCGACAACGAGGGGGCCGCCGCCCGGGCCGTCGCCCATCTCGTGGCGCTCGGCCATCGCCGCATCGCCCATATCGGCGGGCCGGCCGCCGAGATCATGGCGAAGCGCCGGCGGGCAGGCTACCGCCGGGCGATGGCGGAGGCCGGCCTTCCCGTCCCCGCCAGCTACGAGGAGCACGGCGACTACCTGCTGCGCGGCGGGCAGGAGGCGTGCCGCCGGCTGTTCTCTCTGCGCGAGCCGCCCACCGCGATCTTCGCGGCCAACGACGAGATGGCGTTCGGCGCGATCCACGAGCTGCGCCGGCTCGGCAAGGAAGTGCCAGGCGACGTCTCGGTCGTCGGCTTCGACGACATCTATCTCAGTGAGGCGTTCTACCCGCCGCTGACCACCGTCAGCCAGCCGCGCGCCGAGATCGGCCGCGAGGCGATGACGCTGCTGCTCGGCATCCTCGCCGGAACGGGCAAGCCCGACAGCCCGGTGCTGATGCCGACCACGCTCAAGATCAGGGAAACGACGGCCGCCCCGCGCGGCTAGCCGGAGCATGTCGCCCGAAAGTGGAAACCGGTTTCGGGACAACGACATGCGCAAAAGAAGTCAGGAGCAGGAAATGCCGGAACTGCCGAAGGACAGGCTGCGCGTGGGCTTCGTGGGAAGCGGCTTCATCGCCGAGTTCCACCTGCGCGCCATGGTCGGCGTGCGCAATGTCGACGTGACCGGCGTCACGTCCCGCAGCGCGGAGAAGCGCGAACGGCTGGCGCGCCGGGCGGCCGAACTCGGCCTCGGCGACTGCCGCGCCTATGACAGCCTCGACGCCATGCTCGCCTCCGGCGAGGTCGACGCGGTCTGGATCTGTTCTCCCAACGACACGCGCCTCGACGTGATGCGCGCGATCCACGCCGCCGTGAAGGACGGCCGCAGCAAGGTCTTCGCCGTCGCCTGCGAGAAGCCGCTGGCACGCACCGTGGCCGAGGCGCGCGAGATGCTGCGACTGGCCGAGGACGCGGGGCTCAACCACGGCTATCTGGAGAACCAGGTGTTCTGCACGCCGGTGGCGCGCGGCAAGGAGATCATCTGGCGGCGCGGCGCCTCCACCACCGGCCGGCCCTATCTCGCCCGCGCGGCGGAGGAGCATTCCGGCCCGCATGAGCCGTGGTTCTGGCAGGGCGAGAAGCAGGGCGGCGGCGTGCTCTCCGACATGATGTGCCATTCGGTTGAGGTCGCGCGCTTTCTCCTGACCAAGCCCGGCGCACCGCGCGATTCCGTGCGCGTGACGGCCGTCAACGGCACCGTCGCCAACCTCAAATGGACGCGGCCGCATTATGCCGACCAGTTGAAGGCGCGTTTCGGCGCCGAGGTCGATTACCGCAACCGCCCGGCCGAGGACTTCGCCCGCGCCACGATCCATCTCGAGGACGAGGCGGGTCACGAGCTGATGATCGAGGCGAGCACGTCCTGGGCCTATGTCGGCGCCGGCCTGCGCATCCAGCTCGAGCTGCTCGGCCCCGAATATGCGATGGAATTCAACTCGCTCGGCACGGGTTTGAAAGTATTCATGTCGCGCGCCGTCACTGGCTCCGAGGGCGAGGACCTCGTCGAGAAGCAGAACGCCGAGCAGGGCCTTATGCCGGTGCTGGAGGACGAGGCCGGCGTCTACGGCTACACCGACGAGAACCGTCACATGGTGGAAGCCTTCCGCAAGGGCGAGACCCCTCTGGAGACGTTCCGCGACGGCGTCGCCGTCATCGAGATGCTGATGGGCCTCTACCGCTCGGCCGAGACCGGCGCGACCGTCCGCTTCCCCGCGCCGGAGCTGGACGACTACGTGCCGCCTGTGGCGCGGCCGCGCCGCTGACCGCGCCACATGAGCGTCCCGCCCCTCCTCGTCCTCGGAAACGCCAATGTCGACCTCGTCATGGGCGAGGTCGATGGCTGGCCGGCGGTCGGCACCGAGATCGTCGTCGAGCGCTCCGAGATGCGCGCCGGCGGCTCGGCCGGCAATACGGCGCTGGCGCTCACCGGCCTCGGCGTGCCGCATCTCTTCGTCGCCTCGACCGGCAACGACCCGAACGGCGGCTGGCTGCGGGAGCGATTCGACGCCGCCTGCTGCCACTGGATCGTAGACGATTGCGACACCACGCTCACCGTCGGCATCGTCCACAAGGGCGGCGACCGCGCCTTCTTCACCACGCCCGGCCATCTCCAGACCGCGCGGCTCTCCGATTTGCGCGCGCGGATCCCGGCAGCGCCCGCCGGGCCTGCCTTCGCCATCGTCTCAGGCGGCTTCCTGATGCCCGAAATCGAGGCCGGCACGTCGGACCTGCTCGGCGAGTTGCAAGAAAAGGGCTGGCGCACCGCGATCGATCCCGGCTGGCCCCCGAGCGGCTGGACGGCGGAGAAGCGCAGCCTGATGCAGGCATGGCTCGCCCGCGCCGACATCGCGCTCCTCAACGACGAGGAGGCGATGGGGGTGACGGGCCTCGTCGCGCCTCACGCGGCCTTCGACCGGCTGGCCGGCGACCTCGCGCCGGGCTGCCTGCTCGTCGTCAAGCAGGGCGTGGCCGGCGCGCGCGCGGCAGCCGATGGCCGACGCTTCGCCGTCGCCGCGCCCAGGGTCGAGGTGGTCGACACGGTCGGCGCCGGCGACACCTTCAACGCCGCGTTTCTCGCCGCGCTGGCGCGGGGGACGGACGTCGCTCAGGCGCTGCGCGCCGGCGTCGAATGCGCCTCCCGCGCGATCTCCACCTTCCCGCGGCGTTACACATAAATCTCAAAGGGCTTTCAGATCGTCCAGCCGCCGTCGATGGCATAGGCCTGGCCGGTGGTGTAGGTCGCGCCGGCGAGATGTACGGCAAGCTCCGCGATCTCCTCCGGCGTGCCCAGCCGGCCCATGGGCTGGCGCGCGATGAAGGCCTTTCGCGCGGCGTCGAAATCGCCGGTCGCCCGCAGCCGGTCCTGCAGCGACGGGCTCTCGACCGTGCCGGGGCAGATCGCGTTGCAGCGGATCCCCTGCGTGACGAAATCGGCCGCGACCGACTTGGTCAGCCCGATGACCGCCGCCTTGGTCGTGCCGTAGGCAAAGCGGTTGGGCACGCCCTTCACGCTGGAGGCCACCGACGACATGTTGATGATCGCCCCGCCGCCGGCCGCGATCATGCCCGGCAGCACGGCGCGGATGGTGCGCACCATCGCCCTGACGTTGAGGTCGAAGGCGAAATCGAGGTCCGCGTCCTTCATCTCCAGGATCGAGCCGGAATGCACCACGCCGGCGCAGTTGAACAGGATGTCGACCGTGCCGACGTCGCCGACCAGCGCCGTCACCGCCGCGGCGTCGAGCACGTCGAGCCGCCGCGTCTCGATCCCGCCCTGCCCGCGCATCTCGCCGAGCAGCGCCTCGTTGATGTCGGTCGCGACGACGCGTGCGCCGGCCCGCGCGAAAGCGAGCGCGCTGGCGCGCCCGATCCCCTGCGCGGCCGCCGTCACCAGCGCCGTCTTGCCCTTAAGACTGGTCATGTCCCCTCCCCGCCAAACGGATGCCGAGCGCGTTCTACGCCGCATCGGCCAAGTCGGCTAGGCCTCGAGGTCGCGGTAGCTCGCGGGGAAGAAACGCGGCGTGCAAAGGCAGTAGAATTCGAGGTCGTCTGGTCCCGTATTGGCGATGCGCTGCGCCGCACCCGCCGGGATGACGAACTGGTCGCCGGCCTTCATCGGCTGGCGCGCGCCGTCCACCTCCAGCAGCCCCTCGCCGCGCCGCACGATATAGCGCTCGGTGACGCCGTCGAGCGCGTGGAGTTGCGTCGTCACGCCCGGCTCGACCCGCGCGACCGCCAGCGAGGCCTCGGGCGAGGCGTCGCAATTGTGCAGTTCGGTGATGAAGCAGCGCTCCTCGGTCCAGAATTCGCCGGCGCCGCCGGCGGCAACGAAGCGGCGGTCGCCCATGAGCCGTTCTCTCGATGTAGACAAATGCGAAGTCGGATTGACATACGCTAAAAGCGACCGCAGACTTTGTCAAAAGACGGGCTTCGCCCTTCCGCACGTATCCCCGGGATCGCGGGCGGGAGGACAATCACCGGGCGCCGCCGTTTCGGGGCGCCGCAACGCAGCGACAGGGGATCATCATGAAAGCTCACTGGAAATCATGCCTGGCGGCCGCGGGCTTCGCGCTCGCCGCCTCGATGCCGTCCGCGCAGGCGGCCGACAAGCTGTTCGTCTACGTCTCGCCGGACGCCATCGGCGTCAACGCCTTCCTCAAGATGGGCCAGACCGGCATCGAGACCGCCGGCAAGAAGCATGGCGCCGACGTCAAGACCTACGAGAGCAAGACCGCAGCCGAGCGGCTCGACAACGTCAACGCGGCCATCAATGAAGGCGCCAGCGTCGTCGTCGTGCTCGGCTTCGAGTTCAACGACATCATCGCCCAGGTCGCGCCGACCGCGCCCGACATCGACTTCCTGATCGTCGACCAGTGCATCGACAACCGCCCGGCCAACGTCCATTGCGCCGTGTTCCGCGAATACGAGGCGAGCTACCTGATGGGCGTCGCCGCCGGCATGCTGACGCAGTCGAACAAGGTGGGCGTGGTCGGGGCCCTCGATATCCCCTTCCTGCACCGCTACACGGACGGCTACGCGCAGGGCGTGAAGTCGGTGAAGCCGGACGCCAGCGTCGACGTCCGCTGGGTCGGCGGCGAGAACCCCTTCGCCGATCCTGTCCGCGCCAAGGAGCAGGCGGTCGCCATGAACGCGGCCGGCGCCGACTACATCTACACCGCCACGGCGGGCGGCGACTTCGGCGTGTTCGAGGCGGCCAAGGAGAAGAACTTCAAGGTCTTCTCGGTCGACGTGAACCATTGCCCCGACGCGCCTGGCCTGATCGTCGACCAGAGCCTCAAGCATGTCGACATCGCGCTTGAGTCTGCGATCGACGCGATCGTCGCCGGCCAGGACAGCGTCTTCATGGCGCTCGGCATCAAGGAAGGCGGCGTCGGCGCCGTGGCGCTCGACGAAGGTTCCGTCGCCGCCAGCAAGTGCCTGATCGCCGACCACGCGGACGTCGCCGCCAAGATGCGCGAAGTCGCGGCCACCATCGCCGACGGCTCGCTCAAGCTGCAGGACCCGATGTTCGCCAAGTAAGGCGACCGTCCTTCGCAGCAACGCGTCGCAGGCCGGCCCACCGGCCGGCCTGCCCCTCGTGCACCCCGAGAAACGCCCGATGCACGCCGCGCTTCACGACATCCGCGTCACCTTCGGCTCGCTCACGGCCGTCGACGGCGTCTCGATCGACATCGAGGCCGGCGGCATCCATGCGATCGTCGGCGAGAACGGCGCCGGCAAGTCGACGCTGATGAACGTGCTGTTCGGCCTGGTGAAGCCCGACGCCGGCCGCATCGAGATCGACGGCGAACCGCGGGGCTGGGCCTCGCCGCAGGAGGCGATCGCCAGCGGGCTCGGCATGGTCCACCAGCATTTCATGCTGCAGGACGAAATGACGGTGCTGGAGAACATCGTGCTCTGCGCCGAGCCGATCTCGCGCTTCGGCTTCGTCGACTTTTCCGGCGCACGGCGCAAGCTGGCGCAGGGCTTCTCCGAGCACGGCATCGCGATCGACCTCGACGCCATCGTCGGCCAGCTCGCCGTCGGCCAGCGGCAGGTGGTCGAGATCCTGAAGATGCTCTACCGCGACGCGCGCCTGCTCATCCTCGACGAGCCGACGGCCGTGCTCACCCCGCAGGAGAAGGACCGGCTGTTCGCCATCCTGCGCAGCTTCGCGGCGGCCGGGAAATCGGTCGTCATCATCACCCACAAGCTCGACGAGGTGATGGAGATCGCCGACCATGTCAGCGTCATGCGCGGCGGCCGGCTGATCTCGTCGGGGCTGCTCGGCGGGACCTCCAAGGAGCGCATCGCGCGCGAGATCATCGGCGGCGACCTGCCGCCGCCATTGAAGCCGCAGCCGCGCGAGCCGGGCGCGGTCGTGCTGTCGGTCGCGAACCTCACCATCGCCTCCCGGGCCGGCCATGTCGGCCCGCTGTCCTTCGAGGTCAGGGCCGGCGAGATCGTCGGCATCGCCGGCGTCAGCGGCAACGGCCAGGCCGAGCTGGTGCAGGCGCTGACCGGGCTGAGGAAGCCCGCCGGCGGCACCATCCTGCTCGCCGGCCGCGACGTCGCCGCGCTCGACGTGGCGGGTCGCCGCCATGCCGGCATGAGCTACATCCCCGAGGACCGCCAGCGCATGGGCCTCGCGCTCGGCGCCACCGTTGCCGAGAACGCCAATGCCGGCCGCGAGGACCGCGCCGGCTTCGCCGCGGGGCCGTTCCTGCGCCGCCGCGCCATGGCCGATTTCGCCCGCGACCTGATCCGCCGCTACAACATCCGCGTCGGCGGCCCGGCCGCGCGCGCTTCCACCATGTCGGGCGGCAACAAG